>CAYMOU010000097.1:0-7580 GCA_964392115.1 uncultured Defluviitaleaceae bacterium | reverse complement strand
CAAGCTCTAAAGTGGAGGTATATGAATGAGTACAAACAAGCAGAAAAAAAGCAATCCTTCTTCAGACGTTCCGGAACAAATCAACAAGCTGATTTTGGAGGTGTTGGACCCAAACAGTTTTGTTCCGATAGGTTCGTATGTTAAAGATGCACAAGTAACAACCGGTCACGGCACTATATCCGGTAGGCTTGTGTATTTATATTGTCAAGAAGGAGCGGTTAATTCGGCCCATGCAAAAAAAATTGCAAACCTTTACGGGTTGGCTTTGAAAATGGGCGCCCCGGTTATAGCCTTGCTGGACTCTCAAGGAACATACCTTGAAGACGGCACAAACGTTTTGGACGCTTACGGCAAAATATTCTCGGTTCAATCGGAAGCAAGCGGGGTTATTCCTCAAATTAGCTATGTTAAGGGCGAATGTTTGGGTATAGCAAGCTTTATCTGCGGCCTGTCCGACTTTGTGTTTATGTCTCAAGACAACAGCAAATTATTCTTGGAAAGCCCAACTACATATCCCGACATTAAGGGCACAGACCCCGAAAAATGTTCGGATGCCACTTTCCATGCAATTCAAAGCGGTTTGGCTCACTTTGCTTATGAAAATGAGCAACAGGCCCTTGCAGGCATCAGACAATTGGTAGAGTTGTTACCGTCCAACAACCTCGAAGAAGCTCCCTTTGCCTTCGAAAACGAAGATTTAAACAGAGAAGACGTTATCCTAAACAACTGTGTACCTGCCGACAACAAACAACTGCCCGATGTATACGCAATAGCAGGTTCTTTGGTTGATAACGGCTTACTTACAGAAATCCAAAAGGATTTCGCACCGGAAATGAAAGTGTTTATGGTAAGATTTGCCGGGTTTACAGCCGGGCTGGTTGCCAACTACGGTGACGTTACCGTTAACGGATTAAATAAATTATTAAAATTTGTAAAATTCTGCGATGCCTTCAATATACCGTTGGTTAATCTGGTCGATGCCAATATGTACTCCAACAATAAATCCAACGACTCCAAGCTTATCTCTCTCGGCTCTCAAATTATCAATGCTTATGCAAGCGCAACCGTGCCCAAAGTCAGCGTAATTATGAGAAACGCCGTGGCCGGCCCTTATCTTATGATGAACAGCAAACATATAGGCGCAGACCTGGTGTTAGGCTGGAGCAATGCAAAAATAGGCATGGTTAATACAGATGCGGCTGAAAAAGTGCTTAACACCCAAGTTAATTCGGCTTATGATGTTGCCGCTTTGGGTTATATAGACGAAATAATCGAGCCGGCACAAACCAGAAAGCATATTATCATCGCCCTTGAAATGCTGTCTTCCAAGCGTGTTTCCGCTTACACCAAGAAGCATGGAACGGTTTGAAAACAAATGCTTCTCACAGTTTAACATTAAGCAAAAAGGAGAAGTTATATGAATGGTTTAACAATGGAATCATTTGCACAAGACTTTAACATAGCAATAATAGGCCTAATAATAGTAGGATTGGCTTTGGCGGCTATTTCTTTTGTACTTTACCTTTTAAAATTCATCGGTACAGAAGAAAAACCCAAGGAAGAGCCTCCGAAGGCTCAAGCCCCACAACCGGTAAAGGCTCCCGAAGTAACCGAGGCCCCGAAAGCCCAACCGGCGCAAGACAATCAAGCCGAAATAGTTGCTGCCATAGTTGCGGCTCTTTCAGCAAGCCTTAATACTTCACCCGACAAACTTGTGGTCAGGTCTTTCCGAAAGGCTTCACCTTGGCGTGAAACCGCAAAAAGGCAAGTTCAAAATTAAAAGATACCGAATGAAACTAAATGATACACTAAACTTTAAATAATTTGGAGGTATTATAATGAAAAATTATAGAGTAACCGTTAACGGAACAGCATACGACGTAGTTGTAGAAGAATTGGCAGGCGGCGCAGCCGTTCAAACCGCACCGGCACCCAGACCCGTTGCTCAAGCTGCACCGGCACCTGTAGCAGCTGCTCCTGCACCCGCACCGGCTCCTGCAGCGGCTCCGGCTGACGGATTTAAACTGGTTTCTCCCATGCCCGGGGTTATAGTGGGAATTAACGTAAACGTTGGGGATACCGTAACCCAAAACCAAGCCGTTATGGTGCTTGAAGCCATGAAAATGGAAAACGAAATTTCTATCCCCGTAGCCGGAAAAGTGCTTTCTATCAACGTTACCAAAGGTGCAAGCGTTAATACCGGAGATATACTCCTGGTGGTAGAAGAGTAATATTTATTCCATTTATACCTTTACCGGCATAAAGCGGTATGGGTAATTACATACTGACCGGCAAATTAGTTTTTCCGCAACCCTGTTACAAAATTTTTTTGCCTGTATGATGTTTTGACTGAATGGAATAAGTTTTGTACCAATCCTTAGCGTAAAGTTATACAACGGATTGGTATTACATTACTGGAGGTTACACGCATGGACTTTTTCAGCTCTTTTGGTTCTGCCATAGGCGATTTTTTCGCCAATTCGGGCTTTTTGATATTTTTCCAAGGCGATAACTATCGATTTTTAATAATGATACTTGTTGCCCTGTTCTTTATTTATCTGGCCATTGCAAAAAATTACGAGCCTTTGTTGCTGTTACCGATTTCTTTCGGTATATTGCTCGTAAACATTCCCGGCGTTACTATTATGGACCCCGGCGGAATGTTGTATTATTTAAGCCAGGGAAATAAATTGGGTATCTTTCCTCCGCTTATATTCTTGGGGATAGGTGCCTTGACTGACTTTGGCCCGCTTATAGCCAACCCCAAAAGCTTATTGCTGGGTGCGGCGGCTCAGGCCGGTATTTTTGTTACCTTCTTGGGTGCTTTGTTACTGGGCTTTACCGTGGCCGAGGCGGCAGCTATCGGCGTTATCGGCGGTGCTGATGGCCCTACCGCTATATATACCGCAAACAAATTGGCAGCTCATATGTCCGGTACCATAGCGCTTGCGGCATATTCCTACATGGCTTTGGTTCCCATTATACAACCGCCCATTATGCGTGCTTTAACAACCAAAAAAGAACGTGCCATCAAGATGGAACAATTGCGCCATGTTTCCAAACGTGAAAAAATTATTTTCCCCTTGGTTTGTACCATATTGGTTGTATTGCTTATTCGTGACTGTGCCCCGCTTATCGGTATGCTTATGCTTGGTAACCTTCTCAGAGAATCAATGGTTACAGACAAACTTGCAAAAGCCGCTTCCGAATACTTAATGTATATAGTAACAATTTTCATCGGTGTTACCGTAGGCGCTACCACAAAGGCCGACGTTTTTCTTACAGAAGCTACCATTAAAGTGTTGCTTTTGGGTCTTATAGCCTTTGCCATTTCCACCGCTGCAGGTGTTCTTTTCGGCAAACTTATGTGCAAAATGACCGGAGGCAAGGTTAATCCCCTTATCGGTGCCGCAGGCGTTTCCGCTGTTCCCATGGCGGCACGTGTTGCTCAAAAGGTGGGTCAAGAAGAAAACCCGGGCAATTATCTGCTTATGCACGCCATGGGCCCCAACGTTGCCGGTGTTATCGGCTCTGCTGTAGCGGCCGGTGTATTCTTGAATATTTTGGGTGGTAAATAAAACAAGATAGCTATTAAGAAAAATTAGTTAATTATTTAACTGTAAGTTTGTTTCCTATGGGTTTACCGGTTAAGCCCATAGGAAAGTATTATCCGATGCAAATATAGAGTTTTACGGCCGACTATTTAAACAGGCAACCCCTTATTTATTATAAAGTCTTTTTGAAAGGGGTTTGTGGAAAAGTTCTTCATCAGAAAAAGTTGTCCGCAAGGTCTTAGTTTTGTGAAGTTGAATTGCCGGTTTACTCCTTTGCAGAGGTATATGAATTTAATCAGGAGGTACTATATGTCAAGACCTGTTAAAATAACCGATACAACACTCAGAGACGGTCAACAGTCTTTGATTGCAACACGCTTACCCCTTGAAGATGTTCTTCCGGTTCTGGAGAGAATGGACCAAATAGGGTTTCATTCTTTGGAAGTTTGGGGCGGTGCAACTTTTGACGCAAGCTTACGCTTCCTTAAAGAAGACCCTTGGGAACGTCTCAGAAAAATGAAAGCTGTATGCAAAAAAACTCCTTTGCAAATGCTTTTTAGGGGTCAAAACATGCTGGGTTACAAAGCCTATCCGGACGATATAGTAGAGGGCTTTGTTTATGCCGCAATCGAAAACGGTATTGATATAATCCGTATTTTCGATGCACTTAATGACCCACGAAACCTTGAACTTTCCGCTAAAGCTACCAAAAAAGGCGGTGCCCATGCACAGCTTTGTATCTGCTATACTATCAGCGAAGTTCATACCCTTGAATATTACATGGATTATGTAAAGACCTTGGAAGGAATGGGTGCTGACTCTATCTGTATAAAGGATATGGCAGGTTTGTTGTTGCCGGAAAAAGCTTTCGAGCTGGTTAAGGCTATCAAATCTGTTACAAATCTTCCTGTTCAGGTTCACAGCCACTACACCTCCGGTCTTGCGGCTATGTCCTACCTTCGTGCTATCGAAGCCGGAGCGGATGTTATAGATACAGCTATCTCTCCCTTTGCATTGGGTACTTCTCAACCGTCTACCGAAGTTATGGTTGAAGCCCTTAGAGATTCAGAATATGACACCGGTTTGGATAAGTTGGCTTTGGGTGACCTTACCGAATATTTCAGACCTTTACGTGAAAAATACCTTGAAAGCGGCTTGTTAAGCACTAAAGTTTTGGGCGTGGATATTGCTACCCTTATGTATCAAGTGCCCGGCGGCATGCTTTCCAACCTTGTTTCTCAATTGAAGGAACAAAAGGCAGAAGACAAATTCCAAGAAGTTTTGAAAGAAATCCCTCGTGTTCGTGCTGATTTCGGTTATCCTCCGTTGGTTACACCTTCCAGCCAAATTGTAGGCACTCAAGCGGTTATGAACGTAATCATGGGCGAACGCTACAAAATCGTTCCCAAAGAATCCAAAGACATTGTTCGTGGTATGTACGGTAAAACTCCGGTGCCTATATCCAAGGAAATCGTCAAGAAAATCATAGGCGACGAAAAACCCATCACCGTCAGACCGGGTGACCTTTTGGATCCGGGCTTGGAAAAGGCCAAGGAAGAAGTAAAAGAATATGCCGAACAAAAAGAGGACGTTTACTCCTACGTCATGTTCCCGGCTATTGCCACCGATTTCTTCAAGCACAGACAGGCTCAACAATATAAAGTAGACCCTAATTTGTTGGACAGCGAAAATAAAGTATATCCCGTTTAAAAAACAATGCCCCTGCCTTTCGGTAGGGGTATTTTTGGCTAAAATTATGATCTTGAGGGAGAAAACCTTTTTTTAAACGGCAAAAAGGGGTTTCTCTCACAACTTACTTTTTTCAAGAACTAACAAATATGGTAAAATCAAATGCTGATTAATGCTAATTCCATTTAAAACAGTAGATAAAAGTTTGCAATTTATAAAAGGATTCAAGAATAATTTGCTAATTTTTATCCTGCATTAAATATGGAATTAGTATGAATAGAAAGGCCTTTATGTCCTTTAGGCGGTAAAACCATAAAATATGGAAGTTTAGTTTTGGGTTGAACATACCGGTAGGTTGGGTTATAATGTGCTTTAAGATAAACCCGAGTTTGCAAAAGAGCCGTTAAATTTCTTTGTGCAAACCACGGTTATCAAAGGCGGGTTATAAGGGGTAAATAATAGAAGTATTTACAAAATACCCAGGCTTAAAAATACTAAAGAGGTGAACTATGAAAAACGAAATTAATGTATCCAATTCAACCAAGGATTTAACAATTATTGGAATAACTCTTGCCATTTTAATTATTATGGCTTATACTCCTTTGGGTATGATTCCCATGACCCCGGTCAGTTGGAGCATAGCACATGCACCTATTATTATAATTGCTATAGTAAAAGGCCCGGTTATCGGTCTGATAGTGGGTGCTTTGTTTGGCGTGATGACCCTTATTAAGGCGGTAACCATGCCGGCCGGCCCCTTGGATTTACTTTTTCTTAATCCTCTTGTATCGATATTACCCCGTGCATTAATCGGTTTGGGAGCGTATTATGCTTACAAATTGTTCTCAAAATTAAACAGTGTTTTTGCAATCGCTTTTGGTGCAGCCGTGGGAAGTTTGATAAATACAGTGGGCTGCCTTGGTATGATTTATCTGCTGTATTTTAACGAAGTTGTTAAGTCTGCTATAGCTGTTCCGGATTCTCCCTTTGCTTCGGTAGAAGCCCTAATGTGGTTTATATTTACAACAGGCGGTCTGCCCGAAATGATAGTGTGTACCGTAATCAGCGTTATCGTTATCAAAGCGCTGAAGAAAGTCTTTAGGGTTTAATGAAAGGGTAATATTTTTATGAAGCTTGAGAATATTAACCTAGACAACAATGTGTTTCTGGCACCCATGGCAGGCGTTACGGATTTGGCCTTTCGCCTTATATGCAAAAGATTTAATGCCGGTTTGGTTTATTCCGAAATGGTCAGTGCAAAAGGGCTTTTTTACAACAGCAGAAATACAGAAGAATTGCTGGAAACCCTTCCGGAAGAAAGACCGGTTGCGGTACAAATTTTTGGCAGAGACCCTTATATAATGGCTAAAATGGCTGACGAAATTCAAAAACATCCCATAGACATCATAGACATAAACATGGGTTGCCCTACCCCAAAAATCGTAAGAAACGGCGAAGGTTCAGCTTTAATGGCAGAACCCGAATTGGTGGGCAAGATAGTAAAAGAAGTTTCATCTGCGGTGTCCAAGCCGGTTACGGTGAAATTTCGCAAGGGCATAAACGGGTTGGATAATGCCCCTGAAATAGCGCAAATTGCCGAAGAAAACGGAGCGGCGGCCGTTACGGTACATCCCAGAACCAGAGAGGAATACTACACGGGAAAAGCCGATTGGAGCGTAATTGCCAAGGTTCGCAATAAAGTTTCCATACCGGTTATAGGCAGCGGAGACATTACCGACCCTCAATCCGCAAAACAAATGATAACCGGAACCGGTTGCCATGCCGTAATGATAGGCAGAGCAGCCCAAGGCAACCCGTGGATATTCAGAGACACCGTGCATTTTTTAAAAACCGGAGAATTACTTCCTCAGCCAAGTGTAAAAGAACGCAAAGAACTGGCTTTGGAACATTGCCTTGCTGTAATCAAACATAAAGGCGAGTTTATAGGCATCAGAGAAATGCGTAAACATTTGTCGTGGTATACACGAGGCTTCCCAAACGCAGCAAAACTTAGGGCACAGCTTAACTTAGTCACCACCCTTGAACAGATAATGAAGATTTTTGACAATATATAAATAATTGTAAATTTTTATCAAGTAAAACAATCATGGCAAGATAACAAAACATATGTTATAATATAAAATTAAATGTTAGGCTTAATTAATTGAACATTTTGTTCAGTTATAATTTTTTCAACTCACTCTATGAATTTTATTTCTTTAAAGGAGATATATATGAACGAAAAAAAGATAGTTTTAACATATGAGGGTTTAAAACAATACGAAGATGAGTTGCAGAATTTAAAAACGGTTAGGCGTAAAGATGTAGCCGAAAAAA
>CAYMOU010000096.1:0-8021 GCA_964392115.1 uncultured Defluviitaleaceae bacterium | reverse complement strand
TTCAAGGAAAACCACCGGTCGCTCACCACTACGAATATACGCTTTTGTTACTCTTGAATTAGCATTTGACTATAAATAAAAAATACAGAAATAATTATAAAGTGCAATAACTATCAGTAAAACTCCGGAAAGTGACGAAATATAATATATAGGTTAGTTTTATAAGGGCGGTATAAGTAAAATAAAATTATGATGAAGGCTTATGTTATAAAATACTAATGTAGTACGTGGCTTGACGGTTTACAGTTTTTTTGTTATAGTTAAATTGATTTGTTACAGACAAAAGATGCGGTATTCTATTATTACAGGAATTACCGACAAATCGGAAAAGAGGGGAGAGTTTATGAGCGAATTGATTGGAGACTTTATAGTTAAGTTAATAAGGCTGGAAGAGGCAAAGCCTGAAATGATTTTGGCAAGGGATATAGTAACCGTAAGCGGACAAATGCTTATGCCCAAAGAGACACCCGTTGCTGCCGTCAATCCGGACTATCTTCGCTCAAAAGGCATAGAATTTGTTTATGTCAAGGACTTCTCCGTTTCTTCTGCACCGGTTGTTCAACCTCAACCCTTCTCCCAAGCAACTTTGCCTGTAACCGAGCGGAAAGACTTTCAGGAATTCTCCACCGTTTACGAAAACGTAACCGGTATTACCAAGCAATATATTACGGCTATATGCAAAGGTACCACCAGCGTTACCGCCTTGGACATGACCAAATCCATAGACCATATAATGACCAATTTACAGCGTAAAAGCGACATAGTTTCATTCATAAGCTGTATAAAAGAAAAGGACGAGGAAATGTATACCCATTCCAACAACGTCTCTCTTTTATGCAATCTTTTCGGTCGCTGGTTGGGTCTGAACGAGGTGGATTTGCTTAACCTTACCACAGCCGGTATGTTGCATGATATAGGTAAGACTCAATTGCCCGCTTATCTTTTGAATTCCAACAAACAATTGACGCAGACCCAGAATTTCGAATATTTCAGCCACCCGTTGTTGGGCTACGATTTGGTTAGGGAGCTGGATATTCCCGAAAGTATTAAACTGGCTATTCTCATGCATCATGAACGTATGGACGGCTCGGGCTATCCGGTTGGTTTGAAAGACGCTAGAATATCGGATATGGCTAAAATTATATATATCTGCAACACCTACGATAATTTGACTTCAAGCCGTGGCGGTAATCCCGGTGTATCGCCTTTTGATGTGCTTCGTACCTTTGAAACCTCCGGTTATGCTGAAATGGACCCAAAGTATCTTTTGATTTTTATAAGAAACATTGCCTTTGCCCTTGTGGGTAACTGGGTTTTGCTATCCAACAACGAAGAAGCCAAGGTATTTTTCATTAATCACAATTCCCTTTCCCGACCCATAGTACATACATCTTCGGGTAACGTAATAGATTTAAGCATGGAAAAAGGAATTAATATAACCAAATTACTGTAAATAAAAAACCGTGAAATCAATCACGGTCGTTTTTTTTAAACCTTGGAGAAGTCTGCCAAGGTTTTTTATTTGGATTTTAATGGTCAGTGTTAAGAGGCAACCTTTAATGATTCTCTCCGGAAAAAGTTTTCCCAAGCTCTTAAACCCTAATCCACGCAAACCTTCTTTAAAATCAGAAGCTTTTGACCCGGATAGATTTTGTTGGGGTTTTCAACTTCGTTTACGGCCAGAAGTTCGTCTATGGAGGTATTGTAGTTTTTGGCTATTTTCCAGAGATTGTCGTGGTTTTGCACTACGTAAATGGTCATGCCGGGCATATTGTTAAGCTGTGTTTTGTCCATTTCGTTGAACTCTATGTCCGAAATAATATTGGCTTCCAGTTCTTCGATAACGTTGGTGTTAAAGCTTAACAGGAACCTAAGCTCCATATCCCTGCCGCTAAGCATATTAAAGCTGATGTGATCAAGGCTTAAATCCATGGACACATCCATGTTTTCTTTGGCTCCCTTGGTTTCTATAACCTGCATAAAGGGTATCATGCAATTATATGAATAAAAGGGTGATTCATCGCTTTGGGCAACATACATAACCGTTGCGTCTATGGCACCTTCAACCACTACTTTATCGTCGATTATTCGGGCTTCGTGTACGTAGGGTGTTCCGTTTGCTTTGAAAATCTGCAAAATATCCGGGCAGTTTTCTTGCAGGGTTACAATCTCCTTAATGGGAGTTTGGTTTTTGTTGTGGCATATTAATTTGGGGTAGCGTATGGGCGTTTTGCAGATTTCAAGGTTTTGATTAATGCAATAAGCATCCTCCAAAATCTCCAAGGCGTCTTGACAGCTGATTTTAAGCATGGCATTAACGCTGACTTCCACTTCTATCACCCGGTCTTCGCCGTCCTCATCCTGCCTTACCTGTATGTATTGGTCGGCTATGCTTAAATTCACGTCAGCCAGCATATCGTCCCTAACATTGGGCATTTCGAAGTTGGCGTTAAAGGGAATTTCCAACTCTGCAAAGTCTATAATGCTGTTTTCGTTGTCGCCTCTGTACAGGGTTGTAAGTACGATTTCGCCGTTAATATTAACCTTTCCGTTGCCTACTCTTACATCCTTATTGGAAATATCCATTGAGTTTAACAAAATTTCACGAATGTTGGGCTTGCCGGAGGGTATTTGGAATTCATCCTTAGCGATAAACTTTTCGTTCAGGGTTTCTATCCTACGATTCAGATTTAATACGGTTTTTTGCAGTTGGTTTGAAGGAACCTCGCTGATGTCTACTACTATATCGTGGGATTGTGAGGTTTCTGCGGTAACGTTTACGTCTACCACCGCACGATAATTGATTTTTCTGTCGTTAATAACCTTGTATTCCATATTGGCGATGTCCATTTTAACGTCTGTCCACATATCTTTGGTTAAGCCTTCCATGTTGACAAAATCGTCTATGGTGGTTGTTGCACTCATGCTATGTATGGGATTTTCGGAGGCTTTTGCCAGATAAAGCACTTGAATATCCAGCCTGCCCATAAAATTTACCCGCTCGTTGGATTGTTCAGCCTTATCAACGGATATTTTCGCCTCGGTTTGCAGGAGTACGGACATATCGGGCTTTACGTCCGGTACGATAATATCACCTTCCAGAAGAATCTGGGTTGTTTCCTTTCCTATCTTCTGGTCAATTACAACCTTTTCTTTGACCGTTTCCCTTGCCATAAGTTTCTTTACCCCCTTTAATTTCTTCGAACTTTTGAATAAGTCTTAATTATTAAAAAAACTTACTCTTACGCTGTAATTCCTAAAAAATTATATTAATTTCCACAAATAAAATGAAATCATCCAAATTATTTAATTTACATTAATAAACCTACTAGCTATTCTATGCCGGGTTTAACTTAGAAATGCAAGAATTATAATTAATGCAAGACTTGTATAATTCGTGTTTTTACCTATACCTGTGTGTAATAAATCTAAACAACCCATAGACTATAATATAGAAAAAATTGCGGATTATGCTAAGGTTTCTGAAATCGAAGTAAAAACCGGCAAATAAAAAAAGCGTTCCCGTGAGGAAACACTTTTACAGAATGAAACAAAATATTAATTACCGGTTGTTTTAACGGCGGCTGTTTCGGTGGTAATAAATAAGGTGTCGGTTTTACCGGGAACGCCGTCTTCGATTTTAACTTTAACCTTCACCCCGGGTTGCATCATAAGAGGAAGAAATTCGGAGTTGCGGATTAGAGCCTTGCTATCGGTAAGCAACTTAATCATTTTGTCAGCTTGGGCTTTATCTGTCAGGCCCAGTTCGGACATGGTTTTCAAAGATTTGATTTCAAGGTCAATTTTTTCCTCTTCAAGCTTGTAAACGGCTTCCTTTTGGGCAGCGGTTAAAGCATTCCATTTAGCTTTTGCTTCTGCAAAAGCCTTTTCGGCTTCTACACGTCTTGCTTCCATGTCGGCTTTTTCCTCGGCTGTTAGGTTAGCGAATTTTGCTGCCATTTCAGCCTTTTGTTCTTCGGTAAATACATTTGCTTTCATATCAATAACGTTCATATCTTTTAAGTTAAAATCATGTGTGACAGTATAAAACATTGCGGGTTTTTCAGTTGCAACAAATTCTTTTGCTTTGGTTTCGGCAGCCATTACGGGCATAGCCGCAGTAAGAGTAACTGCCATAACACAAAAACCGGTGAGCCATTTTTTAAATTTCATAATAGTCATCCTTTCAAAAACAGTTTCAGAGTGGGGTATGCAAAACGGATTATGTACGGTTGGTTAAGTTAAATATTTATATGGGGTTATATTTTTTCTGCTAACACCTCGCTTTCATATTTAAGAGTATAAATGTCCAATGTGATATGTATGTGACAATTTTTTGAAGGATTGCCGAATATTTAAACATATTTTTGCCCACAATAAAGCCGCCTTGTATAAAAAGGCGGCTTAATTCGGTATTCGAGAACGGGTTACTGCTAAGTTTTAATTATTTTTACAAGGGTTGCATTTCATGCGACGGTAGATTTTCACACCGCTGCGGAACAGGTCGAATGCTCCGGCGGCAGCCAGGCCCATTATTACCCCATACAAGGCGGTTTCCTCCGGGCGCATATCATAATAGGCGAACATAAAAACTATGCCCATTATAATATCCACCAAGGGAACAAACCAACTCTTGATAAGGCGTATCCGCTTAAAAATCTCCACCATGAAAATAATAATTAAAACTATGATGAGGTATTGCAACATAATATCACCCCAAATACGTTCGCCATGGAAAAAAGCAGGTATTGATATAGTATTCGGGGTGAAAAATTATGTTACAGGCTTTAAATAATCAGGATCTTGAGGAGAGCTTTTCCTGAAGAAAAGTTTTCCTCAAAGCCCTTTTAAAAAGCCTTTGCCGGTAAAAATTCGGTTTTATTCTGCAATGGTATATTTGTGGAATACCTTTTTGCCCTTTTGAACCATGGCGGAGCCTTCGGCAAAGTCTTTTGCGGTGACGGTGTACTCTATGCTGTCGATTTTTTCGTTGTTAAGCTTTAAGCCGCCTTGGGTAATAATACGTCTGCCTTCGCCTCTGGAGGGAATAAGTTTAGCCAGTTCCAAAAATTCTATAATACCAATTCCGGCTTCGATGGCGCTTTTATCTACGGCTGTAGTAGGTACGGAACCGCCCAATGCCGCTCCGGAGAACAAAGCTTTTGCGGCATCTAAGGCCTGTTGAGCCTGTTCTTCGCCGTGAACGATTTTCGTAACTTCGAAGGCAAGGCGTTCTTTTGCTACGTTAAGCTCTTGTCCCTTGTTGGCGGTAAGGCGATTTACTTCGTCCATATCCAAGAAGGTAAGCAGGCAGAGGCAGTTATGCACGTCGTCGTCGTTTACGTTACGGAAGTACTGGAAGAATTCGTAGGGAGTGGTTTTTTCCGGGTTTAACCAAACAGCACCTTTTTCGGTTTTGCCCATCTTTTTACCTTCGGAGGTGGTCAAGAGTTTAAAGGTCATGCCGAAAGCATCTGCGTTTTCAACCCTGCGTATAAGTTCTACACCGCCCAGAATATTTGACCATTGGTCGTTACCACCCATTTGCAGTTTACAACCGTAACGTCTGTATAACTCCAAAAAGTCGTACGATTGCATTATCATGTAGTTAAATTCAAAGAAAGAAAGCCCTCTTTCCATTCTTGCACGGTAAGCTTCGGCGGTTAACATACGGTTAACGGAGAAATGCACGCCGATTTCTCTGATAAAGGGTATATATTGCAGGTTAAGCAACCAATCTGCGTTGTTTACCATTTCTGCCTTGCCTTCGTCAAAATCTATAAAACGGGAAAGTTGGTTCTTAAAGGCGGCTACGTTGCGATGAATTTCTTCGTTTTGCAGCATTTTACGCATTTCTGTTTTGCCCGTAGGGTCGCTGACCATTACCGTTCCGCCGCCTACTACGGCTATGGGTCTGTGGCCGGCCCTTTGTAAATGCGCCATAGCCATTATTGGCACAAAATGACCAACGGTCAAGCTGTCCGCCGTAGGGTCAAACCCAACGTAAAAAGTAACCTTCTCTTTCTCAAAAAGCTCTCTTAATTCTTTCTCATGTGTGGTTTGCTCTATAAATCCACGTTCCTCTAAAATATCGTAAGCTGATTTCATGGGTTCCTCCTGTGTATACCATCCACCATAGGCGAAAATGTTTTATAATGTAATAATTCTAATAAATTGTAACTGCAACCATAAGTATTGTCAATTAAAGAAATTCACAAACCGGCGGATTCGTAGGATAGGAAACGGCAAAGGCAATCGGCCCAAGAACTACTGTTCCGAGGACTATATAACAACATCAAGGTTTTTTCCTTGCAATCCCCAAAAAAATATGTGATACTATAACCGGTGATTATAACATGATAAAAATTGCTCCTTCTATATTAACAGCAGATTTCGCCAATATGGGCGAAACAATCAAACAACTTGACAAGGCCGGGGCGGACTACATCCACCTGGACGTAATGGACAATATTTTTGTACCCAACATGACCTTTGGGCCGCCTATGGTAGAGGCTATACGCAGAGTAACCAAAAAGCCTCTGGACGTGCATTTAATGACTGTAGAGCCTCAAAGGCACATAAAAGCCTTTGCAGATGCAGGAGCGGACATAATAACCGTTCATGCGGAATGTAAAGATGCCGTTCATCTGCACCGTTTGGTGTACAGCATAAAAGAAACCGGTAAAAAAGCCGGCGTTGCCTTAAACCCGGCCACACACCCGGACGTGCTGGATTATATTTTGAATGATTTGGATTTGGTATTGATAATGACCGTAAATCCGGGCTTTGGCGGTCAAAGTTTTATAAAAGAATGTTTGGATAAAATAAGGGTAACGGCCCGTAAGATAAACGAAAGAGGGCTTTCAACCGAATTGGAAGCGGACGGCGGAATTAACACGCAAAATTGTGCCGAAATAAAGGCGGCCGGCGTAAACGTAATAGTTGCAGGCTCGGCTGTTTTATCCGCAGAAAATATGGAAAAGGCTATAGAAGATCTCAGAAATAACTGAAATGAGGTGCTGAAATGAGCAAAGTTTTGGTTACAGGCGGTGCCGGCTTTATAGGCAGCCATACCTGTGTGGAATTATTGGACAAAGGCTATGAGGTAGTTATTTTGGACGATATGTCCAACGCCGAGCCGGACGTTTTGGATAGTATAAGGGCTATTACCGGTAAGGACTTTGGCTTTTATAAATGCGATTTGCTGGATTATGAGGCTTGCAAGGAAGTTTTCGAGCAAAACAAATTCGAAAGCGTTATACACTTTGCCGGAAAAAAAGCCGTGGGTGAATCCGTTGAAAAGCCCTTAATGTACTATCACAACAACATAACCGGCACACTGAATTTATTGCAACTTATGAGCGAATACAAGGTTTACAATATGGTATTTTCCTCGTCTGCCACGGTCTACGGCGACCCCAAAACCGTGCCCATAACCGAGGACAGCCCGCTTTCCACCACTAACCCCTATGGCTCCACAAAGCTGATGATAGAAAATATCTTAAATGACTTGTATATTGCCAACAATTCCTTTTCAATGACAATTTTAAGATACTTCAACCCCATAGGTGCCAACGAAAGCGGAAAAATCGGCGAAAGACCGGTAGGCATACCCAACAACCTGCTGCCATATATTACAAGAGTGGCCTCCGGAGAATTGGAATGTTTAAATGTTTACGGTGACGACTATAATACTCCCGACGGAACCGGCGTGCGTGATTATATACACGTTGTGGATTTAAGCCGTGGGCACATAAACGCTCTGGAACACAAGGCAAACAAACCCGGCGTTCATATTTACAATCTGGGAACAGGTCAAGGCTATTCGGTTTTGGAAATAGTAAAAACCTTTGAAGAAGTCACCGGCAAAAAGGTTAATTATCGCATTGCTCCACGACGCAAGGGTGACGTAGCCGTCTGTTACGCCGACCCTACCAAGGCAGAGCAAGAACTGGGCTTTAAGGCTCAATACGGAATCAAAAAAATGATGGAAGATTTATGGAGATGGGAATGTCGCAATC
>CAYMOU010000095.1:0-8057 GCA_964392115.1 uncultured Defluviitaleaceae bacterium | reverse complement strand
TTATGTAAAACATAGAAATAAAATATTTTTTTATTCTTAACTTGACTTATGCGTCTTTCACGATAATGCAGTTGATGTGGCCTGCTTTAATATCCTCAAGAAGTTCGGTTAGCCCGGGGCGGTTAAAACTTACGCCGCTGTAGCCGTCGTCTATTCTCTCACCACATAGAATTATATCGCTTCTATCCTTTAAAAATACTCGGATTAACTCTCTTTGGTTGGCTATGCTGTTGCTTTCGTATTTGTCGCCGTCTTCTTTGGATAAACGAATATAAGCAGCTGCTTTGAATATTTCGTGTTGGGGAACTTGCATGGCAACCTCCACCCGGTTAGGAACGGGTTATTCGATAATATTGATTAAGTCTGTCATCCAAAGTAACATCATCTTCCGAAAAAACACATTCCACCGTAATTTCTCCGCATTTAAAAAGATACGGATTATTGATTTGTCTTATAAAATCAATAATCCGTTCGTCTTTTGGTAAATCGGGGTTTATTTTTACGTCTCTGATGTCTCGAAGGTTGGCTGTTTCAAGGTTTATGTGTAACTGTATTCAAAACAATCCATAAAGAATAAATAAGGGAGCAAGCCTTTTCTGTGAAAAAAAGGCTTGCTCCCTGAAGTTTTAAACAGAAACCATGGATTAAGCAGTAAAGCCCTTACCGTTCTGTCCTCTCGTGCTGCTTCTACCGGGTTGTTCAGGGCAAGAAAATTGGTTTGAAAGATAATTTATCCTTGCGCTAAAAAATCACCCTGAGCCATTCTTTTTGCCAAATCTGCAAGCTCTTTCAAGGGGCTAATTATGGATTTTCTTATCAGGAAAGTTAAAAAAACCGTAAGTACAATAATATAACCTCTATACTGATAAAACAGTAGTAAATATTCTGAAATAAGATAATATATATTCGGTAAATGTGAAGCAACGTGAAGATATAAAAGACGTTTATGGGCATAATCAAGTAAATTTATGTAGGATAAAAATAGCATTGTTAATAAGACGATTCCGGATAAAACAGTGTATAGTGACAATACACTGTTTTTGCTTTCGCTGTAAGGGTATTACATAACTTAATACATATTATGGCGGTATTTACTATAACTCAATAAATATTCTTAAAATGCACGAATTTGAACACCAATATAAATGTGAAAATATGTGAAACTATAAATAAAAAAACATTGAAATTACCTAATGTATACAAATTCCAAGAAATATGATATGATAACTATTACTTTGAATAAGAAAATTTAAATGCGATTATGTGATTTGATTAATAATGAAAGGATATTGATATGTCTGACAGCAGACTGACAAACTTTGCGGTTTTAATGGATTTATTAAACATAACAACGATAGAACTGTCAAAGGCAATTTCCGTTGAGCGAAGCTACATTAGCAAATGGCGGCATGGCGTTATAAAAATATCCACAGGTATGCCATATTTTGAGGATATGGTTGATTATTTCGTAAAAAAAGACAGAAGCATGGGTAACGAATTGCTCGAGAACCTTTTCGAGAGCGTGTATCCTATGAAGAAGCGTATCCATAAGGAATATCTGAAAAAATGTGTTCGTGCTTACATATTGGATCTACCGGATGCCAAGACAGGTAATATTGATACCGGGCTTACCCACGGCCATATGAATACCCGTATGAATGTAACCAAACTTACCGGTGCCCAAGGCAGAATGAAAATGTTTATAGACTTGTTGGATGCAGCTGAAAAGCTTCAAAACCCATCTGTCATAAAAATATTCGAAACCGACCGCCTTGAATGGTGTACGTTTAATATGCAAGATTATGTGATATTCTATAAAAAGCTGAAAAGCGTTCTTTGTTTGGGTCATAAGGTTGAGGTTATATTTCAAATAAGTACCGGCCATGCAGTGAATTTGCTGATGCACCAAGTGTTTTTGGAATTGGCGTTTAACGAAAACTTTTCTTTATACGTTTATATCCCCAAAGCAAATAAACTCGAAATCTGTAGCATATATATCATATGCGGATTAACTGCGGTTGTTGGCCATTGCATTAATAATAACCATAAAGAGATGATAAGTTGTACTTATTTCGATAAATATTACACACAGATGCAAGAAAAGGTTTGGGAATGTTACAAGTTGGCGTCTAAAGGTATATCGGTTATCTCTACGCCCTCCGAGTTCAGAAAGTTATTCGATTGCATTAATGCTTCAAACAATAGGCACAATGCTTGCTTTCATTCCGGAAATGCTCTTAGTCTTGTAACCATGAGTGAGGAATTGTTTGAGGAAGTGCTGGCCTGCAATCAACTGTCCAAAGATCAAAAAAACTCCTGCCGAGAGTTTTATAACCTGTTACGTAGCAATATGGAAAACAGTAACCGGGACGATATGAGCGGTCTTTACTTTATTTTGGATGAAATCACAACGCCTTTGGCATATCCAACCATAACACAGTATGCCCTTTCCGCTATAACCGGGCAGCTTGTAGAGATAAGCAGAGAGCAGTATCTGAGGCATTTTAGGGATACAGCGGAGATTTTGCTTAGGGATAATCGTTATCGTGTATTTTTGCATTATTCCTTTGTATCTACGCCGGTGCCTATAACCTTGCCTAAATACATTTGGTATAAAAATGATAGCTGGGCAATAGCGGTTAACATTGATGAGTTTTCCGGCAAGGCAAGATTCATTTTTGCGGATTCTTTCAAAAGCCTGGAAGCATTTCGAGAGAGCTTTTTGCAAATATATGAAAAAGTTTCGGAAAATAAAAAGGACAATGCCTATGTGGCGGATCTGTTTAT
Source organism: uncultured Defluviitaleaceae bacterium (assembly GCA_964392115.1). Lineage (GTDB taxonomy): Bacteria > Bacillota > Clostridia > Lachnospirales > WRBF01 > CAYXWM01. The sequence continues at coordinate 5,270 of CAYMOU010000095.1, read as the reverse complement.
GAAAATAGCCAACGGTGAAAAACTGTAGTAAGGAATATAATGTTAGGACAGGTATATTAAGCCTGTCCTATTTTGTTTGAACTATAGTCAAATGCTAATTAAAGAGTAACAAAAGCGTCTGTTCGCAGTGGTGAGCGACCGGTGGTTTTCCTTGAAAAACACATGAGCTAACCGTTTACGAAGAATAGCTTTTGTTACTATTCCTTGTTCATTTGGCTATAAGTCTAGATTTACAAAAAATCATTGTGCATTTGTGTACAAACACACGGAATATACTGTTTTATGGCATATTTGGAGTGTGTTTGTATGGATAGGGTTAATTTTATTGTTGAAGAAGTGTTTAAAAATACAGAGCCGTCAAAAAAAAATGAAATACTTAAAAAGACCATTCTGAAAATGTCCCTGGAGAATTACTACAAGAAAATGCCGGAGCAGAAAAGTGATAATACCCAAATCAAGGAATAGTACTAGTACTAATTCCATATTTAATGAAGGATAAAAATATGCAAATTATCCGTGAATCTTTGGCTAAATTGCATATTTTTATCTACTGTTTTAAATGGAATTAGTACTAACAATCTTTATTTCAGTTAGCGGTACGGTTTTGCATAGGAATGAGGTTACAGCCATGAGCGAAAACATAAAAGCAGCCATATATTGCCGATTGTCTGTAGAAGATAAAAACAAAGCAAAGGCAGGAGATGACAGCGAAAGTATTCAAAATCAAAAGCTTATGCTGGTGGAATATGCAAGAAATCAAGGTTGGCAGATTTTTGATATTTATTCGGACGATGACTATTCGGGCATGGACAGGGACAGACCGGCCTTTCAGAGAATGATTAATGACGCAAGAAAAAAGCTGTTCGATGTTATTCTCTGTAAAAACCAGTCTCGTTTTAGCAGGGATATGGAAGTGGTGGAGAAGTATATCAACCACAGATTCATGCTTTGGGGTATTAGGTTTGTGGGTCTTGTGGATAATGTTGACACGGCGTTAAGAGGCAATAAAAAAGCCCGACAAGTCTATGCCTTAACAAATGAATGGATGTGTGAAGATACCTCCGAAAATATTCGATATGTATTTAATAAGAAAATGCATGATGGGCAGTTTATAGGTTCTTTTGCTTCTTACGGTTATATCAAGAACCCCAATGACCGTCACAAACTTATTATTGACCAAGAGGCCGCCAACGTGGTTCGTGATATTTTTAATCTGTACCTACAGGGCTTTGGATGCAAACAAATAGCCGAAATACTAACCGAACGAAAGATACTTACCCCGGCTGCATACAAAAAGCGGCAAGGGTTGAAATTCTCCAATCCCAATTCAAAAAAGTATAGCGAAACTTACGGAATTTGGGCACAAAATACGGTTTCTCGTATACTTGCAAATCCGGTTTATATAGGACACCTAACCCAAGGACGTGAACGCAAGGTAAGCTATAAATCCAAAAAGGTCATTATCGCTCCCAAAGAGGAGTGGATTACCGTTAAAAACACCCATGCACCTATTATTGATGAAGAAACTTTTAACAAGGTTCAAACACTTAGGGAAGCCAGAAGAACAGTACATAAACCCAAAGACGTCAACCCCAAAGGCCTGTCCCACGCACATACCTTGGCAAGCAAGGTAAAGTGTATGGATTGCGGAGCTAATCTAAACCGCTCATCTAAAGGCAGAACCGGGGATATTTACTTAAGGTGCAGGCTTTCTACCAAAACCAATCAAAGGGCCTGCACATACCATACGGTAAAGCTTGAAAGTCTGAATGCAATTGTAGAAAGTAAAATCAGAGATATGCTTGAAAATTTTATTTGTGAGCAAAAGGACACGGATTTTTTAGAGGAATACTGTAACCAAGGCGAAGATTTACCGGATCGGATAAATTCCCTTCAAAACGAGGCTAAAACCCTTAATTTAATCATAGCCGAAATAGGCAGAACCCTAACCTCGGCCTATATAGATAAAACAAAAAATATAATAGACGAATCCGAATTTGCAACAATCAAACATAACTTGCAAACAGATATTGAAAATCACAAACTTAGACTTAATTGTATTCAGGTTGAGATTGATAAGCTTAACGAAGAAAAAAATGCCTTAAATAACATAGGTAAAGTTTTAAGGGATTATACCGATTTTGATAAGCTGACACATGAAACAGTAAACGATTTTATAGATTATATAGAAGTAGGTGAAAAAAAAGAAAACAACCAACAAATTATTCGTATTAATTGGCTGTTCTGATCCGGTATTTATGAATGTATAAATACCGCTTTTTTTTATATGCTGTGGGACAGGGTTGTATTGTTTTTAATACAGCAATATGTGTTCCATGGGTATTAACCTCCTTTAAAATTTCAGTCCTAATTTGGGACGGTTTGTATTTGTGGAACTCACCATAAACTATATTCGCCGGTTATTATGTCCTATACCCATTAACATTTCGGAACAAACTTCATAATATATAGAAAATGAAGTTTGGGGGTATATTCATGCCTAGAATTGCGGTATTTGCCGGTCACGGAGGTTCGGATCCCGGGGCGGTGGCTAACGGCCTGCAGGAAAAGGACTTAAATTTGGCTTTATCCAATGAAGTGTCGAAAATACTTAGGCAAAGAGGATATGAAGTAGTAAACAATCGTACAACGGATTTAAACAGAAGCATAACAGCAGACGCCTATTTGGCCAACAGAAACAATGTAGACGCTGTGGTGGAAATTCACCAAAACAGCAATTTCGGCACACCGGGCAGCGGAGTTGAAGCCTTTTACAGCATTAAAGACACGGGCAAAGGCAAAGCACTTGCACAGGCTATAGTAAACAACATTGCAGCCTTGGGATTTCCCAACAGGGGAATTAAAACAAGTACAAATGCAGCCGGCCAAGATGCACTGGGAATATTAAGGCTTACAAACGGCCCGACGGTTTTAGTGGAAACCTCTTTTATCAACAGTCCGGAGGATATGGCAAGGTTTAACGTAAATCAAATATCAACTGCCATTGCCAACGGGGTATCCCAAGTGTTTCCCGTATCCGGAGCGCCGGGCGGCGGAGGTACACCCAGTGTACCGCCTACAACTCCCACAGCCGGGGACCCTGTTGTAAGAAATATTCAATCCACATTAAATCAAAGGTACAACGCCGGACTTTCCGTGGACGGCAAGGCAGGCGCAAAAACAAAACAAGCATTGGTAAAAGGTTTGCAGACGGAATTAAACCGTCAATTCGGCGCAAATTTAACCGTCGACGGTTCCTTCGGGCCGGCAACAAGGGCAGCAACCAAAAGTTTTAGAAGAGGAAACAGGGGTAACATAGTTTATCTCATTCAAGCCGCACTTTATATTAAAGGTTACTCCACTACACCCGACGGAGTATTCGGGCCACAAACAGAAGCGGCAGTTAGGTCGTTCCAAAAAAATAACGGCTTATCCGTAGACGGAGTAGCCGGACCTCAAACTCAATATGCTTTATTCAGATAATTGACCGGATTAAAGTTATTAAAAACCGCCGTAACCGTAAAAACCAATCGGCGGTTTTATTTTTTGAATAGTATTAAATATATGCCGAAATTACGTAAGGTTATTGTTGTTGATGTTTTGCCCTATTATCACAGCCGGGTAAGAGCGTGAAATCCCCAATAACTCGGCTATTTCCCGTTGGTTAAGTTCGTCGCTGCCTTCAAGGCCATACCTTAGTTTGATTACAGTACGCTCCCTGCCTTTCAGCACCTGCTTGATTTTATCATGCAATAACTTAACCTGGATTTTAAGCCCTACTTGTTCATCTACGCTGTCCTTGTCATCGGCAATTTTTTCTTCCATTGTAACCTCGTTGCCTTCCTTATCTACGCCTATAGGCTCTTGTAGGTAAAGCATAAAGCTGTGCTTTTTGCTTGCTCGAATAAACATCAGTATCTCATTATTTATGCATTTGGAGGCATAGGTGGCAAACCTAGTTCCCTTATCCGCCTCGTAACTGGCGATGGCCTTAATCAACCCAATATCGCCCACGGACAACAAGTCCTCCACATCTTTTACATGATTACTGTATTTTTTTACTATATGAGCAACCAGCCGTAGGTTTTTTGTAATTAATATGTTTCTTGCTTCTTCGTCACCGTTTTTACAACGAGCAATAATTTCTCGTTCTTCTTCCGAACTCAAGGGAGCGGGGTATGAGTTGTTTGAACTGATATAAGAAAACATAAATATTTGTTGCAGGAAAGCTGCCGGCATGAAAACACCCCCTCAGATTACCAAACCCACTTTATGTACTCGGAGTCGCCCTTTTTCTCGTTCTCCCAAATGGATTTAGTATAATAGTATATGCGGCATAATTTGATTGTGTGAAAAGTCCCACTATAAAAATGACAAAAAAGTACATATTATATAAAACAAAAACTTTGGGAAAGAAAATGTTTGAGGACTTCTTTAACCGGGGTTTTTTAGGTTATGACGGTGAAGTGTTTATTGCTTTTGTCTTACATATGTATTTGCATGAAAATTCAACAAGTTTTCGTCAGGAATTGTATTATTATGTTAGTGTATTATTGCACAAATGGAATCGGGCGGTTAGGATTTGCTACCTTTAGAAAGGGGGTATATATACCTACTAATTGTACATCTAATATATGGGCCTTCTTTCCCATGATAATTTAACAGTATCTGTAAACCTACGAGGCAGAGACACAGGCAACGGTGCGTTAAGGATATTTACAATGCCGGATTATGATATATTGTTTGTCGTTGTACTTGAAGACCCGGATTTTAATTTAACGAGCCCAATAAGCGTATATCCTTCCCGGCAGCTCCATGGAAATCTAGGCAGATTTTGACAGATCTTCATTATCGCCGGATGCTTTATGTAAATGGACTGTTGAATTATCTAAAAAACTAATGTAAACGGCATAACCGTACTCAGGTTTGGTTTAAATAGTAACGAACCAACGCAATTTTCGGTCGTTACACCCGGCGTATTACAACCACCTCAGCAGTAACGGGCATCCTTTCTGTGGATTCAAGCCAACCTGTTGACGATAAAAGTAATCATTGGTAAAACGAACAAGACTCAATGGGTTTAAGGGAATATGAGGTCGTTGGAGCTATGGGGTGCAACCTGTCGATAACTTAATTGTTTACAATTGCATATTTACATAATTAAACAGTTCAGCTTTTTGGCTTAGCTTTTATCTGGTACTGCTCTACAGCCGGTATTATAAAAATGCATTTATGCCCAAAAGAAAAGGTTTACTTAACTTTGCAGAGCA
>CAYMOU010000094.1:0-8301 GCA_964392115.1 uncultured Defluviitaleaceae bacterium | reverse complement strand
GTCTTGACCTTCGTAACTTTGACGATGCCATAACCTTCAAAATTGCTCTTATGGTAAGTAAATATATGACATTTAAGAAAGAATTTTCTTTTTAAAAAATTCGTAATAATTTGAAATATCTCTTGAAATTTATGTAAAATAGGCGTAAAATATATATACCTATTCCTTGAGAATAAACCGGAATTTACAAAGCTTGTATTTTCCGGTCAGAGGATCATCCTAAAATCTCCGCCGGGTTACATAATCCTACGGAGGTTTTGGTATAGGTCTTAGCCTGAAAGGGAGATATAATTGATTTTAATTAACGACGTAACAAAAATATATGACAACGGCACAAAAGGTATAGCCAACGTTAGCCTTACCGTTAAACGAGGAGACTTTGTTTTCTTGGTAGGCGCCAGCGGTTCGGGCAAATCAACCATAGTCAAATTAATTCTTAAAGAAATAGAGCCTACAGAAGGCGAAATTTCCGTAAACAATCAGCCTTTAAACAAAATCACAAGAAAACAACTGCCTTTTTACAGAAGAAAAATGGGCGTGGTTTTCCAAGATTTCCGCTTGCTTAAAAATCTGACCGTTTACGAAAATGTTGCCTTTGCCATGCAAATAGTGCAAACGCCCGGCAGAGAAATAAGACGTGCCGTACCTGCGGTGCTTGCCATGGTAGGCCTGCAAAAAAAGGCCAAGGCTTATCCAAGCCAGCTTTCCGGCGGTGAACAACAAAGAACCGCTTTGGCCCGTGCCATCGTTAACAAACCTTCCATCCTTGTTGCCGATGAGCCTACCGGAAACTTAGATCCTAACAATTCATGGGAGATTATGAACCTGTTGGAGGACATAAACAACCGAGGTACCACCGTTGTTGTGGCAACTCACGCAAAAGACATAGTTGACCAAATGCAGAAACGTGTTATTACATTGCATAACGGCATTCTAATGCGAGATATAAGCAAAGGTGGTTATGACGATGAGGTTTAGTACCATAGCATACTACTTTAAAGAAGCTATAAACAGCCTTATCCGTAACAGACTGATGAGCCTTGCCTCTACAGCAACCGTTATAGCTTGCATATTCATGATGTCGTTTTCATTCTGTATAGCCGCCAATCTGGACTATATGCTAACCCAAGTAAGCTCCACCATAGCTTTTCCGGTTTACTTGAAAGATGAGATTGACCCTGTAAAAGCCTTTGAATTGTTAGACAAAGTAAAGGCTATACCAAACGTTAAAAACGTTGTGTACATATCTTCCGACGATGCTTTGGACAAATTAATGAAAGATTGGGGTGAGGACGCCGTTGCCTTGGAAGGTCTACGAGCAAAAAATCCTCTGCCACGCTCCTTTGAAGTGGAAGTTGAAGACCCAAAATTTCAATCAGCCGTCGTCCAAGAAATAGAACTGCTTAAATCGGAGGGTATAGACGAAATCAAGCTTGACCAAGATGTTACAAACATTATAATAACCCTAAACAACTCCGTTCGTGTGGTCAGCTTAATCGTCATAGGTATCTTAATTATAATATCGGTTGTTATTATTATGAACACCGTTAAAATTACGGTAAACAGCCGAAAAACCGAGATTAACATTATGAAATACGTAGGCGCAACAGACTGGTTTATTCGCTGGCCCTTTGTAATAGAAGGTGTGCTTATAGGTATAGTCGGCTCCATAATTCCCATAGTTTTCTGTATGTTTACCTACAACGAAGCCGTTAACTATGCAACATCAGTCCTTCCAATCAATAACTTTATCAACTTCCGAACCGATGTGGAGATTTTCTCCTTCCTTGCGCCTTTTGCCATAGGTATGGGTGTATTTATGGGCATTATAGGCTCGGTTTGGTCTTTACGCAGACATCTGAAGGTTTAAACATAGATTATTGTAATTATAGTACTCCTCGCTTCATTTTGTATGAAACGTAAGTTAAAACCGGACTTTTTTCCAAGCATTTTCCGGAAAGAACTCTGTTAACCTTGGAGGTAAATTTTGAAGAAAATATTATGCTTTTGTTTAATTTTGACGGTTTTTTGCTCTTTTGGCGCACAGGTGTACGCAAACAGCATTTCAGACCTTAAAAAACAACAGCAGGAAATAAAAAACAATACAGCCGAAGCCAAGAAAAAACTGGACGAAATGGGCCAGCAAAAATCCGAACTGCAACAGCAGATGGACGAATTAGACGGCCAGTTAACCCAAGTTACAAGTGAACTGGAAACGGTGCAAAACGAACTCCAAAAAACTCAAACTTTGCTTGAAAATACAGAAAAAGAACTTGAAAAGGCGGAAGATGACAGAGAAGAACAGTACGAGCTTCTCAGAGAACGCCTTCGCTTTATGTATGTAAACGGACGCATAGGATATGTTAATGTATTATTCAAAACAGACAGTTTTCCCGATTTTTTCAACCGTCTTGAATATATAAACAGAATCTATAAATACGATCAAAGCCTGCTTAACCAATTAAAAGAAACCGAGCAAGTCATTGCGGATAAATACAACGAAGTCGACGAAAAGAAAAAAGAACTGGGCGTTCTGATGAATTCTCAAAAATCCAAGCAACGTGCTTTGGAAGAAGCCTTGGGTCAAAAGGAACAAATGGTTCAAAGCTTAAATGCCGACGAGCAAAAATATCTTCAACAAATAAAAGAACTGGATGCTTCGGGTTCTAAAATTGAAAACCTTATAAAGGAAAAACAAGCCGAAGCCGCCAGGGCAGCAGCCGCAGCCGCTGCAGCAGCCCGCCAAAAGGCTAATGCCTCCGCAGCACCTTCCAAAGGCACCTACACAGGCGGTAAGCTTAACTGGCCGGTACCGGGTAGGTCAGGCATAAGCTCCGGTTACGGTTCCAGACCAAGCCCCATCAGCGGTCGTAAGGAGTTCCATTCCGGTATAGACATTCCGGCAACCACCGGCACAAATATAGTTTCAGCCGAAAAGGGTACTGTTATATTCGCCGGCAACATGAACGGCTACGGAAACACCGTAATTGTTGACCACGGCAACGGATTAAGCACGCTATACGCCCATAACTCCAAACTTACCGTATCTAAAGGTCAATCAGTGGACAGAGCCTCTGTTATTGCCAAGGCAGGCAGCACCGGTTATTCCACAGGGCCTCACTTGCACTTTGAAGTTAGGGTAAACGGCTCACACACCAACCCCATGAGTTATGTCAGATAATAATAATTAAGCTACAATAATTATAAAATCAGAAAGAACCCCGTGAATACAGCGTTTAGGGGTTCTTTTTAATGCCCGGTTATATATTTTTAAATTATAAATGTGCAAAATTCTTGATTGTATTAAGTTAAATATGTTAATATATTTTAGATAACTTGAACGGATAACTTCTAATGATTACGTAAACCGCTCTACAACCTCAATTGCCAAGGAATAGGGATTATTTCATACTAACCGCTAATATGTTTTTGCGTATGGGCATTTTGTAACTTTAGTCTTTTGTGCTGTTCCCGGAAACCCATTACGCCAACCACTCAAAAAATATCGGAGGGATAGGTTAAATGGGCAGATTTATCAGTATTAAGTATAGGATAGTTTCGGTATTTATTGCCTGCATTACGGTAGGGGTAATACTGCTTACCGTATTTACCAACTCGACTTTAAGCTATATTTCCAATACCTTTGCAGAGCGTCAGTTACTGGAATCGACCAACTACTATGCGGAGTTGATTAAAAATAAAATCGACCAAAGTATGGCAATACTGATTACTACCAGGTCTGCTCTGCTACAGGCAATGAAAAACGGCAATAACGACAGATATATACTGGAGGAACATTTGAAGGATATACTGAGCAACTATCCCCAACTGGATTCTCTTTATGTAATGATGGAACCCAACGTTTTTGACGGCAAGGACAGCCAATACACATTTTCTCCTGTGGGTTCAAACGACTCCGGCCAGGTATATATCTATGTTTACAACCTGGACGGCAAGACAATCAGCACCACGGATGACGGTGATAACGGCGCAAATATAGACGATGACTTTGACCTTGAAATGTATCTAAAGCCTAAAGAAACCGGGAAAAATTACGTATCTAACCCTTATTTTTACAATTTTAACGACTACAGCGCAATAATAGTTTCTGCCTCGGTACCTATAATGGATGAAAACAACAACTTTTTGGGCGTAGTTGCTATGGACATTAAGGGCAGGGATATTTTTGACGAACTGGGCAACCCCGTCTTTAATACCGGCTACTTGACCGTTACCTCTGACGATAACAAGTACATATACACCTCAGTGGAGGACGACATAGGCAAAGACGTTTTGCCGGAGTATGAAAACGTATTTGTCAACGACCGGGAATCAACTCAAAAATTGGATTTAAACGTGAACGTAAACGGCGTAAAAGGCATGATAATGCGTATACCTCTGCGTTTTAATTATGTGGACCAGGTGTATTCGGTGGCAGTTGTTGCGCCAAATTCGGAAATTTTTAAAGACAGCGATGCCGCCGTTTTGGGCATTACCCTTTCAGTTATTCTTATAGGAATAGTAATGGCCGGGGTAACAATGATATACATAGGACGAAAAATGAAGCCTTTGGTGCAAATGGCTAGGGTTTCGGACGAAATAGCCCGGGGTAACACCAACGTTAACCTCCCGGTTACCAAAAACGACGAAATAGGCACGCTTTCAAGAAGTTTTGGCGTGGTTATAGCAACCTTTGATTCTCTCTTAAACGATATAGGCGAGCTTTCCAAAGAACACGCCAAAGGCAATATTATAGCAAAAATAGACGCAAGCAAATATCAAGGCTCCTTTAACGAGGTGGCTCTGGCAACCTCCGAAACCGCAGGGGACTATGCCAAGATGTTGCAGGAGATTATATATTGTTTATCCAATTTTGCCAAAGGTAACTTTAATGTAGAAATTAAGGATTATCCCGGCAGAAAAGTGGGCATTACAAAGGCTCTGCTACAGCTTAACAATAACCTGTCATCGGTGCGGCTTGATTTAAGCCACCTAATAGAGCAGGCGTCTGAAGGTGAATTGAATTTCCGTTTGGAAGCGGAAAAATACAAAGGCGATTGGCAGACTCTGGTATGCTCCTTAAATAAGCTAATGAACACTATAGCCGAACCCATAAATGAAACCGCCTTGGTTTTGAAAGAGGTTTCTCGGGGTACATTCTCCGTAAAAATGCAGGGCGTTTACAAGGGTCAATATTTGGTGGTGAAAAACGCCATTAATTATACGGTGGATACCATTGCCGGCTACATACGTGAAATTTCCCGTATTCTCAACGAAATGTCAAACAACAATCTACGCCAAACCGTTGACGGAGATTATGTAGGAGAGTTTTCCTTAATTAAGGACAGCTTGAACCGTATTATTTTTAATTTTAACACCATCCTCAACAATCTGGGCACTACCGCAAACCAACTTTCAGACGGTTCGGCGATTATAGCCCAAAGCACCAATGAAATCAGCTCCGGCTCCGGGGAACAGGCGCAATCCGTGCTTACACTTAAAGGCCTTATAGATGAAGTTATAGAAAGCACTGCCAACGACTTGGAAAACACGGGCAAGGCTAAGGTTATTATCAAGGAATCCCACGAGAGCATAAATACCGGCACCGCCGAAATGCACAAACTTTTAACCTCCATGAACGAGCTTACACAAGTTTCTCAAAGCATTAACTCCATAGTGAAAGTTATAGACAACATCGCTTTCCAAACCAATATTCTTGCGGTAAATGCCGCAATCGAGGCTTCTCACGCCGGCTTGTACGGCAGAGGTTTCGAAGTTGTAGCAAACGAAGTTAAGGATTTGGCTCAAAAAAGCATAGAATCCTCCAAAGAAATAGAAAAGCTTATAAAACAGGCAGTAGAAAAAATAAAAACAGGCACAGAAAACGCCAACGCAACCAACCTGGTAATGCAGCAAATCATAAACGTAATAAACAGCACCAACAACCTAATGGACACCATAGCCCAATCCGCCACAAGCCAAGTGGAAAGCTCTGATGCCATTTCCAAACAAATAGAAATGTTGCTTAATATAGCAGACATCAACAGCAGCTCCACAGAGCAACTGGTGGCAAGCACCGAGGAACTTGCAAGCCAAGCAGAGGAACTAAGTCAAACCGCCAACGACTTTAAACTGAACGACCGCTAAATACAAAAACCCGTAGATTAATAATTTACGGGTTTTTCATTGTTAATATAGGAAATTATTTAGGGAAATTATTATAATGGCTTTAATCCGGAAAGAATGTTATAATATAAAAAATGTAAAATATTAACCAAGCGTAAAATTTATTATGTAATTTATATGCTTGAAATAATAAATCTTTTATATTGGCTTTTTTGGAAAGCAACCTCAAGGTTTTGAACTTTAACTTATTTTATATATACAAAAGAAAGGACAACATAATGGTCGAAGTAGTAGGAGTAAGATTTAAACGAGTGGGCAAAATTTATTATTTTGACCCGGAAGGTACAGTATACGAAAAAGGCACAGACGTGCTGGTAGAAACGGCTAGGGGCATAGAGTTCGGCAGAATCGAAATCCCCAACAGATATATAGATAAGGAATCCACCGTGTTACCCTTGAAAAAGGTAATACGCACAGCAACAGACGAGGACAGACAGCAAGAGGCTCAAAACCGAGTAAAGGAAAAAGAAGCTTTCGGCATCTGCCTTGAAAAAATAAAAGAGCATAATTTGGATATGAAGCTAATCGACGTGGAGTTAACCTTCGACTTATCCAAAATTTTGTTTTATTTCACCAGCGACGGACGCATTGACTTTAGAGAACTGGTTAAAGACTTGGCGGCTATTTTCCGTATGCGTATAGAACTAAGGCAAATAGGCGTTCGAGACGAGGCGAAAATCTTAAACGGCATAGGAATATGCGGCAGAACCCTGTGTTGCTCGACTTTCTTGGGCGAATTCCAACCGGTATCCATAAAAATGGCCAAGGACCAAAACATGTCCCTTAATCCCACGAAAATTTCCGGAATTTGCGGCCGACTTATGTGTTGCCTTAAATATGAAGAAGAAACCTACGAGCATCTCACCAAAAATATGCCGGAAATAGGCGAACAGGTCTCCACGCCCGAGGGCATAGGCGAGGTGCTGGGTGTAAATGTATTACGCCAAAACATTAAGGTAGGCATACGCAAAAAACCCACAGACACCATGACTACCTTTGCTTTCCCGGGCGAGCAAGTTAAACGCCTTCATGCTAAAGAGGTTCAAAATGACACTGAACAGTTATGAGCGTATAGACGACCTGCAATGCAAGGGTTATAAAATTATTCAAGACCTACGTGGCTTTTGTTTCGGAATAGACGCCGTTTTGCTAGCTAACTTTGCCCGGGTTAAACCGGGTGAGAAGGTGGCGGATTTAGGCACCGGTTCCGGGGTTATACCCATACTTCTGGCGGCGAAAACTCAAGCCTCCCATATTTACGGCATAGAAATTCAGCAAGAATCAGCCGAAACCGCACGTCGCAGCGTAGAAATGAACGACTTACAGTATAAAATAACCATACTCAACACCGATATAAAAAATTTGGGCTTGCCAAAATGCTCTTTCGGTGCGGTTACCTCCAATCCGCCATATATAAAATCCGGCTCCGGGCTGGTTAACCCCTATTCACCCAAAGCCATAGCCCGGCACGAAACCCATACCCCACTGGAAAGTTTTATAAAAACCGCCGCCGATTTGCTTATTTCAAAAGGGCGGTTTTATCTTGTGCATAAGCCCTCACGGCTACCGGAGATTTTCGCCTTGTTGCAAAAACACAAACTGGAACCCAAAACCTTACAGTTTGTTCAAGGCTCACCGGAAAAACCACCAAGCCTGGTACTTGTTGAAGCAACAAAAGACGGTAACCCCGGTTTAAAGGTCTTACAACCGGCAATTCCCGACGAAATTTAATAAATTACACTTACAGTCAAACCGGTACAGGGAATTCAAATCTGTACATCAATATCAATTGTAGGGTCGGGGCTCTGCTCCGACCGCTATACAATCACCCAAAACCAACAAAAAAACACAACCATCCAACTCCGGCTTTTAAAATCTACAACCATCCCCATAACCCTCCGTCACCACCCGTTTCCCATCAATCAAACCCCAAATTAATAACCCTTACCTAGGTTCCATAACACAAATTTTCCCTTCGTTTTGCCGTTTTCTGTCGAATCCTTATACTACATAGGTTTAAACACATAATTTTAGTGTAATTACATAATTTTTACGAAAATAATATTGACTTTTTTTTAGATAAGTGTTAGAATTTCACGGTATGTCAACAATTAT
>CAYMOU010000093.1:0-8331 GCA_964392115.1 uncultured Defluviitaleaceae bacterium | reverse complement strand
TGTTTAAGGAAGGTAAGCTGGAGGACTTTGTTATAGGTATTTCCGGCGAGTTGGGTATAGACCGTGATCAGGCAAAATCCTTTGCCGTAAACTATTACGAAATTACCAGAACCGTTGAAAATCAACGTAAATCCGTTTCCGGCGTGGATCGAAACGAAGAAGGCGTAGATATTGTTAAGTTCCAACAATTGTTTGTAGCCGCTTCAAAGATGATAAACGTTATAGATAACATATACGATACACTGATAAATCGTTTGGGCAACTTCTGATTCGGTAATTTGTAGTTGCAACTCCGCAATTTAAAGAAGTTATAGTTTCCCTCAAACTATTGTTCAAAGAGGTGACACATGAGAATTACCAACCCTATGATGACAAGCCGTATGTTGCTAAATATAAACCGCAATATGCGTCAGGTAGACACGCTATACTATCAACAGGCTACGGGCAAGGTTATACAATACCCCTCGGATAACCCTATTATTGCCAGCCGAGCCTTAAAACTAAGAACCATAATCGCCGAGACAAAACAGTACCAACGCAACGTTAAGCAAGGTTTAAGCTGGATGGAATTAACCCAAGATGCCTTTATTAACGTAACCAAAATTATGGAAAGTATAGACGGAAGATTGGTTGAAGGCTCCTCCGACCCCAGCGGTAACTGGGAAGACAGAAAAAACATGGTCAAGGAAATAGAGCAGTTTATTCAGCAATTGTCAAAGGAAATGAACATATCCTACGCCGGCCGCTATGTTTTTTCCGGCTACAGAACAGACCAGCCGCCTATACTTGAGGTGGACGACGGCAGCAAATATAATATAACCCAAACTTTTAATGCCAACGACATAGAGCAAACGAAATCATGGCAACTTCTGCCGGATACCGTTAACGTTCCTCCGGTTCCTTCAGAGCCTTTGGTTTATGATGTAAATATTTTGAAACTGCCATATTCGGGCAGTTCCGTAACTGTACCGGCACCAACCAATCCGCCTACACCGCCTACAGTAAGTATTACTGTTCCGGGCTTAGTCAACCCAAAGACTTATACCATAAACACAAAAAGCATACACGATGTGGATGCTTATACACCGCCGGACAATGAAGTATATTTTATCGAAGAAACCGGTGAAATGGTACTTGGCAAGGATGCCTTTCATGATTTAAAGATACAAGGCTCTAGCATGGATATTACCTACGAAAAAGATGGCGTTAAAAAAGGCGAGCTTAATCCCCGGGTAAATTTCGACTGCGTTTTGGTAAACGACCCGGCCAATCCCCGACTTAACGGTACGGTTTACACCATGAACAACCAAAACCTTGAGTTTGAATTCGGCATGAATACCAGAATACCGGTTAACGTGTTGGGTAAAGACGTTTATACGGATAAAATGTTTGCGGATTTTAAGGTTTTCATTGATTTTGTTAATAACGTGCAATTATCCAATGCGGTGACCCTGCGTGAACAATACGCAAAAGGCGGCTTCGGTACACCGCCCGCAGCACCCATAACAGACCCTGTAGAGCTGCAAAAGGCTGTAGATGAACACATGAGCCGTGAAAAACAAGCCGTGGAAACCGTGTTCCAAAACCGCTTCAAAAATATTTTGGGCCTGGTGCAAGACCACGCACACCGTATTTCAAACGAGGAAACCAACCTGGGTACTCGCATCGAAAGATTAGGGTTAATCTACGACCGCCTAAAACAGGACGAAGGCAACTATGAAGAACTGAAATCAGACAACGAAGATATAGATATGATAGACGTGGTAATGAAACTGAAGGCGGCAGAAGCCGTATACCAAGCCTCCATGATGACCGGCGCAAGAATAATGCAAATCAGCCTTGTAGACTATCTGAAATAAATGGGGTTTCTATCATTTTAAAATACCTACCTTATACCCTTACTTCAATAATAAAGTCTTTTTGAAAGGGGTTTGGGGAAAACTTTTTCTTCAGAAAAAGTTTTCCCCAAGGTCTTAATCTTTTCTGAACATACACGAGTTTTTAACCGACGAGAGGGACATTTCCCTCTCGTTTAACGTGGCTCACACTATACCGATCCGGAAAATGGAGGTACAAATGCAGCTTTCAACAAAACACTTTGGTGAACTTGAAATAGACCAATCGAAAATAATAGATTTTCCCGTGGGTTTGCCGGGCTTCCCGGATTGCAGAAGTTTTGTGTTGCTAAACAGCAACGGCGAAATTTTAGACGGGAAAACAGAAAAAAAACAGGGCGATAAAGATGATTTATACTCCCATAGCTTTTACTGGCTACAAAGCACAGAGGACGGCGATCTGGCCTTTGTCCTGCTGGATATATTCTCGGTAATGCCCGATTACAACCCGGTTTTTTATGATGAACAGCTTTCCGAAATGGGCAAAAGCCCTACCGGATTTTTGATGTATAATATCGTCGTTATACCCGAAGAAATAGAGAATATGACAGTTAACCTAAAAGCGCCTGTGGTCATTAGTTTTTCGGAAATGACCGGCAGACAGCTTATAGTATCAAACGAAGAATACCATGTTCGCCACAGGGTTCTGGACGAAATAATTAATCAAAAGGGCGGTGTATAAATGCTTGCGTTGACACGAAAAAAAGGCGAATCCATCATTATCGGCGACAATGTTGAAGTTGTGGTAATCAGCATTCAAGGCGAACAGGTTAAACTGGGCATAGTTGCACCCAAAGAAATTACCGTACACCGCAAAGAAATATACGAACAAATCCAGGCCGAAAACCGCCAGGCCGCAAATATTGTTAACCATAATTTAAAGAAGTTGTTTAAGAAGCTGTAGTAATACTAATTCCATTTAAAACAGTAGATAAAGATTTGCAATTTAGACAAAGATTCAAGGATAATTTGCAAATCTTTATCCTTCATTAAATATGGTATTAGTATAAGGTGTTATACTCAAATAAACAGGGATTGCAAGGCATCCGTAAGTATTTCAAGCAAAAAAGACCGGTTTAATCCCCGGTCTTTTTTACGTCTTACTTATTCAAAATTTTTAATACTTCGTCCTTCATCTGCTCTTGTGAACATACGGTGTTGTGTCTGCGGGCTTTGGTTGCCAAACCGTCTAACTGTTTGGGAACCGTCAAAGAGCCCATTTTTGCCAGAACATCTACCAGTTTAAAGGGGTCTTGACCGCTAAAACTGGAGCCTATGGAGCTGCAAACGCTTTCGGTAAATTTAAAGGGGCTTGCGGTGGAGATAATAACGTTTTTGCGTTCATCGCCGGTTGCTTTTCTGTATTTTTCGTAAGCGGAATAAGCCACGGCTGTGTGTGTGTCCATGGTGTATCCGCATTTGAACATATCCTTGATAGCTTGTGCAGTTTCGGCCTCTGTTGCGAATTCTCCGTGGAAATTCTTGAGGATTTCTTCTGTATTGAAATTGAAATCACCTTGTTGATTGAGCCTATTCATCAGGTCAACGGTGTTGGTTGCGGATACATGATACAGCAAGCGTTCCAGATTGCTGGAAATTAAGATGTCCATGGAAGGTGAGGAGGTCAAAATAAACTCACGGTTGCGGTTGTATTGACCGGTTTTAAAGAAATCGTACAGAACCTTGTTTTCGTTGGAGGCACAAATAAGTTTGCCCACGGGCAGACCCATATTGTAGGCATAATATCCTGCCAGAATGTTTCCGAAATTACCGGTGGGTACGGTGAAGTTTAATTTTTCGCCCGATTTTATTGCACCCATACGGCACATTTGTGCGTAGGCGTAGAAATAATAAACGATTTGCGGCACCAAACGGCCAATGTTAATGGAGTTTGCCGAGGAGAAAACAAAGCCTTTTTGGCTTAATTCTTCGGCAAGTGCCGTGTCGGTAAAGATTTTCTTAACTTGAGTTTGGGTATCGTCGAAATTGCCGGTAACACCGATAACATGGGTGTTTTGGCCTTCAGAGGTTACCATTTGGGCCTTTTGTATGGGCGAAACGCCGTTTTCAGGGAAGAAAACGATGATTTCTGTGCCTTCTACATCGGAAAAGCCCTCAAGGGCGGCTTTGCCGGTATCGCCGCTGGTGGCGGTGAGAATAACAATTTTTTTGTCTATGCCGTTCTTTTTGGCGGCTGTTTTAAGCAGGTAAGGCAGGATGGACAGAGCCATGTCCTTAAAAGCCAAGGTAGGGCCGTGGAACAGTTCCAAGAAATACTTGCCGTCTACAGCGGTCAAAGGTGCAACGGCCGGTGTATCGAAACGGTAGTTGTAGGCGTTGGAGATGGCTTGTTTCAGTTCGTCGTTAGTAAAATCTGTAAGATAAAGCTTTAATATATTAAAGGCAAGGTCTTGATAGGATAAATCAATCAATTGCTCCAAGGGCATTTGGATGGTGGGAATTTTGGTAGGAACAAACAAACCGCCGTCTTTGGCTATACCTTTTACGATAGCCTCGCTTGGCGAAACAGCTTCTGACTGACCCCTAGTGCTGACGTAATTTAACATAATATCATCCTTCTTTTTGATTCAATGCTGTTATACTATTTAATGATACCGGATATTTACTGCCGTTACAACGTAAATTTGCTGAATAACAGAAAAAGACTTTAACGTTAGAAAGGATTTATACTAATTCCATATTTAATGAAGGATAAAAATTTGCAAATTATCCTTGAATCTTTGTCTAACTTGCAAATTTTTTATCTACTGTTTTAAATGGAATTAGTATTACATACTTAACCTGACCTTTGTGCCGTGTGAACCGAAAACCGGCGGAGTCACCAGCAGTTTTACGGGCATACGGTTTTTCAGCTCCTCAACGTGGCTGATAACGCCTACGGTCATGTTATCGTTTTTCAGATGTTCCAAGGCGGAAATAACCGTATCCAAAAGGCTTGCGTCCAGCGTGCCGAAGCCTTCGTCCAAGAAGAAGAACTCCAACCGGGCGTTGCTTTTCAGCTTTATTTTTGAAGAAAGAGCCAGCGCCAGGCACAGAGAGGTCACAAAAATTTCACCGCCGGAAAGGGTTCTGGGAGAACGCAACTCTCCGCCGTTGTAATCATCTCTGACGGCAAAGTCCGAGCCTACCAACTGTAAGGCGTACCTGCCGGAGGTCATTTCTTTTAGCTTAACCGAAGCCTCGCAGACTATATACCGCAGCTGTCTTTGAGCCACAAATTCAACAAATCTGTTGCCCTTGAATAAGTCCGCCAACATTTTAAGCAAGTCGGCTTGGTGCTGAACATTTTTCTGCTTTTCGGCCAATTCCTTGACTGTCTTCAGCTGTTCCTTCATGGTTTGAATGCTGTTGCTTAAAACAGCCGTTTCCTTGGTTTTGGCATCGGTTTCGCTTTTTGCTTCGGCTAGTTTGGCTGAAACTGCCTCATATTCAGCTTCTGCGCTTTCCCATGGGGTTTCGGCGTCTTCAAGAATGGACTTTAGCCGCTGAATATTTTGAGCAACTTTAAGCTTCTCCTCATAATACAGCTTTAGTTTTTTCTCTAAATGGATAATTTTATCCTCGTCTAAAATACTTTCCTCTGCCTCTGCGTAGCTTTCAAACTCTGAGCCCTCGAATTCCTCTTTTAAAAGGGTTTCGTATTGGGATTTCAATTTTGTTTGCGTCTCCAGACGGGTCTCTGATTGGGTAATATTTTGCTCACAAGAATGCTTTTGCTCCAGAAGTTTCTCCCGTTCAGCTGTGAGCTTCTTAACAGCTTTATCCAGGCCGGCAAGGGCAGAGCGTATTTCTTGCAGGAATTCATCCGGGTTTCTGTCGCCAAGAACTTTGCTTATTTCCGCCTGTAAGCTGTCCGCTTGAAGGCGTTTTTCTCTGCCTACGGTGTTAATATCTTGAAGCGCTGATTCGGACTTTTGGATTTCGGCTGAAAGCCCCTCTGATTTTTTGAGTATTTCCTCCAGTTTTGCACGACAGGCTTGTTCTTCCTTTTCGTTCTCAGCCAATTCTCTATCTTTTTTGCAGATTTCCGAATACTCACCCTGAATATCCTCGGTTTGCAATTCGTTTAACAGGGTTTGCAACGCTTCTCGTAAGGGTGACAAGGCCATGTTTTTCTCGGCTAAATCAGCTTCTTTAGCTGATAATAGCTGCCTATCCTTTAAAATACGCTCACCGCAGGCTACAGTCTCCGACTGGATTTCCGGCATGAGACTTCTGCAATCGTTTAGCCGGCTTTCAAGACTGCTTAATTCTTTGCGATATTCTTTTAATTTTTCTCCGGCCTGTTCTGATTCAGACCGGGTCATATTAATTATTTTTTCCAATTCATCCAAGTTATAATCGACTTTACCGGCTTCTTTGATTTGATTGTCTAAACCTTCCGTTTCTCTGTCATTCAGAGCAATTTCCGTGTTCAAGCCGGTTATGGCGGTATTTGTTTCCTCAAGATTAGCCCTTGCGGTTTCACGCTGTCGATTAAGCTGTTCCAAATCGGCCTTTTCGCCGATTTCCATAGGGTTTGGATGCTCCAAAGAGCCGCAAACCGGGCAGGGCTTTCCGGCCTCCAAATGCTCCGCCAACAAAAGGCTGTTGTTATATATCAAAACGTTATTGAACCTTTCCTCTATATCTTGCAGGTCTTGCCTTTGCCTGTCTCTTTGGATTTGCAAGTCTTCCGAATTTTTCAGCAGAGTTTGCCTTTGTAACAGTAGGGCTTCACGCCTTAATTTTAGCTGATTTACGGCTTCGGCCTTAGCCTTTTCGGCATCATAACGATTCTGCAAGTCTACCAGCTTCATTTTCAGCGAAACTATGGTTTCCTCATCCGGAGGGTTAGAATTGCGAAGTTCTTCCCGGCTTTTTTCCGCATGGGACAAATCGGCTTTTAAAAGGTTGAATTTCTCGGTTTTTTCCGCCAGAATTTTTTCTTCCCGTTCAATTTGACCGGACAGAGTTTGCATTTCTGCTTCCAAGGCCTTTGCAGCCCTTTCAAGCTCCGTTAAACTGTCCCGGATTTTTAAACCCTCCGATATTTTCTGCCTAAACTCGGGAGAAACCGTAAGACGGGTTTTCTTATCTGAGATTTCTGTAAGCCGGGCGGTTAATTCATCTTTGTGCTGTATTAATCCGTTATATTCGTTTTCGTGGGTCTTTTGTGCGTTTTTAAGTTCTTTGTATTGATTACGCAGTTGGGTTATGGTTAACTCCAGTTGGAGGTATTGTTCCTGCTGTTTTTGGGCTTCAAGAATATGATATTCCTGCTTTACTGACAGGGGTTGTTGTTTTTCGAATTCTTCCTTAGCTGTGTCAAGTTTTTGGCTTGTCTGCCGGATTTTTTCTTCTGTTTGGATTAAGGAATTGCGGCCTTCCGCCAGACTATCCGTGCAAGCCTTGATTATGCTTTCCGTCTCCCTAAGATTGTTTAAAAAAGGGACGATTTTCGCCGCCCTACGGGCACGGTTAATTTTGTTTTCCGTTTCCTCGGCTTGCTTGGCGTTTTGCTCCAACTCCTGCTCTTGGGTCAATAAATGCTTGTATTCTTCAACGTTTTTACGTAAGGCAGTCAAATTCATAAATCGCTGAGTAAGGTTTTGAGTATTTGCCTCAATGATTTGGAGTTGCAGGGTTTCTCTTTCCAATAAATCCTCTTTTTCCTTAATCAAAGCCTCGTTTATGCCCTCGTAAGCGCCCATTTGGGTTTTCAATACGAAAAGTTCTTTTTCCTTTTCATTGTATTCGTCGTGAACCCTTCTGTTCAACCGCTCTCCGTACTTTTCCAGGTTAAAAATCCGCTCCAGCATGTTTCGCCTGTCCTTGTTGGCAAGGAGCAGAAATTCGCTGAATTTTCCCTGGGGCAAAACCACGGAGCGTGAGAAATCCTCGTAATTCAGCCCGATTAGAGCCTCGATTTCCTCGTTAACCTCTTTTATTTTGTCGGCAATCACCCTCACAGGCTCGCACAGTTCATAAAATCTGGCGTTGGTTTTAACCTTGCCGGACTTTGCCTTGTATTCCCGTTCCACCACATAGGTTTTCTCGGCTATGCGGAATTGGAAGTAGATGTTGCAGCTGTCCCGGTTTGTGTTGATAAATTGCCTGTTGTTGGCAGTATCGAACCGGGGCATTCTACCGAAAAGAGCCATGGTCATGGCGTCTATAATGCTGGATTTGCCGGAGCCGGTCTCGCCGAAAATGCCGAAAATGCCTAGGGCGGTAAGCTTGTCGAAGTTTATTTCTTGGGTTTCCGTAAAGCTGTTTAGTCCGCTAATTCGCAGTATTGCGGGTTTTATAAAATCACCTTCTTCTAAAAGAAAGGCCTTGGGGAAGGCTTCCGAAAAATCTTCTCTCCCAAGGACGTTTTACTAGAGTGCGTCTTCAAAGACAAATCTTGTGTAAATAATACACAAAATGTATA
>CAYMOU010000092.1:0-8383 GCA_964392115.1 uncultured Defluviitaleaceae bacterium | reverse complement strand
CTTCGTTTACCCACGAATAATTCATAATTTAACGTGAGTTCGATGAAGCCGGACAATTTGCCCGGTAAAATAAATTCCGAAGGAATTTTCACGCAATAAGTACATTTTTGCATGGCCTTTGCATAAATATGCGATTATTACAGAAAATTCCATAAAATTTTAATTTTATTGAACTACCATTGATTTATAAAGACTTTAACATTATTATTGAACAATGTAAGTTATTTATAATAGTTTCTCAGACCGAAAAAATCGATCCTATGGGAAAAGCGGATATTACGGAATTAATTTTTGTATAGACTTTATGCCGGCTGTAGCCTGCCGGGAAAGGACATATGATGAAACATATAGTGTTATATACGGACGGAGCCTGTCAAGGCAATCCCGGCCCGGGCGGTTATGGTGTGGTTTTAATGTACAAAGACCAACGCAAAGAATTATCCGGCGGTTACAAGCTAACCACCAACAACCGCATGGAAATGATGGCTGTTATCAAGGGCTTGGAAATACTTAAAGAGCCTTGCTCGGTAGATTTATATTCAGATTCCCGCTATGTTGTGGATGCCATTGAAAAAGGCTGGGTATATAAATGGAAGAAAAACAACTGGCTAAAAAGCGATAAGTCAAAAGCTTTAAACATAGACCTCTGGGAAAAAATGCTTCACCTGTTTTCCGTCCACAAGGTTAAATGCCACTGGGTAAAAGGTCACGCAGATAACGTAGAAAACGAACGCTGTGACTTTTTGGGCAGAGAGGCTATAAAAAACGGAGATTTATTCATAGATGAAGTTTATATTTCCGAACAAAAAAAGTAATGCGGCTTTAAGCCCTACCGCTCCGGCGAAAACCCCGAATAACAAATATTAATGTCTTTTTCAAAACAGTTTCCTTAAGGTTTTCTCAGTTTTTCACCATGTTAAATATTTCCTCGAGGTTTTTAAAGGGAAATTATATTTCATGTCGAATTAACCTTATACAAGGTTGTGCAAAGCAGATTTAGTCAACAGTAAAACCATAATTCGAATTTAACCGGAATTGCACCTATTCCGGCTACGGTTATGCAGGCAAGGTGGTGATAGTATGTATTATCCCGACAGTGTAATAGAAGATGTACGCAGCGGAAACGATATAGTCCGGGTAATAGGCAGTTATGTACAGTTAAAACAAAAAGGCACCCAGTATTTTGGGTTATGCCCTTTTCATAAGGAAAAAACCGCCTCTTTCAGTGTAAGCCCGGATAAACAGATGTATTATTGTTTCAGTTGCGGTGCCGGCGGAAATGTTTATACCTTTCTTATGCAGATGGAGAACATAAACTTTCCCGACGCCATAAAAAAACTTGCCGAGGAAATTAACTATACCCTACCGGAAACGGATTACAGCGAAGAACTTAAACGTTCCAAGGAAGAAAAAGAGCGTTTAATCGAAATAAACAAGGTTGTGGCACGGTATTTTTACGACAACCTCACTGAAAATCCCAACAACGAAGCCTCAGACTACATAAACAAGCGGGGTATATCCCGAAAAATGCGTATAAAATTCGGACTGGGTTATTCTTTGCCCCGATCCGATGCTTTATTAAAGGAAATGACCGCTAAGGGCCACAGTAACGAGGATTTGTTAAAACTGGGCCTTGTTATAGCCGGCAAAAGCGGCGGATACTTTGACAGATTCCAAGGCCGGCTTATGTTTCCCATTTTTGATTATTGGGGTAACGTAGTGGGTTTTGGCGGCAGAATTTTGGAAAAAGGCGAACCGAAATACCTAAACTCTCCGGATACTGTTCTTTTCGACAAAAGCAAGAATTTATACGGCATAAATTATGCCAGAAAAAATCGCAGTCGAGAAATAATTCTGGTGGAAGGTTATATGGACGTTATTGCCCTGTTCGAAGCCGGTTTTGAAAATGCCGTGGCTGCCTTGGGCACTGCATTTAACGGAGAACACGCCAAGTTGCTCAAGCGTTTTTGCGATAATGTTATTATTTTGTTTGACAGTGATGCCGCCGGAATTAAGGCTACCCTACGAGCTATACCGATTTTGTTGGCTAACGGTCTAAACGTAAAAATTCTACAGCTTGAAAACGCCAAAGATCCGGACGAATACATTAAAGCCCACGGTAGAGAACAATTTGCCAAGGCACTGAAAAACACCGTAAGCCATATTACTTTTAGGGTTAACTGCTTAAAACAGCAATATAATCTTGAAAATATAGGCGAAAAGGTATTTTTCACCCAAGAAGTGGCAAAATTACTCAGTAGTCTCAACAATGCAATCGAGCGTGACGCTTATATAAAAGAAGTGGCTAAATTAACGGATATTTCCGCTATAGCCATAAAGAAAGAAACCGAAAAACAGGATTTACTTTTATTTGACAATCAGGCTAACCTAAAACCTTTACCCACTCTACATAGCACCGCAAAAGAACGGGCAGAGTCCCAAGCAAAAAAACGCCTTTTACTGTTGCTCTCCAAAAATCACACAGTATTCGAAAAGCTTAAACCTCTTTTGACTGAGGAAGATTTCGGCGAAGGAGTATTTTCCAAACTTTTCACCGTTATTAATCAATTTTACGATACCAACCGAAGGCTTTTCCCGGCGGATATTTTAAATTACTTTGACAGCGGCGACGAGCAAAACACAGTATCCGAAATATTTGCCACTAAGTATATAGAGCCGGAAAAAGAAAGTTTAGAGAAAGAAATCAACGATTTGGTCAAAAAAATCAAACGTGATGCTACGGAGAAAAAACTTTCCACGGTTACGGATGCAAAAGAGCTGCAAAATTTAATAGAAACCAAAAAAAATATCGAAAAAATTCACATTAAGCTGTTTTAACGGCAATGTTATGTAACTAAATGCAATTTACCCCTGAAGTATTGCAGAAATTACAACATTTTAGAATGGAAACGTAATTTCATGGATAGAATACTTAACAACATCAGAAAGGAAGGATAGTCTTGAAATCCATAGATGAAAATTTGTTGCTTACAAGGCTTCGAGAACTTGTGGCCTTGGGCAAGAAAAACAAAGGTGTTATCGGTTATAAAGAAATAATGGATTTTCTAGGCGATGTTGACCTTGACCCGGATCAAATAGAGAAAATTTACGAATACCTTGACGCACAAGGCTTGGAAGTTGCTACAAACGGAATGGTTCCTCAATCACCTCAACAGCCCATAGAAGCTATTGAAACAGAGGAAGCAGAAAAAGATTTGGATTTGTCTGCCATTGAAGGCAGTATAAATATTGACGACCATGTGAGAATGTATTTAAAAGAAATCGGTAAAGTACCTTTGCTTACCGCCAACGAAGAGATAGAGCTTGCAAACGCCATGGAAAAAGGCGACGAAGAAGCAAAACGCCGCCTTGCAGAAGCAAATCTCCGTCTTGTAGTCAGCATAGCAAAGAGATACGTTGGCCGCGGAATGTTATTTTTAGACTTAATCCAAGAAGGTAACCTTGGTTTGATTAAAGCCGTTGAAAAGTTTGACTATCGCAAAGGCTTTAAATTCAGTACCTATGCCACCTGGTGGATAAGACAAGCAATAACCCGTGCCATAGCCGACCAAGCTCGTACTATCCGCATTCCCGTTCATATGGTAGAGACAATAAACAAATTAATTCGAGTTTCAAGACAATTACTCCAAGAATACGGAAGAGACCCCACTCCCGATGAACTGGCCAAAGAGATGCAGATGCCTGTAGAAAAAGTAAGAGAAATTATGAAAATCGCCCAAGAGCCGGTTTCTCTGGAAACCCCTATAGGCGAAGAAGAGGACAGCCACTTGGGCGATTTTATCCCCGACGACGACATTCCGGCACCTGCGGAAGCGGCGGCTTTCACCCTCTTAAAAGAACAACTCATAGACGTATTGGACACCCTCACCGACAGAGAAGAAAAAGTATTAAGGCTACGCTTCGGTCTGGATGACGGCAGAGCCAGAACTCTGGAAGAAGTAGGCAAAGAATTTAACGTAACCAGAGAACGTATAAGACAAATAGAAGCCAAAGCCCTACGCAAACTGCGTCATCCCAGCCGCAGTAAAAAGTTAAAGGATTATTTGGATTGATAAAAATTTCGGCGGACTTCCTTATGGAAGCCCGCTTTTTATTGTCGGACTTGCTTTTTTATATCCCAAAGATTATAATGTGTAGAAACGCTTCCAAAAAGTGCAATTTTTTATACAGTTTGGGAGTATGACAAATTAATATACGTTAGATTTAATACAAGATGAATCTTTTAAAAGAACTTACGTACTTGCGAGGTGAATTTTTGCGTCTGTCACAAAGACTTTTGTCTGTAGCCAACGAAACACTATACGAAACCCTAGCCGATATAGGTACAGACCATGCTTTTGTACCTATTTATCTTATTAATGAGGGTAAAATAAAAAAAGCCCTTGCCTGTGACGTTAGCAAAGGTTCACTTGAAAAGGCAAGAATCAATATAGAGCAAACCGGCTTGGAGAAGCAAATTTCAGCCCGTCTGAGCGACGGTTTAAAAGCCATAAAACCACACGAAGCCGAAACCGTTATTTTAGCCGGCATGGGCGGTATGCTTATCAATGATATATTAAACCAAAGCCCTCTTGTTTTGGAAACGGTTAAGCAACTTATTTTGCAACCCCAAAAAGATTTACCCCAAGTGAGAAAATGCATACATACCCTTGGTTTTAAAATAGTAAATGAAATTATGCTGTTTGAAGCCGGTGTGTATTACAATATACTGAATTGCCACAGGGGTAGCGAAATTCCTTACAGCGAAAGAGAGTACTTGTTCGGGAAAATTTTAATTGAGCGTAAAGATAAGGTTTTAAAAGAATATTTACAATTCAGCCTCAAAAAACTCCGCTCTATAAAGCAAAAAATAAATCCGGAAACTCTCAACGCCAAAAACCGTCTGGATAATGCAGACAGAGAAATATCAGAAATTTCGGAGGTGCTGGAATGTCTGTAAAAGTAGCTTGGGTCTGCGAGCAAATAGAAAAAATCGCACCCAAAGAATACGCCTTAGATTGGGACAACGTAGGCCTGCTTGTGGGCGGTATGAATTATGATGTTAAAAAAATTCTTGTAGCCCTTGATTTAACCCAAGAAGTGCTTGAGGAAGCAATAGCCGAAAAAGCGGATATGATAGTAACCCATCATAACCTAATTTTTAAGCCCATACCCTCCGTTACGGAAGAAAACCCCATAGGTAAGCGAATAATTCAATTAATACAAAATAAAATAGCTGTTTACGCCGCTCATACCAACCTGGATATGGCAGAAGGCGGAACAAACGACGAATTGTTTAATATAATAGGATTAATCAACAAGCAAGCCTTAATGCCCGAAAACGACGGAATAGCTTTGGGCAGAGTTGGAGATTTGCCAAAGGAAATGACCTTGGATGATTTTGCCTTGTTGATTAAAGAACGCTTGAATTTACCCCGACTTTCCGTAACCGGTGACCCTGCACGAATTATAAAAAAAGCAGGGCTTGCAACCGGCAGTTGCAGTAACCCCGGTATGTTTGTTCAGGCTAAGAAAAAAGGCTGCGATTGTTATATTTCCGGAGACTTGACCTATCACAATGCCCAAGCCGCTCTCGATGAAGGGCTTGCGGTTATAGACGCAACTCATTACGGAACGGAAGTAATAATTGTGGACAAATTATGCAAACTAATATCAGATGCCGCAAATGCAGAAAATAAAGCGCTGGAAGTAACAGCCTCGAAAAAATCGCAACAACCCATAAATATAATGTAAAATTGTATAAATGTTACCTATCCCATAAATTAGGAGTTGATTTTATAGATAAGCTTGTGAAAGTAACCGTTATGGGCGAAACAACAGAAGTGAAAAAAAAGACTTCTCTGTTAAACCTTTCGAAAGAATATCAAAATAAGTTTAAATATCCCATTATACTGGCAAAAATGGACAATCAACTCTTTGAGTTGTCCCGTCCGGTAAAGACCGATTGTAATGTGGAATTTTTGGATATAACCGACCCCAACGGCTTTCGTGCATATCAGCGGAGCATTTTGTTCTTAATGGTATACGCCGCAAAGGAATTGTTGGGTAAGAAAACCAGGGTAGTTGTAGAGCATTCCATTAACAAAAACTACTACTGCAACATTCCGGATATGGAAGTTACCCAAGAATTGATTGACAAAATCCAAAGTCGTATGGAAGAAACCGTAGCAGCTGATTTGCCCATCGAAAAATATTCCATTACCATAGAAGAAGGATTGAGACTTTCCGAAGAATTCGGCTTGTATGATAAAATGGAGCTGTTGAAATACAGGCGTACCTCCAAAATAAATTTCTATAAGCTGGATTGGTATTATGACTATTTTTACGGCCCTATGGTGCCCTCAACCGCTTATTTAAGCAAGTTTAAACTGCAATTAAGCGAAACCGGTTTTGTTTTGCAATTTCCCTTAGGCGAAAACCCTTATGAATTAGCAGAATTGAAAACCCTGAAAAAAATAAGCAATGTTTTTATCGAATCCGGTCACTGGGCAAAAATCCTCAAGGTAGATACTGTAAGTGCCTTGAACCGCCATATTTGCAACGGTAATTTGGGCGATGTTATACGTATTTCCGAAGCCTTGCACGAAAAAAAAGTCGCAAATATTGCTGATATGATAGTTGCCGGCAACAAAAGAATCGTCTTGATAGCCGGCCCTTCTTCCTCCGGGAAAACCACGTTTTCACACAGGTTATATATACAGCTTAGGGTTTTGGGCTTGAACCCATATATTATTTCACTGGATGATTATTTCCACAATGCCGCCGAAGCCCCGAAAGACGAATTCGGCAATCCCAATTTCGACTGTATAGAGCATTTGGACGTTCCTCTGGTAAATCAACATTTAAAGCGTTTGTTAAATACGGAAGAAGTGGAGTTGCCTTATTACAACTTTAAAACCGGCTTGCGTGAGTATAAAGGTCGCTTCCTTAAACTGAACACCAACGACGTTTTAATTTTGGAAGGTATACACGCCCTTAACGAACAGCTAACCAGCCAAATTCCCAAGGAACATAAGTTTAAAATATTTATTTCAGCTTTAACCCAGTTAAATATAGATGACCATAACCGTATCCCTACCTCGGATACACGCTTGGTTCGCCGAATTGTTCGGGATAACCGCACAAGAAATGTACCTGCGGATTTTACCATCAGCACTTGGCAGTCCGTTACCCGTGGAGAAGCCGCAAATATCTTTCCTTTTCAAGAGGAAGCAGATGCATTTTTCAATTCTGCCTTGGTGCATGAAATGTGCGTTTTGAAGCAATTTGCCGAGCCGCTTCTCTTTCAAATCCAAAGAGAAAAACCTCAGTACACGGAAGCCAGACGCCTAATCAAATTTTTGGACAGTTTCTTGGGTGTCAGTTCAGAGCAAATACCCAGAAATTCGATTTTACGGGAATTTATCGGCGGGAGTTGTTTTGATGCATGAGAAAATCCTCCCGGCATAAAAGACCTTACAGAAACGTACAAATCCGCAAAGAATCCATATATTGTTCCCATAGACGTAAGCTTTTCTCAAATTTGCCCAAACTTACAAGGGAACCAAATAACACGGTTAAAATACTGCATATTTCAGATTTGCACGCCGATAATCATTTTAAATTAAACACAGATTTATGGGATGCAATCAAAACAGTTGATTTCCATATGGTTGCAATCACCGGCGATATAATTTTAAGCTGTTTTAAAGAATTTAAGCCACATATGCCTTATTTGGAGGCCTTGGCTAAAAATGTTCCCGTTTTTTACGTGGAAGGCAACCACGATGTTTACGATTTTGAGGAAATTAAGCGTGAATTCACAAAAATCGGCGTCAAAGTTTTGGATAATGAACGTACTGATATAAAAATCAACAACCGAGACCTTTGCGTTATTGGCACTAGGGATTATTACTGTATGAAATCTGTTAATTTTAAGGGCCTTGATAATTTATTCAGAGACTTGAACCGCAATGCTTTTAATCTGGTTCTCACTCACCAACCCCAAATATTCCACAGAATAAAATTTTTCAGGCCGGATTTGGTTCTGTCCGGTCATACCCACGGCGGACAGGTGCGTTTGCCGCTTTTCCCTACCCTATATGCTCCGGCTCAAGGTATATTGCCCAAATACGGCGAAGGTTGGTATTCGTGGGGTAAATCAAAGCTTTATGTATCCCGGGGTATAGGCGTTACCTATTTCCCATTACGGCTGTTTAATCCGCCGGAAGTTAGTGTAATAAGTGTATAGATAAGAAAATCAAATTTATATTTGGCTTTTTGTAAAGAGGGAGTTTTCTCTCTCAAGGTTTTATTTTTAGCACCATAATCTTTTATACTAATTCCATATTTAATGAAGGATAAAAATTTGCAAATTATCCTT
>CAYMOU010000091.1:0-8736 GCA_964392115.1 uncultured Defluviitaleaceae bacterium | reverse complement strand
TCTTTTCGATTATATCCACAATCTCCGGCACAGCTTCCGATTCGCAACCGCAAATAAGGGTGGTGTTGCCGGCACGTAAAAAACCGCCTGTAGACGCCAGTTTTGTAACGCTGTAGCCCTTTTCGTTCAAGGTGTCCATAATGTTAAAAGCATCTTCATCGTGGATAATTGCCATAACAAGTTTCATATGATTACCTCCTTTGCAGCCGTAGCCGGTTTCAGCGGCTCTGTTTTGTAATTGGGATAATATATATTATGAACTTTTATTATATATATTATCGAACCAACGGTAAATAAAGTCAACATTAAATTATCATACATTCATATGCGTCAATGCTTCCAAAGGTACTTGTTGAAACATTTCCGTTTTATGGGAACAAACCGTTAACATAAACTTTTCCGTTTGCATTTGAGAAAATAATAAATCATCCGGGATATTTCCGAGTTGATAGCCGTAATATTTGTAAAGACTTTCGAATCTCGTCCACAGATTTGTAAATTCTGCGGTT
Organism: uncultured Defluviitaleaceae bacterium; assembly: GCA_964392115.1. Taxonomy (GTDB): domain Bacteria; phylum Bacillota; class Clostridia; order Lachnospirales; family WRBF01; genus CAYXWM01. The sequence goes on along the minus strand of CAYMOU010000091.1, from coordinate 8,227 downwards.
GGATTTTTGGACCGGATTAGTTTTAAGAATTCTTCCCGGTTGCACAGTCTTTTTGCCGCCTTGGGGCTAAATTCTCTGAAATCCTGGATGTCGACCCCTATAGGGCCTTGGGATATTGCGCAGGCTATTCCTGTTTTACAATGGGAAATGTTAAAGTGAATTCGAGGATAATCAACCAAAACCGGCTTGTTGTTCTCGTTATAAGCTATGTTTGTGGGTGTATTTATATGAAATTCTGCTTTTAATCCGTATTCTAACAATAAATAAGCCCCTATACACCGGTTCTTGTCGGAATCGAGAGCATATTTATTATATTTTTCCTGTCTTTCCTTGGGCATTCGTAAGAAAAGCAGGTCTCTTTCTTCTTGGCTAAAGTTAAAATTTTCAGTGTAATAAACCATTTCAACCTCTTTTGGCAGTTTCCAAAACCTTGATAATATACATAGAAAGTATACCAATTATACAGCCGGTTAAACATCCGGTTAACATAAGTAACGGCAGAAGGTAGCCCATATTAAAAGTACCCAGTACAAAAATCACACCCAAAAGCTGGCCTATATTGTGAAACACTCCGCCCAGAACGCTTACGCCGATAATTCCCACGGGCTTAAAACACCTTGCCCCGGTCATAACCCCAAAACTAAGCAAACCGCCACAGACACTGTAAATAAACCCGGAGGCGTTGCCAAACAAAAATGCCACCAGAAATATTCGTATCATATTAATAAAAAAAGCATTAGACCCACCGGAGGTATAAAGTGCAATAAGCACCACTATATTTGTAAGCCCCAATTTCAAGCCGATTACGCCAAAGTTAAAGGGTATCAGCCGTTCTACATAGGAAACAATCAAAGCCAATGCCACAAAAACCGCATTGAGGGCTATACTTTTCGCCGAAATTTTAATAATTCTCACCGCTGTAATTTAAAATAGAAAACCCTGAGGCAGACTTAAATTCAAAATTTATTTATGTATTATTTCAACAATTACTTGATTAGGCAAACAAACCACAGACTGCATAGGCGTATTTATCCAACCCTGAGAAACGCAGAGCTTATCCGGGCAATCCGCATTTTCCATATGAACGGAGTTGTTTGCTATTTCTACAATATTTAAGCCTTTTTCCGTCACCACGGTTATCTTTTGGGGTATCTCTATTGAGTAGGTTCCGTATGGTTTACCGCCTACAGAGACAGAAACCGTTGCCAACTCTCCGGAACCCGGGAAAAAATATATGAAAAGCGCTGTTGAAATCAACACAACAGCAACAATAATTATTATATCTGCCTTTTTAAACACAAAATTTCACCTTTCTGAGAAGGTTGGGTTTATAAAAAGAATAAAATAATTCTACCGGAAAATTTACCTTTATACAAGTCCGAGCGGTATTTCTGCATAAAAAAGGCAAGAAAATCCGGTGTAATTTTCTTGCCTTTTTCGTAATATACTATTTTTCTTTGGGATTGAAAATCAGCGAAGCCAGGAACCCAAACACCATAGCCGCCGTAAGTCCTGCCGCTGCGGCTTGCAGGCCTCCGGTGAAAATTCCGGCAAAACCTTTGGAATCTATTTCGGATTTTACGCCTTTCCAAAGCAGGTACCCAAAACCGGGTAAGGGAACTGATGCCCCGGCACCGCCAAATTCCGCCAGTTTTTCATAAATACCCAAACCGCCCAGCAAACAGCCCGATACTACGAAAATAACCAATATTCTTGCAGATGTAAGTTTGGTTTTATCCAATAAAATTTGTCCTATAACGCAAATAAGCCCACCGACAACAAAGGCTCTCAAATAATCCATAAGGTCAACTCCTGTGTTAAACTTGAATATAGTATTGTTCCCGGAGTGGCTTTATATGCATTAAACCGAGCAGTTCTGCCGGACTACAGTATACGTTTTATTCTGCATAAACTCTTTACGTACCCAAAGATTTTATCGTGCAATATTTCTATAGTAATTTTCGGTGTATTTTGTATAATATAAATCAGACATCAAGCAAAACATTTTTATGAAGATTCTTAATATTTTATGATAATTTTAACTTGATTAGACAAAATATTTAAGGACGGTTAAGGAGGAAACATGTATAAACTTGTGGCAATGGATATAGACGGAACTATTCTGAACGACCAATCAAAACTACCCGAGGTTAACAAAATATATGCAAGAAAATTACAGGAAAAAGGCGTAAAATTGGTGCTTTGCTCCGGTCGCTCACATAAGTCTCTTAAATATCTGGAAACAGAATTAAATATGCAAAACAACGATGATTTCGGCATATGCTTTAACGGCAGCACCGTCTACACAACTCATCCTTTTAAAAAATTAAGAGAACTGTTTTTGGGAAACAAACTTGCCGGAGAACTTTTGCAAGAAATAGCGGCATATCCCCAAATAGAAATATTGGTTTACATATCCGATACCCTGTATGCGGTGTCTTTAGGGAAATATATTCAAGGATATTTCGAACGTTGCCGAGTTCCCATTCGTTTAATCCGTAACTTTGCCGAGATAAAAGAAGAAGTTACAAAAATAGTTTGTATGGCTGATTACGAAGAACTGAAAAAACTCTCCGACTACGCCAGACCCAAATACAGAGACAAATGCGAAATGTGCTTTACCTGCGACACCCTTTTTGAATTTAACAATTCCTTGGCAACTAAAGGCTCCGGTTTAGCTTTTCTTGCCGACAGTTTAAAAATAGATATGAAAGACGTTATCGCCGTGGGAGACAACGAAAACGACGTTACCATGCTTAAAGAAGCAGGTATGGGCATAGCCATGAAAAACGGAAACGCCGCCGCCAAAGAAGCCGCAAACTGCGTTTCCGAAACCGATAACAACGACGGCATCTTAAAAGAAATCTACGAGAAATTCTTTCAATAAACAGGGCAAATAAAAGATTTTTTTCATTTTAGACAGTTACCCTACTAAATATTAAAGTCTTTTTGAAAGGGGTTTAGGGAAAACTTTTTCTTCAGTAAAAGTTTTCCCCAAGGTTTTAATCCCTTCAAGCTACCGGGAGGGTTATTCATCAACCGTATAGTTAATCGTGCGAAACTGTATGTAGCTCAATTAAATAAAACCAATCCCAATATACTTATATTTATTTTTTATGGACTGCTTTACGATGCAAGCTATAATTCCTACAGACCCTTTTCCGTAAAATTTCTGGAGCGTTTGGGCGGTACTTCCTTCCATATGTCCATGTTGGATGCGTTTTCAGGTTTGGTGGGAGCGTTGATTTTATTGCCGGGCTCTTTTTTTGTGGCAAAACAGGCCAATAAAAAAAAGATTACAGTCATTTGTTTTTTTATAAGCCGGCTGTTCCTGTTTTTAGTAGCTTTCGTACCCTTTTTAGAGCCGGGTATTCGGGCAACTATGTTCTTGGTGCTGATAAGCTTAATGAACTTTCCCGAAGCCATAGCCCAAACCTCTTTGCAAGGGCTTTTGGGCGAACTGTTTAACGGAAAAGTCCGTGCCACAGCCATTTCTTTAAGGAACAAATTCGGCTACGGCGTAATTATTTTGGTTACCTTGTTAACCGGTGTGATAATTACCGTCTTTCCTAAAAGCAACGAGGAAAGAATTTTATATTATCAGCTGTTTTTTGTAGGCTCTTTTCTGTTCGGTTTATTTGAAATATATGTATTCGGCAAGTTTAAAAAAACCGAACCGGCAGTACACAACGACAACAAAGTAAGCAAACACGCTGTTAAAAAAATCTTACGAGACAAACAATTTAGGGGCTTTTTGTTAACGTCTATTGTCTTCCAATATGCCTGGCGTGTAGGTTGGCCCTTGTCTGTTTTTTATCAAATAAAAAACCTACAGGCTGATGAGGTGCGTTTGGCTATATTTGCCGTAAGTGCCGGCTTAGTCTCATTTTTATCCGCCGGGTTTTGGAATAGATTAATACAAAAAAAAGGCAACAACCAGGCCTTTTCGGTTGCCGCCTTTATTATGAGTCTTCAAGCTTTGTTTATAGTTTTATCGCCTAATGTATACGTTATGACCTTAACTTCTGCATTTAACGGCTTTGCTACCATAGGTGCAAACGTTACCCTGCTAAACGGAATCCTCCGAGTAACCCCGGAAGAAAACCGCCTAATATGCCTTGGCACTTATAACACCTTTGTGAACATAGCCATACTTTTGGCCTGTATAACGGCGTTTTTGCTTATAAATAATTTTAATGCTGTTATAGGGCTTTATGTTGTTTTTGGTATGCGGCTGTTAAGCTTTGGCTTTGTGCTTTACAGAAACTATACCAAAAAGGATAGTATTACATTTTAGAAGCTGAAATTAAATTAGGCACTACTTGTTTTTTCCTGGAAACAACACCCGGCAGGAACTTAATATCCTCGTTATCGTCCATCTTAAAGGCCTTTTTAACAAGGTCTTTTTTACGTCCGTAAGAGATTATTTCGCTACCGCTTAAAATCAAGTCGGTTATCATAAATATAACCAAATCGTATCCGTGGCTGTCAGCCAGTTTTTTCATAGCTTCCATAATGTCTTGTTTTATGGAGGTTAGGCTGCGTAAGCTCATGGTGTTCATTTGTGTTATGGATATTTTGTATCTGTCGAAAACGAATTCTTTTCTGTCCATTTGCAGCAGTTCTTCTGCGGAAAACTCGGTAATAGCCGTGCCTGCCGCCAGCATTTCAAAGGAGTATTCCTCCAAATCCACTTCCGCAAGGATAGCAAGCTCTTTAGCCGCTTTTCTGTCATCTTCCGTACAGGTAGGCGATGTGAATTTCAGTGTATCGGAAAGTATAGCGGAAAGCAGTAAGCCGGATATTTCCTTGCGTGGGAATATCTTATTTTCGCAGTAAGCCTTATAAACTATGGTTGCCGTACAGCCCACCGGCTCCGAGCGTATATATAAGGGGTCGGAGGTTTGTATATCGGCTACACGGTGATGGTCTATAATCTCCACAATTTGGGCATCTGCAAGCCCTGCTACGGACTGGCCTCTTTCGTTGTGGTCTATTAAAATGCATTTTTTACGGTTAACACCCAGTAAATGTCTGCGTGAAATTATGCCCACAAATTTACCTTCGCCGTCTAACACGGGAAAGTTTCTGTAAGCTGAAGTTCTCATAAATTCGGCTGCATCGGAAACGTAGTTATCTTCTACGAAAAGCTCGATTTTTTCCGTTTTCATAATAGCTTCCACCGAAAGGCTTTGGAACAAAATGCTGATGGTTTTCATGTAGTTGTATGGAACCTTCACTATGCATTTGTAACAGCCTTCCGGAATGTTGGGTTTTATGTTGTCGGTAATGATAATTACGCCGCATTGGGTTTGGGTTGCATACTTGTTAAAGTCATTTTGGTTGTTTACCACTATAATATCTTTGTAGTTTAAGTATGTATCCTCATCCAACGTGTTGACCAGGTAAATACCGCCCTCTATAATCCTGGATGGGTAACCGCCGCAGAGTATTTCGCCGTCTACAACGTCTATCAAATTTCTGAAGAAGATTTTACTGTCCTTGAGTATATTCTCGTTGCTGTTGGTCATGTAGACCTCGGCTATGTCTCCAACGGAAATCAACCCTTCAAGAAAGCCGTCATTATCTATGATAGAGACTATTTTGTTGCCGTCGGTGCGTTTCAGTTGTTCCCACACTCTTTTTATGGGTTCTTCTTTGCTTATGGCAAGCGGACGGTATATTTGCAAGTCTTTTATCTGGGGTTTTACGTCTTTTAACAATTCGGGTGCTTCGAACTTAAAATAATCGAGAACAAATTGTGTTTCTTTGGTCAATTCACCCAGTCTGAAAGCTTGAGCCTTTTTTACGCCCAGTAAGCGTTTCAGTTCCGCATAACAAATTGCCGAGCATATGGAATCTGTATCGGGGTTTTTATGACCAAACACATATACCGTATTATCCATTTTATCAATCCTTTAAAGAAACTTAGTTTCTTTATCAATTTATTGCAAAAAGTTGCAAAATATCTATAGCAAAAATTCAACCGGTTCACAAAAAACTATAACCGGTTTCTCAGTAGTCTATCTATGGGTTAATTACAGTCAGCTTGTTGAGCTTGCAAAACATTACAAATGTCAGTTATAGGATAGCAAAATATTGAGTTACTGTCAATCCTTTGAAGGTTCACTTTGCTAAAGTAAAAGTTGATTGTCCGGCTGTTTATTAAAGTATTGCCGGGTTTTACCGTAATTTTACATATGTATTTACTTATTTTGGTAGATCCCTATACCTTTACTAAAATTAAACCAATCCCGTTTTCAATCCATTTAAACTAATTTAACAAATGCTAGAAGCCTTGTATATTTTGAAATTTTATAGAATGGTTTGAACTGAGATTAGTATTATATGTTATAATATCCCTAAAATAACCTAAAGGAGAACACCATGTTACAAACATTCAACCTTCAAACCAAACACAGAGAACATTTTTACGATATTACTTACAGCGTAAAAGAAGCTGTAGCAAAATCTGCAATACAAAACGGAATTTGCATCATATTTTGTCCTCACACCACGGCCGGTATAACCATAAACGAAAATGCCGACCCCGATGTTTTAACAGACCTTGCTTTGGGATTGGACAAGGCTTTTCCGGACAGAAGCGAATTTTGTCATTCAGAAGGAAATTCCTCCGCACATTTAAAGGCAAGCTGTGTAGGTGCCGGGCAGACTGTAATAATCGCCGACGGTAGGCTATTGCTGGGAACTTGGCAGGGAATTTACTTTTGTGAATTCGACGGCCCCAGAAGCAGAAAATTTCATGTAAAAATAATCGAAGGGTAATTTACCTGAACATAAAAACAGCCTCTGTAATTGATTGAGGCTGTTTTTATAATTATTCGGTTTTTGGAGGTTTCTTTTTCTTAGGTTTGGGTATAGGTGTTACCGCCTCTAAAATACTAACAATTTCCTTGCTGAAATCAGCGTCCTCTATATCCAAGATATAATGTTCCTTAGCACCTATATAAGGAAAGCCGGTTTCGGCATTTTGCATTTTATCTGCAATGCTGTCAAGCATCTTTACAAAAACCGTATTGTCGCAGACCAAAAGCACGGGCTTGTCGTTAACGTAAACCATATACTCGCCGAACATCTTCTTGTGTCTAATTAAGCCTATCCCTTTTATTTGCTCGCAAACATATTCAATGTAATCCACTGTGGTTGCCATTATGCTTCACACCATTTTTTACATTGCTCTATACGCTTTCCGTTATCCCCTTGTTTCTCGTCGTAGGCAAAACTATGTAGTATAGCACAGGGAAAGTCTGCACATTGGCCGCAATGCTCCTTTCCTTTATTTTCACAACAGGATTTTACCGGGCAACTTTCACCCCAAAAAGGCTTTTCGATGTTGATACAACCCTTACAACCGGTTTGTTCCTTGTATCCGCATTCATTTCACATAATACCGCTGCGAGACTCTACCATGTCTATACCTCCCTATGGAAATTATGAAGACATTACTACGAACAATTGTACCTTTAAATAAAAAAAACTTCAACACAAAACTGCCGAAGTTTAAAAAATGCGGATAACAGGACTTGAACCTGCACTCTTTCGAACGGGATTCTAAGTCCCGCGCGTCTGCCAATTCCGCCATATCCGCAAATCAGTAATATTTATAACACAAAATTAAGAAGATGTCAAGCCGGCCTTAAATAAAACCAAAAAATAAGGAGCAGCGTGGGCTACTCCTTGATTTCATTTTCCACAACAGAAGTTGCGAAAGGTTTAGGCATGGTTTGTTTCCAATGCTCTTCTTTTTTGTTGATTAACAAATAAGTAAGGGTTGTAAATCCGGCACCCAGCAAAAAACCGGCGATTTCTTTAATATTATCCATATTCAAAGCAACAGCACCGTAAAAGCCCAATAAAAAGCCAAAAATTAACGCTGCCAAGGGTACGGCATACATTATGGCTATGGCTTTAAAAAAACCGCTTTGCTGCAGTTCCACTGTTACTGTGTCACCCACATCGGCGTTGCAAATATTTTTTGCGTGCAAGACCATTTCGTTGGAGCTTGAGGTCAAGGCTATGCAAGCCTTGCATTTTTCACAAGCCGGCGAGCGTTTCATTTTTACTTCTACCAAATCTTCTTTTTTTGAAATAACTACCCCTGTTTCACCCATTATGCTCACCTTTTTCGGTTAGGGAACGTTGAAATATCGGTTTTATACTAATTCCATATTTAATGAAGGATAAAAATTTGCAAATTATCCTTGAA
>CAYMOU010000090.1:0-8954 GCA_964392115.1 uncultured Defluviitaleaceae bacterium | reverse complement strand
TCTTTTTGAAAGGGGTTTGGGGAAGACTTTTTCTTCAGAAAAAGTTTTCCCCAAGGTCTTAATCTTTCCCGTCCATACACTCCGAAAGCCTTAAAGAAGGTGAAATTATTGCAGAAATTCAGTAGGAACCTGCGTGTCTTTGGGGTTATAATATTGGTGTCTTTAATCGCCTATATTGCTATGACTTTTTTATCCAAAAATAACAACGGTTCTACAGAGAAACTTTTGGTTAATATATATTTCCTAAACCCCGTAACAAACCGCATCGAACCGGAACTACACTATGTGGAACCCGGCGAAAACAAAGAAATCGCTACTAAAGTGCTGAAAACGCTCTTTGAAGGCCCTACCGGTTCTAAACTGGTAAAAACAGTAAATGACAAAGTGGAATTCATAGACGGACGAATCGTCAACGACTCCATTCTGGAAATAGAATTCTCCGGCAACTATAACAATATGAGCCCTTTGGAGGAACTGTTTTTCCGTGGCTCTCTGGTGTGGACCATGACAGACCTGGAATTCATACAAGACATACACATTTACGTAAACGGACAAGAACTGCTGACTCAAGCCGGTAAGCCTATGGGTCTGCAAAACCGTAAAAACGTCATTATCCATACAAATATACCGCCGGAACCCTTAAACCACCGTACCGTTAAGCTGTACTTTATTAAAGAAGGCACCGGCACACTGGCAACGGAATCTCGAACTGTCCGTGTGAAAGATCTACCCATAGAGGCATATATAGCCGAAGAACTCATCATCGGCCCATCAAGCCAAGGCCTGTTGCCAACCATACCCCAAGGCACAAAGGTTCGTGAGGTTAAAACAGACGAGGGTATTTGCTACCTAAACCTAAGTGCGGAATTCTTAAACAAACAGTTAGCCACCACGCCGCAACAGGAACTTGCTATTTATTCCATAGTAAACTCCCTGACGGAACTAAGCTCAGTTAAAAAAGTACAATTCCTAATAGAATCCGAAAAGCCCCAATACAAAGAAGGCGAATTCGACCTTTCAAAACCATTGGAAAAGAATACGGATATAGTTGATAAACAGTGATAAATAACTGAAAAGACCTAAAGTAACCTATATTAAAGTCTTTTTGAGGCGAGTTTGAGGGAAGCTTTTTTATTAAGAAAAGTTTCCCTCAAGGTTTTAATAATTATAACGATAAAGTAGATGAATACCATGAACAGACCGTTAGTTTTATCCCTTTTGTATACAGTTGCGAGTATAGTTGTCGCAAGATTTGCAGGCGATACGGTTGGGCTTACGGTATTTTTTTTATTGGGATTATGCCTGTGCCTCTGCCTGTATGTGAAATTTAAAACCCTAGCCGTGTTTATGTTTATTGTATTCTTTGGCTTAGGGGTTTTCAGAACGGCTGCCGTTATTCAACCGTCCGATCCTATACTTGAAGCCTACGCAAATTCAGGCACGGAATTAACCGTCCTAGCAAAAGTTACGGATATATCCGGCACAGCCTCCGGGCGGCAAAGGATAGAGGCAGAAACTTACCTTATAAAAACCGATACTGAGCAGCACGAAACGGAAATCAACTTTAAGGCAGTTTTGGAAAAGGGAGAGGAAGTCCGGGTAGGTCAGCAAGTGGTTGTTAAGGGCGGTTTGCTTCACCCTTCGCCGGTCAGAAACCCCGGCGGTTTTGACGAATACACCTACTTAAAAGCCCGGAGCGTAGACTACAAAATGTTCCCAAAGGTGGTTTCCAAGGGCGAAATAAGTCAAGACTTAAATACATATCTGTATGAAATCCGTGAAAAAATCTCTGCCGTATTCGATAATGCTCTGCCCCAACGAGAAGCCGCCGTTATTAAATCCATGATTTTAGGCGATAAGTCCGACTTGGACGAAGAAATCTCCCATATTTATAAGGAGGCCGGAATATACCATATATTGGTTATAAGTGGTCTTCACATTACCGTTTTGTGTCTGTGTTTTGAGCGACTTTTTGCACTGTTTATAAAAAGACGTTTCGCCGGCATACCTGCTTTGTTCCTGTTGGTTTTGTATTGCCTTTTAACCGGCAGTTCTGTTTCTACGGTTCGTGCGGTTACCATGTTTGGCATTTTGGCTTTTGCTAGGCTTTTCAGGCGTGATTATGATATGCTGTCGTCAGTAGCCTTTTCCTGTATAGCCTTGCTACTGTTCCAACCCTTTTATCTGTGGAATACGGGATTTCTGCTCACGTATTCTTCGGTTTTCGGTATAGGTTACGGTTATGAGCCTATGCTGAAATTTTTTAGCTACCTAAAAAGGTATAAACCGGGCAAAGTGCTGTTTCAATTTAATTATTTAAACAAGGCTCTTGCTCTGATTGTTGCGGTACAGGTTGCAAATGCCCCGGTTATCGCCTGTCAATTCAACTATTACGCCACATACTCCGTTTTGACCAATCTTATAATCATTCCCACGGTTTGCCTTACTGTGGCTTTGGGAATGGTGGCCGGGGTTGTGGGTTTGGTGGTTTCGGAATTGGCGGTAATTCTGGGCGGTGGGATTTTGACCCTACTGAAAGCCTATGAATGGATTTCAAGCTTTTTCAGGGAACTGCCTTTTGCGAAAATTCTTATAGGACAGCCGTCCTTTTTGGAGATTTCCCTATGGTTTACGGCTTTGGCGGTTTTGTATCTGATAATCAGCAAAAAGAAGTTTAAACACCTAAAATATTCCGCTTGCTTTTTTGTTGCCCTTGTGGTAGTTAGTTTAATTAAGCCGATTTTCCAAATCCCTACGGTAACAATGATGGATGTAGGCCAAGGCGACAGCTTTATAATAGAAGCAACCGGAAAGGTGTATATAGTGGATTGCGGAAACAGCGGCTACGGTGAGTCGGTTATTTTACCTTATCTTAATATGAAGGGTATACATAAAATCGACGGTGTTTTCATCAGCCACTTTGACAAAGACCATTCCAAAGGATTGGAAGAAATAATAGGCAACAAGCAGATAGCAGGGGTATATTCTAAGGAAGGTACTTGGGATAGCGAAAAATACCGTAAAAAAATGCTTAAACTTTTCGAGGAAAATAATATACCCTTTATAAATATGAAGCAACACGAAATGCTTACGGATGGAGAGCTGAAATTCCTGTCCCTGTCGCCAACCAAGGACTTTGGCAACCCTAACGATAACAGCCTGATACTAAAATTCAGTTATGGCCGGGCTGATTTTCTGTTTACCGGAGACACCGGCAAAAACACTGAAAAGGCAGTGCTTGCCCAAGGAGACAACCTAAACTGCGAAGTAATCAAGCTTGCTCACCACGGATCCAAACATTCAAGCACCGAGGAGTTTTTGAAATCCGTGTCGCCCAAAGCAGCCATTGTAAGCGCCGGAGTGGGTAATATGTACAAGCATCCCTCAAAAGAAGTAACAGAACGTTTAAAGGATATGAACATTCCCTATTTCAGCACCGTTGAAAAGGGTGCGGTAACCGTTCAAATAAAGGACGGTGGTAAGGAACTTGCGGTATACCCCATGATACGTTAAATAATAAAGTCTTTGAAAGGAATTTGTGGAAGACTTTATCTTAAAAAAAGTTCTACCCAAGGTCTTAATTTTTTAATACAAATATAAAGTAGGTCATGAAATGAAAGAACTGAAAAACCATATAAAACTACGGCAATTCAAGCCCATTTACCTCTTGTTCGGCGAGGAAAGTTTTCTTATAAAAAAATACAGCAACGAGCTGGAAAAAATCATAGAGCCGGAAGCACAAATCATGAATTTCGACCGTTTCAGAGATAAGGAAAGCTCTGTGGAAAGCATTTGCGATGCGGCATCTACCCTGCCTTTTATGTCCGAGAAAAGGCTGGTATTTGTGGAATCATCGGGATTGTTTGCACCCGGCAGAAAGGACGACTCCGAAAGAATCTGCGATTTTTTGGACGAACTCCCGGACAGCACCCATATGGTTTTTGTGGAAACTAACGTTGATAAACGCAGCCGTCTATATAAAAAAGTAGGAAAACTTGGGCACTGTGCGGAGTTTAAAACCCAATCCGAAAAGGACTTAGCGGTCTGGGTAGAGCAAATATTTAAAAAGCAGGGCAAAGTCATATCAAAACCGGATGCAACCCTTCTCATACGAACAGTTTCGCCGGATATGGATACCATATTTAAGGAATGCGAAAAAATCACGGCTTATTTGGGTCAACGAGACAGGGTAAGATCCGAGGACATAGAGCAAATCTGCATAAAATCCCTAGAAGCACAGATTTTTCAAATGCTGGACGCCTTCGGCCACAAAAACGCCGGAACAGCCTTGGATATTTACAGCAGGTTAATACGCCTGAAAGAATCGCCCATTATGATAATTTCCATGATAGCAAGGCAATTACGCCTGATTATCCAATCGAAACTGCTTTTAAATAAGGGTCTGGATTCGGCATCCATAGCCCAACGCCTGGCCCAGAGGCCCTTTGTAATCAGCGAATGTATAAGACAAGGCAAAAATTTCAGCCCGGAAACTCTGCAAAGGGCATTGAAAAGCTGCCTTGAAACAGACGTGAACATAAAGACAGGCAAAATTTCCGATGTTCTGGCGGTGGAGTTGCTGATAACTCAAGTTTGTTCGGGTTGATTTGCTATATGAAACAATTCTAAAGTTTTTTTCCGAGGGGAAAATAGGATTTTCTTAAAAAACAGCTAAATTACCCTATATATCACCGGTTTATTTCTTGTAGATTTATTACGGTTTTTAAGCTAACGCTTGACAGAAATTTCAAAACGTAATACAATTGCATGGTGTTATTAAATTTTATGGTTAAAAAATTTCCCCGTGCTAAATTGATTTAGTACGAAATTAATAAAATTCAATTTCCCAACCGCAAGAATTTTATTAATATTATTCGGCGTTGCCGTTTTAACCTTTGAATTGAAAATTGAAAAAATTGGGTATGGATAAAGTATACTCAAAAATCCATCTGCAAGGAGGTGTGTTTTGTGTGGGATAACCCGGTACTTACAAGTATTGTGGGCGTTTTAGCCACTATATTTGTAATTGGTATAAGCTTTTTCTGCGGCATATTTTATCGCAAGAAAATAGCCGAAACCAAACTTGGCTCTGCTGAAAAAGAGGCCGTCTTTATCTTGGAAGAGGCCAGACGTAAGGCAGAAGCCGAAAAGAAAGAAATTTTGCTGGAAGCAAAAGAAGAAAGCATAAAAGCAAAAAACGAAGCCGAAAAAGAAGTTAAGGAGCGTCGTGCCGAACTTCAACGTCTTGAACGCAGACTGCTGCAAAAAGAGGAAACGTTGGATAAAAAGGTAGAAGCTCTGGAAAAAAGGGAAGAACAGTTGGCTACTAAAAATGAGAACCTCGAGCAACTTAAAGTAGAGGTTGAACATATAAAAGAGCAACATATTTCCGAACTGGAACGCATCTCGGCATTATCCCAAGAACAGGCCAAAGAATACCTGTTGGCTATGGTAGAGGACGACGTACGTGCCGACACCGCTAGGCTTATAAAGGACTATGAAGCCAAGGCAAAACAGGACGCCGACAAAAAATCCCGTGAGATTTTGGCCGGTGCCATTCAACGCTGTGCCGTAGACCATGTGGCTGAAACCACCGTTTCTGTTGTGGCATTGCCAAACGATGAAATGAAGGGCCGCATAATCGGTCGTGAAGGTCGAAATATTAGGGCGCTTGAATCCCTTACGGGCATAGACTTTATTATCGATGATACTCCCGAGGCGGTTATCCTATCCGGCTTTGACAGCATGAGACGTGAAATAGCCAGAATAGCACTTGAAAAGCTGATAATCGACGGTCGTGTGCATCCTGCCAGAATAGAAGAAATGGTAGAAAAAGCTAAAAAAGAAGTGGAAGTCACCATCAGAGAAGAAGGCGAAGCCGCCACTTTCGAAACCGCCGTACACGGTATACACCCCGATTTAATCCGCCTGCTGGGCAAAATGAAATTCAGGACAAGCTATGGACAAAATGTTTTGAAACATTCTATAGAAGTGGCTCACCTTTGCGGTTTGATTGCCGCTGAACTGGGCGTTGACATATCCATTGCCAAACGAGCCGGTTTGCTCCATGATATAGGAAAATCCGTAGACCACGATATGGAAGGCTCTCATATAACCATAGGTGCCGGTCTTTGCAAAAAATATCGTGAATCCGATATTATTATTAACGCTGTAGAATCACATCACGGCGACATTGAACCCAACAATATCTACTCCATTATCACACAAACAGCCGATGCAATATCCGCATCTCGCCCCGGTGCAAGACGTGAGACTCTGGAATCTTACATCAAACGCCTGCAAAAACTGGAGGCCATCGCCGATAGCTTTATCGGAGTTGAAAAGTCGTTTGCTATCCAGGCCGGTCGTGAATTGCGAATTGTCATAATTCCCGAAATGGTCGACGAAAGCGAATTAACCATCTTGGCTCGTGAGATTGTAAAAAGAATAGAATCCGAATTAGACTACCCCGGACAAATCAAAATACATCTGATTCGTGAAACCCGTGCTATTGAATACGCAAAATAATATATATATTATTATCATATATTTTTTATTCACGGTCTTATAAACACTCATGTTTCACTTACTTTGCTAATAACATGGCATAAACGTGCCATTTCGGTATCCCTCAACCTCGTCTTGATAATTCTGTTTTATTTAAGGATTATCAAGACGGGGTTGTTGTTTTTTTGAGTAAAAACGGGTCAACAGAGTTCGCATCCGAACACTCTCTCGACTCATCGTCGACATCTACAACCGCAAGTTCCTATCCAACCGAATATCAGTGCAAACAAAAACAATATCCCGCCGGTAGACAAAAATAATACCAAAATGTATATTAATAATTGCAATAAGGCTATAGTCAAGCAAATCCCCGCCAGACAGCAAAGTATTTTTAGCATAAAAACACCTCCTTTATTTGGGATTTGCTATTATTTTATTCAGATGTTGTCCCAAGGTTGCGGAACAAAAGATTTACCGGTAAAAGCCCTGTTTTATGCCTTGTGAATAAAATTATCAATTGAGCAAAATCACGCAGTCATAGGTGTTCAAAAAAAGTAATGGAATATTTATACTACTTTTGGGGATTATAATTGTCAAAGGAGGTGTTTTTAATGTCAAATCAAGAAATCCGTTGTAATGTTCATAATTGCAAATACAATGACAAAGCCAGCTGCTGCACCCTTGACAGCATTGTTGTGGGCTCCGAAACCGCCAACGCTTGCAAAAAATGCGATACAGAATGTGTAAGCTTTGAACAAGAATAATAAAAAAAGAGCGGCCCTATAGGCTGCTCTTTTTTCGTAAAAAGGGGAATATGGTGTAATAAGACCCTGACCCGATTCAAAACATTGGTACATAATGTAACTTTATTTGCAACATTTAAATCATTTCTTGAATGTACTTGTTTTGTTTCTATATATAACTGCATCTAAGAGGATTATAAACAGTGTTTTGAAAAGGGCTTGGGAGAAAGCCGGTGCAGGGCTTCTTCCCAAAAGGTCCTGTGTTAATAATCTATTACATCATGCCGCCCATACCGCCCATTCCGCCGCCCGGCATTGGAGCTTCCGGTTCTTTAATATCTGTAACGACAGATTCGGTGGTAAGGAGTGTTGCGGCAACAGATGTTGCGTTTTGGATAGCAGAACGTGCAACCTTAGTGGGGTCGATAATGCCTGCTTTAATCATGTCTACATATTTTTCGTTAAGAGCATCGAAGCCGATACCTTTTTCGGATTCCAAAAGTTTGTTAACAACTACGGAACCTTCGATACCTGCGTTGCTTGCGATTTGTTTAACGGGTGCTTGTAAAGCTTTGAGGATAATGTCAGCGCCGGTTTTTTCGTCGCCTGCTAAGGTTTCTACCACAGCTTTAACAGCAGGGATACAGTTGATGAAAGTAGTACCGCCGCCACAGATGATACCTTCTTCTACAGCCGCACGAGTAGCCGCAAGAGCGTCTTCCATACGTAATTTGCGTTCTTTCATTTCTGTTTCGGTAGCAGCACCAACTTTGATAACAGCTACGCCGCCGGACAATTTTGCAAGACGTTCTTGAAGTTTTTCTCTGTCAAACTCGGAAGTTGTTTCTTCGATTTGTGCTTTGATTTGAGCAACTCTGGCTGTAATTTTGTCTTTGCTGCCTTGACCGTCAACGATGATGGTGTTTTCTTTTTCAACTTTAACGGTTTTTGCACGACCAAGTTGTTCGATTTTAGCGTCTTTAAGTTCAAGACCCAATTCTTCGGAGATTACTTGACCGCCGGTAAGGATAGCAATGTCTTCAAGCATAGCTTTACGTCTGTCACCAAAGCCGGGAGCTTTAACAGCTACGCAAGTGAAGGTGCCACGTAATTTGTTAACTACCAAGGTAGCCAAAGCTTCGCCTTCAACGTCTTCTGCGATGATGATAAGTTTTGCACCTGTTTGAACGATTTGTTCAAGAAGAGGCAGAATTTCTTGAATGTTGGAGATTTTTTTGTCGGTAATCAATATATAAGGATCGTCGATGGTTGCAACCATTTTTTCCATGTCGGTTGCCATGTAAGCAGAGAGGTATCCTCTGTCAAATTGCATACCTTCAACGAGTTCCAGCTCGGTGTGCATGGTTTTGCTTTCTTCAACGGTGATAACGCCATCGTTGGACACTTTTTCCATAGCGTCGGAAATCATAACGCCAACTTCTTCGTCACCTGAAGAAATAGCAGCTACCATTGCAATGTGGTTTTTGCCGGCTACTTTTTGGCTCATGTTTTTGATTTCTTCAACAACAGCAGCTGTAGCTTTGTGCATACCTCTTCTTAAAATAATGGGGTTAGCACCGGCAGCAATATTTTTAAGGCCTTCTTGAACCATGGCTTGTGCAAGCACGATAGCGGTAGTAGTACCGTCACCGGCTACGTCATTGGTTTTGGTGGCAACTTCTTTAACAAGTTGAGCGCCCATGT
>CAYMOU010000089.1:0-9412 GCA_964392115.1 uncultured Defluviitaleaceae bacterium | reverse complement strand
TTTTCTTTTGAATAGGGATTTTCTTTCAACTCATAATACTCTTTAAGCAGATTATAAAATTCTTTTTGCTCATCTTCCGTTATATTCGCCAGTAATGCCGCAAACGTCTCTAAGTTTGTCTTTTTATGATGGTAAATTTCTGTTGTTTTTGCAGTATTAAACATTGCTCCACCGCCTTTTTGTGTAATAAACCATTTTTTGTGTGCCAACCACATAATAACATCACATATTGTGCTTGTCAAGCTACCATTTGTGATTGACGCACATGTTAGTTCATGTTATACTTATCAAAAGCGATGTTTCATAATTGTTACTTTTTTACTAAATACACACTTATTATTCTGTTAAGTTATTTTTGGCCTAAGTGCATTTGACCTGAGGATTTTTCAGTCATTATAAGCATGGATTTATAGCTTATAGTAATTGTCTGCATATATTCCATCCAAGGAAAGGTGGTGAAAAGCCTTGAATATTAACGAAAGAATTAAGAGTTTAAGAAAATCCATCGGTTTAACACAAGAGGAGTTTTCTTCAAAAATAAAAATCAGCAGGGCCAATCTGGGTAGTATAGAGGTTGGTAGGATAAACGTTACCAATCGAGTAATTTTTGATATTTCCAACACCTTTAACATTAATGAAGAATGGCTGAGGACAGGTAACGGAGAAATGTATAAAACCACAAAAGAATTCTTCATGGATCAATTGTCACAGCAATATGACTTAGGCCAATATGGCAGAAAGATACTTGAATTCTATCTGGAGTTGCCCAAAGAACAAAAAGAAGTAATTGAACATTTGCTTATGCAATTTGTAGAATCTGCTGCACAAAACAAACTTTCCGGTAACGTTACGGAAGAATTTGCCGCCGATTTGGATATAGAAGATAAAGTGGCATCCTTTCGAAAAGAATTGGAAACCGAAAAAAATTTGAAAATGTATCAAGTCTTACAAGGTACAGAAAAGATCGAAAGCGCATAACACGACCTGTTATCAATCTGATTCTGAAAAAGACCGATAAACGCTTGGATTAATATGTTGTATCTATATAATTAATTGCATTTTCCTAAAAAGATACAATCCGGTATTGTCTTGGGGATAATATGAACAAACGCCGGGACTTACTGTTTGAATTTTACTGATGAGGTGATACTTTGACTAAAATAATTTTAAACGGATATTTGGGAATGATGGGACGTGTTGTATACGAACTGGCCAAGAAAGACCCCAACTGCGAGATTGTGGCCGGCATAGACGTTGGCGAGCCTAAAGAAGCCATGTGTTTTCCCACTTTTTCAAACCCCGGGGATTGCATGGTACAGGCAGACGTTATAATAGACTTTTCTCATCCGGACAGCGTACCGCCTTTGTTGGACTACGCCGCTAAAAGAAAGATACCCATAGTGGTTTGCACCACCGGTCTTTCTGAAGAAACTTTGGATAAAATAAAAGCCGTCTCCGAAAAGACAGCTGTTTTGCGTTCTGCTAACATGACGGTGGGCATTAACCTGCTTGCTAATCTTCTAAAACAGGCCGCCAAAATTTTATACGAAACCGGCTTCGATATAGAAATAACCGAACGTCATCACAACCAAAAAATCGATGCACCCAGTGGCACGGCACTTTTGCTTGCAGACAGCGTAAACCAAGGCCTTGATAACAAGCTGGAATACGTGAACGACCGCTCTGCTGTTCGTGAAAAACGTAAGCAAAACGAACTTGGCATAACCGCAATCAGAGGCGGCACCATAGTTGGCGAGCATACCGTGATTTTCGCCGGCAAAGACGAGGTAATAGAATTTACCCACAAGGCACACTCTAAAGAAGTGTTTGCCGTAGGCGCAATTTCAGCCGCAAAATTCTTAAAAGGCAAAAAACCCGGTTATTACAACATGGGTCATGTAATCGAAGGGTAAAAACATAAATTGATACGCTATATTTAAACAAATTTGAGGTAAACTTATAAAGTTTACCTCTTTGGGTTCTTAACTTGAATTGTCATAGTCTTATTTAAAGCGGTTTGGGGAAAACTTAGTAGCAGATTAAGTTTTCCCCATGGTTTTTCTTTTGTGTTATTGCAACGAAAATTATTTGGTTAAGAAGGTTAGACATTTGGAACTTTTGACACTATCTCTCGAGTTTTTGAAAGTTGGGCTTTTTTCCATAGGCGGCGGTATGGCTACGCTGCCCTTTTTGGCGGACATAGCCGCCAGACAGCCGTGGTTTTCTCAAGAACAGTTAATAGACATGATAGCAATTTCCGAATCAACCCCGGGGCCTATAGGTATAAATATAGCCACCTTTGCCGGGTATTCCGCCGGAGGTGTCTGGGGCGGTATAATTGCGTCAATCTGCTTGATAATACCGTCTGTGTTAATCGCCTTGGTCTTGGCAAATGTGTTGAATAAATTCAAAAACAACAAGTATTTAACAGCCGGCTTTTACGGACTGCGCCCGGCGGTAACCGCTCTTATAGCCTTTGCCGCTTACGGCATAATAATAATCACCTTCTTTAATTTTCCCTTATACCAACAAACCGGCAATTTCTTGGATTTATTCAATATAATTTCATGTGTAATTTTTATCGTACTTTTTATTTTCTCCCGCAGAATTAAAATCCACCCTGTATTTTATATAGCTATAGCTGCTGTTTTGGGTATAATCTTTAAACTGTAGGTAATTCCAATACCAACGGCATCCGATAACTTGTAGGGTAGGGGCTCTGCTCGGCCGCTTACCAGTAACCGATAATATACCCCTAAAATATGCTGTCGGGAAAGTATTCTGCACGTCATGGTTACCGATTTTTTTTAATTGGCGAAAATGCAGGTTTCGTTAGGATTGCTGCATTTATAATTGCTGTATCCAACGGTGGTCGCAGAGCCAGGACCCTACAGTTTGCAATAAACACATATACCTTTCAATCCACGCAAAAAAACCACCCGGCATATGACCGAGTGGTATTTTTATGTTAATCAAACTCTTAAACTTCTTGTACTGTTTTCTTCTGCAACTTGCTTAATAAAATCATCAACAGACAAGGAACCTTCGTCGCCCAGTCTACTGCGGACAGAAACAGTTTTGTTTTCGGCCTCTTGTTCACCTACTACCAGCATATAAGGCACACGCTCAAGACGAGCCGCACGTATCTTATACCCGATTTTTTCCGCACGGAAATCGCATTCTGTACGAATATTCAAGGCTTTAAGCTTGCCTGCTATATCTGCCGCATAGTCGTTAAAGCGCTCGGATATGGGCAGTATAACCACTTGAACCGGCGCCATCCACAGGGGCAATGCTCCGGCGTATTTCTCGATAAGCATGGCCAAGGTACGCTCGTAACAGCCGATGGAAGTACGGTGGATTACGATAGGATATTTTTTGGAGCCGTCTTTGTCCACATAGGTCATGTTGAAACGTTGAGCAAGGGCAAAGTCTATTTGCACGGTGATGATGGTGTCCTCTTTGCCGTAGATGTTTTTGAACTGAATATCCAACTTAGGGCCGTAGAACGCCGCTTCGCCGGATTCTTCGGTAAATTCTATGTTCAGCTTTTGGAGCATACTACGCATTATATCTTGGGTTTCTTTCCAAGTTTCCGGGTCACCCACGTATTTTTCTTGGTTGTTTTCGTCCCATTTGGAGAAGCGGTATTTTATGTCGTGTTGTATACCCAGTGAGGACATCATGTAATTAACCAAGTCAACCACGCCGAAAAATTCTTCCTCTAACTGCTCTTTGGTGCAAACCAAGTGCCCTTCGGAGATGGTGAACTGACGCACACGTATAAGCCCGTGCATTTCTCCGGAGGATTCGTTTCTGAACAGTGTGGATGTTTCGGAATAACGAATGGGCAAATCACGGTAGCTGTGTTGTTCGGCGTTGTATATGGTGAATTGGAACGGACAGGTCATAGGACGAAGCGCATAGGCGGTTTCTTCCTCGTTGCCCATGATAAACATGCCGTCACGGTACAAGTCCCAGTGACCGGAAATTTTATAAAGGTCGGACTTTGCCATGAAAGGCGTTTTGGTGAACACGTAGCCTCTGGATTCTTCGGTATCCTCTACGAAACGTTGAAGAACCTGCATTACCTTTGCACCCTTGGGCATAAGCAGCGGAAGACCTTGTCCTATAACGTCCGAGGTGGTGAAGTATTTTAACTCTCTGCCCAGTTTGTTGTGGTCACGTTTTCTGGCCTCTTCACGGGCGGTAAGAAAGGCCTCCAAATCGGCGGTTTTGGGGAATGCTGTGCCGTAAATGCGACTGAGCATTTTATTTTTTTCGGAGCCTCGCCAGTATGCACCTGAGGAGCCGCCGTCGTTTAGCAGTGCTACGGCCTTAACAGCCTTGGTGTTTAGCAAGTGAGGGCCTGCACAGAGGTCGGTAAAGTCTCCTTGTTTATAGAAAGAAATAACGGCGTCCTCGGGAAGCTCGTTGATTAACTCAATTTTGTAGGGCTCGTCTTTCATAAGTTCCAAGGCTTCGGCTCGGGGTAGGGTGAAGCGTTCTATTTCGTGGCCTGCCTTGATTATTCTTTTCATCTCGGCTTGTATTGCTGTAACGTCCTCGGCGGTGAAGGGTACTTCGTTGTCGAAGTCGTAGTAAAAGCCTTCTTCCGTGGCCGGGCCTATGGCAAGTTTAGCCTTGGGAAACAGGCTTTTTACTGCCTGTGCCAATATATGCGAAACAGTGTGGCGGTAAGCACGTTGGCCTTGAGGGTCGTCGAAGGTTAAAAGGCTAAGTTCACAGTCATTTTCCAAGCTGTCACGAAGGTCTGCAACTTGTCCGTTAACAAGGCCCGCAAGAGTTACCCTTGCCAAGCCTTCGCTGATGCTTTTTGCTACGTCCAGCACAGTTACGCCTTTTTCGAAAGTTCTTATGTCGCCGCCTTTGAGAGTAACATTTATCATAAATTTTCTCCTTTGCGATGAAAAGTCAGTGGAAAGAGCATAAAACCTTTGGGGAAAAAACTTTTTTTCCAAAAAAGCCGAGTATAGAATAATGTTTAAAGATTCAATGCATTTTATAATAATATAGCAGTTTGACCGTAATTGCAAGTGTATCCCTATTAACCGGGGAAAGATTGCAATATGTTCAAACTGCTTTTTTTGATAAGTTTTTTGAGTGTCGTAAAGCTTGCCGGTATTTAATATTCTTGGAGCAGCAAGCTTGTGTTCATGTTCTTTTTCACTACGGCATAGAGGATACTGTCGATTTTGTTTGTATAGTCCTGCAATCTGAAATCCACGTAGCCGTCCATGTTTATGGTTTGGTTTAGGGAGATGTAGTTTTGCAGGTCTTCGGAGATGTTATTCGGTTCGGTAAAAACAGATTGCAACAGTATATTTTTAAGCCGCTGTGAGCGTTTCACTATGGGGTTACGGTCCAGGACAAAGCATTTTAACATTTGTATGAAGCTTTTAAGATAAACGGTAGCTGTGGGGATTACAAAGGCTTTGAAGCCGGAGGCTTCGAACAGTTCGTAACTTACCTTGTTGCTTACCAGAAATTTTGATAACTCCAAGCTGTACCGTTTTGTATAGACAGTAACATTGAGCATATACCACCGCCACAAACCTTGATATAAAAACTATATGCCGGGACTTGCGACCTTTTACCTGTCTGACGAAAATTTTCTGTTGGAAAGGCAAGGGCAAGACCTTGAGGAAAACTTTTTCTGAAGAAAAAGTCTTCCTCAAACTCCTTTCAAAAAGACTTTAACATTGTTACTGAAAGTTATCATATGTTTGTTAATTGAGATTACTTAAAGTCATCCGGGAAGAAGTCGTAATCTTTGTTGCAGAAGTGGCAATGCATACTGATTTTGCCGTCTTCGGCTAAGATTTCTTGGATTTCTTTTGGGTTTATGGAAGCTAAGGCTTTTTTTACACGGTCGGTTGAACAGTTGCAGTGGTACAGAACGGGCATTTCCTCGTTTATAACGGGATTAAGCCCTTTGAGGACGGTTTCAATCATGTCCTGACCATTGCTTAACATATTGGTGACCTGAGGACAGGCAATAAGATTGGTTTCCAGTATGCTTATCATTTCCTCGTCGGCTTGGGGCATAAGTTGGACGATGAAGCCGCCTGCGTGTTTTATGCTGTGGTCACGTTCTACCTTAACGCCTAAGGCCACGGAGGTAGGGATTTGTTCGCTGGTGGCGTAGTAGTAGGTTAAATCGTCTGCTATTTCGCCTGACACCAGAGGAATCATGCCCACGTAGGGTTCTTTTAAGCCTAAGTCACGGATTACCACCAGTTCGCCCATGCCCACGGCGGTTGAAACGTCAAGTTTGCCGTTGGGTTTCAGCGGCAATTCCACAAATGGATTGTTAACGTAGCCTTTTACACGGCCTAAATAGTCCGCCGTTGCCACCATTCCGCCTATAGGCCCGTCGCCCTTGACTTTCAGGGTCAGCAGGTCTGTGTCGCTTTTCAGCATACCGCCCATAACAGCCGCAGCGGTAATCAGACGACCGAAGCCGGCAGAAGCTGTAGGCGATGTTTTATGGATTTGTACTGCACGGTTGACCGTACCGGCGGTGTAGGCAAAAAACCCTCTTATTGCACCGTTTCCGGCTGTAACTCTGATTATTTTGTCTGACATGGTATCTCCTTTAAGCGTAAGTGCTTAAAATAATAAAACCTTGAGGGATAAAACCTTTTTTCACACAGCAAAAAAGGTTTTATCCCTCATACTGATTCCATTTTTCTCAGATGATATAAATGCAATCAGTCATTTACTTCCTATTTACAAAAAAGCCGTAAATAAGCAGTTGGCAATTTAGTAGATATTGGATAAAAACGGCATTTAGTTATAAGTACGAGTTATTTTATCAGTTTGAATCGGTATCGTTTGTATTTTCTTCTATAAAATCATCTACCATTTCGCCTAAGATGTCTTGAGCGATTTCTTCCACATTTACTTCTGAGGATTCCTCTAAGTTGTCGTCTAAGGTTTCGTCATGGTTCTCTACCAAAGTTTCGTCAAAAATTTCTTCTGAGGAATCTTCGCAAAGTTCTTCGCCTATTTTGGCTATGCTGATAACTTCGGCGTTTTCGGGAAGGTTGATGAGTTTTACACCTTGGGTTACACGTTTTTGGGTTGATATGTCGGCTATACGTATGCGGAGGATAACGCCGTCGGAGTTGATTAGCATAAGCTCGTCCTTGTCGTCTACCTTTGCCACGCCTACCACGGAGCCTGTTTTTTCGGTTATGCGGTAGATTTTTACGCCTTTACCGCCTCTGTGACGGGAAGCGAACTCGTCAATGTCGGTGCGTTTGCCGAAGCCGCCGGAGGTTACAAAGAGAACTTGGCAATCGGCGTTAATGGTATCGGCGGAAACCACGTGGTCACCCGGGTTAAGGGTAATGGCACGAACACCTGCGGCGGTACGACCCATAACACGAACTTCGTCCTCGTTAAAACGAAGACCCATACCTTCCTTGGTTGCCACAAAAATTTCGTCTTCGCCGCCGGTTTTCAGTACGGCTATCAGTTCGTCGTCCTCTCGGAAGCTTAAAGCCAACAGGCCGGAATTTCTGATACGGGCGAAGTGTGACAGGGAAGTTTTTTTGATAACGCCGTATTTGGTCACCATTACAAGGTTTTCGTCCTCGGTAAATTCTCTGACCGGAATAACAGCGGCAATTTTTTCGCCGGGCGATAAGTTCAGCAGGTTTACTATGGCTATACCCTTGGCGGCACGGCCGGATTCGGGTATTTCGTAGGTTTTCATGCTGAAAGCCTTGCCCAGGTTGGTGAAGAACAGAATGTTGTCATGAGTGCTGGCAACAATCAGGTTTTTCACGGCATCTTCGTCTCTGGTGCCCATGCCCAAAACGCCTCTGCCGCCACGGTTTTGGCTTCTGTAGGTGTTAAGGGGTTGGCGTTTGATGTAGTCCATAAAGCTCATGGTGACTACAGAGGTTTCTTCGTCGATTAAATCTTCGAAGTCTATTTCGCCGGAGTCTTGGACTATTTCTGTGCGGCGTGGGTCGCCGTATTTTTGTTTGATGGCGGTTATTTCGTCACGGATAACTTGGTAAAGGCGGTTTTCATCGCTGAGTATGCCTTTAAGTTCGCCTATGGTGACTTGAATATCCGCATATTCTTTTTCCAATTTTTCACGTTCAAGGCTTGTTAAGCTTCGGAAACGCATATCAATAATTGCTTCCGTTTGGCGCTCGGAAAGGCCGTAACGTTCTGTCAGTACCACACGGGCTGTTGCCGTGTCTCTGGAGCTGCGAATTAATTGGAGGATTTCGTCCATATTTTTCAGCGCCAACAGGTAGCCCTCAAGAATATGGGCACGTTTTTCGGCCTTTTGCAGGTCGAATTGGGTGCGTCTGGTGACCACTTCTTTTTGGTGGTCTATATAATGGTCAAGCAATTCCCTTAAATTTAAGGTTTTAGGCTTATTATCAACCAAAGCAAGCATATTTAATCCAAAACTTTCTTGCATTTGGGAGTACTTGTAAAGTTGGTTTAAGATAACGTTGGGATTTGCGTCTTTTTTAAGTTCTATAACGACTCTGACCCCGTTACGGTCGGATTCGTCACGAATGTCGTAAATTCCTTCGACTTTCTTTTCGCCTACCAATGAGCCGATTTTTTCTACCAAACGGGATTTGTTAACTTGGTAGGGCAACTCGGTGATAATGATGGTTTCACGGTTGCCTATGGTTTCTATGGTAGCCTTTGCACGGACAAGGATTTTGCCTCGGCCGGTGCGGTAAGCTTGTTTTATGCCGTTTGTGCCTAAAATAACGCCGTAAGTGGGAAAGTCCGGGCCTTTGATTATGTCCAGAAGTTCCTTGAACTCGGTTTCTTTGCCGGCTACACGGTTTTCTATGACCTTGAGTATGCCTTCTACCACTTCCGTTAGGTTGTGCGGCGGAATGTAGGTGGCCATACCTACGGCTATACCTGACGAGCCGTTAACCAACAGGTTAGGGAAACGTGAGGGTAGAACCGAGGGTTCGGTGAATTCTTGGTCGTAGTTTGGTACAAAGTCTACGGTGTTTTTATCTATATCTGCCAGCATATGCATGGAGATATGGCTTAGACGGGCTTCTGTGTAACGGGGTGCCGCAGCACTGTCACCGTCCATAGAGCCGAAGTTGCCGTGGCCGTCTACCAGCATATAACGCATAGAGAAATCCTGTGCCATACGAACCATGGATTCGTAAATGGACGAATCGCCGTGAGGATGGTATTTACCCATGGTATCGCCCACGATACGGGCTGACTTTTTGTAGCCCTTTGACGGGTCAAGGTTCAGCTCGTGCATGGCGTAGAGTATGCGGCGGTGTACCGGTTTCAGCCCGTCTCGAACGTCCGGCAAGGCTCTGGAAACGATAACGCTCATTGCATAATCTATATAGGATTTACGCATTTCTTCGCT
>CAYMOU010000088.1:0-9888 GCA_964392115.1 uncultured Defluviitaleaceae bacterium | reverse complement strand
TAGAGCATCGCCTTGCCAAGGCGAGGGTCGCGGGTTCGAATCCCGTCTCGCGCTTAACTTAACTAGAAGGAATCAGCAGAATATGTTGGTTCTTTTTTGTTTACCATAGACATAAACAGGCTTGGAGGAAATGATGTCGGAAAACGATGAGTTCTTTTTATACGAATTTGAACGTGAATACAGTGAAAAAAAAGAAGAATATGTCACCAGTCATTACTGCGAAGCATCAATTCATAAAACTACTGAAATTAGAAATGAAAAGGATTTGTTTTGTAAAACAGAACTTAATGTTAAAAAGAATGGATTAATAGAGGAGTACAAAGAAACCCAAGTTATCTTAAAGGAAAAACTAAAAAAAGCTACCGGTGAATTTCAGGAACAAATAGAATCTAAACAAAAGATTACCAAGGGTATTACAATCAAGGATTTAATATGCTCCTTCACATCAAACTTTTTATTTTACTGCTGCTTATTTATTTGTATTTGTCTACTGTATTATCCCCAGCACGAAGCAGGAGCGCTAATGGCTTTGGCTGTACTGGGTTTTGGCATGCCTTTTAGCTTGCTCATAAGTTTAGGTGTGCATTTGGTTTCGTTAAAAATAACAAAATCAGTTTACAAAGAATTAAAATGCAAACCCGGTTTTAATTTGTGGACATCCTTGGGCTTCTTTACGGCACTATTGTTCCTCCTGCTTTACTTTTTAGCTCAAGATAAAGAAATAAATATCAGTCATATTAATTTTCTTAATCAGCCCAGTAATCACTTCGCTATTTCGAGGGTAAGCGTATTTTTAACAATTTCATTATTAATAATTTGGAGTTTTTTTATATCAAGATTTGTATCAAAGGCAAAAGAAGTAAATAAAGTAGAAAAGGTATTCCATAACATACCTATTTTAAACTTCGAATACTATATGAGTTTAAAATTTAAAAGCTGCTTCATTGAACAACTACCCTCCTTAGCCCAAAAGTATAAAGGTGCAATTGTTAGGTATACAAATACTGTTAATCTTATAGTTTCAATAGTGATGTGTATGCTCTTCTTTTTCGTCTCCCCTTCAATTCAACAGAACTTTGATAATAATTCTATGCCTTTTTGGGTCATTTTGTCTTGCGTTATATTTACAAGGGCAATAGGTAGAAGTATGGAAATTATGTATGCTTTTTTTAATGATGTAATGGACAGAAATAACAAAACAACAGATATCGATGCATTTGAAAGAATTAGATTAGCAATTTCATCACTGATAGAAATTACTTTCCTATTCGCCCCATTATATCTAACATACGATCGTATAATCGAAAATTCAGAATTTAAACATAATATTTCGGCTCTATTTCATAGCTTTGGGATAACTACATATAAAGGTATAGATTTTAAAGAAGCAGGTCGTACGGTAGCAATAGTAATGATACTTCATGTACTTACCAGTATGGTTCTAATGGTCTTCACTTTTGCAAGATATATAGGAGAAATGAAAATTAAAGATAAGTAAAATATTAACTTAGTTGTACTATATTCTATAAATAAGATACAATAGTTTTTTTAAGGAACATCACAATACCAAAAAACGAGGAACCCCACCGGTTCCTCGTTTTCTTTATTTTTTACCTTTTTTCTCCTAATACCTCTTATCAAACACCCTAACCGTCTTCTTCTCACTCCTGGGCAAATCCCCAACTCCAACCGCATTGGGAACCACAGAGATACCTATACTGTTCTTAATCAGTTTCTTAACTTCAATTTCCAATTCCTTCTTTAGTTCCGGTTTGGTTGTTTCAAAGTTAACGGTCATGCTGTCTTTGCCGTCTATATGCTCGATTACCACTTGGTATTCGCTGCTTACGCCGTCTACACGGCTTAGGATTTCGTCAATTTGGCTTGGGAAGATGATAACGCCTTTGACCTTTACCATATCGTCGGAGCGACCGGTAAGGGTGTCTATGCGTGGATATTCCAAGCCGCATTCGCATTTGCCGGGCATAAACCGGGTCAGATCGTGGGTACGATAGCGAATCAAGGGTGCGCCTTCTTTTTTAAGTGTGGTGATTACAAGTTCGCCAATTTCGCCTTCTTTTGCCTGTAGACCGGTTTTGGGGTCAATTATTTCGAAATAGAGGTAATCGTCCCAGTAATGCATACCGCATTGATGTTTGCAACTCATGGCGATACCCGGTCCGTAAATTTCGGTTAAGCCGTAAATGTCGTAGAGTTCTATGCCCAGTTCTTGGGAAATGCGGTTTCGCATTTTTTCGCCCCAGCGTTCGGAGCCGAACACGCCTTTTTTCAGCTTTATTTGGTCTTTTAAGCCCCGTTTTGTTATTTCTTCCGCCAAAAGCAGGGCGTAAGAAGAAGTGGCACAAAGCACGGTGGATTGCAGGTCTATCATCATTTTTATTTGTTTGTCGGTATTGCCGGGGCCCATGGGTATAGCCA
The DNA here is from genome assembly GCA_964392115.1 of uncultured Defluviitaleaceae bacterium. Classification (GTDB taxonomy): domain Bacteria; phylum Bacillota; class Clostridia; order Lachnospirales; family WRBF01; genus CAYXWM01. Next base: position 7,449 of record CAYMOU010000088.1, on the reverse strand, counting down.
TAGAGCCAAGCAGTTCCGCTCCGTTTTGGAAGCCTATACCGGCCGTCCACAGGCCGTAGCCCGGGGTTATATGTACACGGTCAAGGTTGGTCATTCCTGCCACTTCGTAGCAGCGTTTGAACATTATTGCCCAATCGTCCACGTCTCTTTTGGTGTAGGGAATGATAACCGGGGTGCCGGTGGTGCCGGAGGACGAATGGATACGAACGATTTCGCTTTCCGGTACTGCGGCAAGACCCAGGGGATAGGCGTTTCTAAGCTCTGCCTTATCGGTAAAGGGCAGGCTTTCAAAGGCTTCTTTTGAATTTATTTTGCCGGTGTCTATGTTTTTGAATTTTTCTTTGTAAAAGCCGTCTATTTTTGTTACTCTTGCCAAGATGTCTTTAATATCCTTTAGCTGACCGTTATTCATAACTTCCTCCCGTTTCCAGTGCTTTTATGTTGATTTCCCGTAGCTTTTCGGGAATTATTTTTTTAATAGAATTTTCTATGTCTTCTTTATTTAAAGGCAGTATTCCGAAAGACAATGCCGCTCCGATTAAGGCCACGTTAAGCACCTTTTTGTTGCCGCATTGTTTGAAAAGGGTTTCGCCGTCTATAAGTTTCAGTTGTTTTACGTTGGATTTGAGAAAATCAAGGATTTCATCCATGCTGTAAGGCATATCCGTGGAGGGCTTAATTTCGGCGTTACAGACCACCATAGCACCGCCCGGCTTGAGAAAGGAAAAGGCACGAACCGCTTCGGACGGCTCGAAGGCTATAATAATATCTGCCGATTTTTCGCCGATTAACGGGGATTGTATGTCTTTGCCTATTCTTACGTGGCTGACGACGGAACCGCCACGCTGTGCCATTCCTATGGTTTCGGTGCTGCGAACTTCGTAGCCTTTGTCACAGGCGGCAGAGGAGATTAATTTTGTTGCCAGAACCGTTCCTTGACCGCCTACTCCGGCGATTATACAATTAATCATTTTCCCTTACCTCCTTTTACGGCTATACAGGGTGCCTCAAATATAATTGCACGTACACCGCTTAATTTCGCCATTTCTGTAACCGTGCTTTGGGCTTTTTCTTGGTCGTAGGGGTTAAGTTTTTCAACGTGTTCCACACCTACGGCTTTTAGTATGTTGTAAATGCTTATTTTTTGGGATACATCGCCCATCATAGTTTGGCCTGTTCCCGGGTGAGGTTGACCGCCGGTCATGGCTGTGGTGGAATTATCCAGAATCACAACGATAATATCCGTTTGGTTGTATACCGCATTGATTACCCCGGAAATCCCCGAATGGAAGAATGTAGAGTCTCCGATAAATGCGAAATTTATGGTATCAGGTTCAGTTCTGTGCAGACCTTGGGCTATGGTAATTCCGGCACCCATGCAAAGGCAGGTATCTACCATATTTAAGGGCATGGCATTTCCCAGAGTATAGCAGCCTATATCACCTGAAAATACAGCTTTTTTGCCTTCCATAGCAACCTTTACCGCCGTGAAAGACGCTCTGTGAGGACAGCCGGCACAAAGCACCGGTGGTCTTACGGGAAGATTGGGAAGTTTTACGGTTTCGGTAGGCTCATAAGGAATTTGCAAAAATTCATACACGGCTTTTTTTACTGTATTAACGCTGTTTTCTCCGGCATTGGGAGTATGACCGGTGAGTTTTCCTTTTATTTTAATGTTTAAATTATGCTTTCCGCAGATATAAACAAGATTTTTTTCTATAACCGGGTCCAGTTCCTCAATCACCAGCACTTCTTCTAAACCTTGTAAGAATTCCAAAGCCAGTTTTTCGGGGAATGGATGAGGAGTGGAGATTTTAAGAAGTTTGTAATCTTCGGTAACCTCTTGCAATACCTCTCCGGTATAGGCATGGCTTACTCCGCCGGTGACTATGCCGTATTTTCCCTTACCTTTAAGGATATTTCGGGGATATTCCGAGAAGTCCTCCGCTATTTTTATATTTCTTTCTTCCATTTTAATGTGATTCAGATACGCCAACCTTGGAAAAATTACCCACTTGGAATCTTTAATAAAGCCCTCCGGGTTGGTGATAACTTTTTCGTCGGTTGTGTTTACGGTTGCGTAGCTGTGGCATACCCTTGTTGTCGGTCGGAACAAAACCGGTGTTTGGTATTTTTCCGAATATTCAAAGGCATCTTTTATCATTTCGTAGGCTTCTTCCACAGTAGAAGGATCGAAAACCGGCAGTTTGGAAAATGCCGCAAAATGTCTGGTGTCCTGCTCTGTTTGGGAAGAAATAGGGCCGGGGTCGTCTGCAACCACTACAACCATACCGCCTTTTATACCCACATATGCAAGGCTCATTAAGGGGTCGGAAGCTACGTTTAAGCCTACTTGTTTCATTGTTACCATGGTGCGGCAACCACTGTATGCCGCACCGGCGGCTACTTCAAGCGCCGCCTTTTCGTTTATGGACCATTCCACGTAAACGTTTCCCGGGTTGTTTTTCGCAACCGTTTCCAAAACCTCGGTGGAAGGAGTTCCGGGATAACCCGTAACTACGGTTACCCCGGCATTTATAGCACCAAAAGCAATTGCTTCGTTACCCATCAGCAATTGATTCATTTATTAATCTTCCTTTCTTTTTAACAATAAAACCAAAACAGCGCCTATGGCTGCAAGCGCACCCAGCAATAAGAATTTAACAAGAGGGTCAGGGAAGAAGCTCATAATCATAGGGAAGAACAATGCGGACATTGCAAAACCAACCATTACCGCACCGTAGTTAGAGCCTACGTTTTTAATGCCGAAGTAGTCGCCTGTCAAAACAGGGTAAATTCCCGAATAACCGCCATAGCAGTATGCAATAGCCGCTACCACCAAAATCAAGCCTATGCCGTCAATAAAGCAAAGTAAGCCTGCACCCACAACAGTTACGACAATAATCAAAAATGCTGATTTTTCTCTGCCGATTTTATCGGACATCATGGGAGCGCCAAGTCTGCCAAGAGCATTGGCAACACCGCTTATCATTACCATAAGGCTTGCAAGGGATTCGTCCAATCCTCTTTCCATAGCCAAAGATTTAAACGAAGGGTTAAGTATAAAGAACACTGAAGTTGCCAGCATTAAGCTGAGAGTGATAAAGTAAAATTCCTTGGTTTTTATCATTTCGCCGGTGGTGTATTGTTTTTTATTCATAAGGTTTGCTGCTGCAGCGCCACCGCCCATATCATCGGGAAGGTTGATAAATCTAAACAGAAGCAGTATTATCACCAAGAAAGAACCTGCCAAGGTAATAAAAGTGTTTTGCAAGCCGTAATTGCTTACCAAATATCCGATAACCGGAACAAACAATACGGTAGAAAAACCGAAAGCACAAACGCTGAAACCTGTAGCAAAGCCACGTCTGTGAGGGAACCATTTTTGAGCAGAAGTTATAATGGCATTGTAGCCCATACCTACGCCAAAACCGCCTACTATACCATAGGTTATGTAAATCATCCAACCCAGTCCAAGGGGTATAAATGCACTTAACAGCATACCGGCCGACAGTAGTATACCGCCCAGCAGAACCACTTTTTGAGTACCGATTTTCAGTTGCATTTTTCCACCAAACAAAATACCCAAAACGAAGAAAGCCAACATAAACGATGAGGTCAATTTAACTGCGTTGGGATCCCAGGAAAAATACTGGCTTACCGGAGCAACAAACACACTCCATACATAAATAATGCCCAGAAACAACTGGATTACCGCCCCGGCTATAAGGACGGTATAATTACCTTTTTTGGTGCTTTCCATAGCAATCTCTCCTTTTAGCATAAAGTTAGTTTATAAAAAGATTTTGAGGTTACAGAATTCCTCAAACTCCTTTGATACTTGGAAAGTAAGGGAATAAAGAAGAAAACTTTACTTTGTATATTCGTATTAATCTGATAAAATTAAGTTAATAAAGCTTATAAAGAGACAAACAAAAAGCACCCGTCCTTACTTTTAACAGCAAAATAACTGTAAAATTTAAGGACGAGTGCGTTAATATTCACTCGTGGTGCCACCTTAATTCGCAAAGCCGGTACGCTTTGCCTCACCGGGATACAGGCATATCCCTCAGCACTGACGTAGCTTACACGTTGCAGAATACTCGGAATATCTTTGCAATATCCTTTCACTGCACCCTCGGCGGTCCATTTAATGTACTGCGTACTGCAAGGCTCTCAGCTACCCTCGCTCTCTGTAAGTGCATATTACATTTTTATCTCCGCTTCAACGGTTTGGATGATATTTAATTAATAAAATTAAAACACATTTTATTATGATTGTCAACAAAATGTAGCATTTAAGTTTAACATACCTAATATTGCTATTTATGTAGAACTTAATTATCTGATTTTTTTGAAATACCTATCCCATAACCGCCCAAAACCCCGGGTACCAAACCCACTGCAATATAGAATATCTTTTCAAGAAGAGGGGAATTATCTTTAAGCAGAATCACAAGCAATACAAAGAAAACCAACAGTATAAAAACAATAGAAAAAATGAAAATCTTATTGTCACGCTCCATTTGGAAGCTCTTGATAGCCACTTCCTTTGTGTTTTCCAAATAAGCACTAATGTGTTCCGGTGAAATTTTTTCTGCAATTTCGGGAACAAAGGGTGATATTTGTGTTGCCTGAAAGCTACGGTGAACAATTGCAGTCATTTCATCAATGTCCCTGTCGGCTTCCAACACTTCGCTCAACTGCTTAAGCTTTTGATTACCCGTAATATGGGTTTGATTTTTGTTTGTTAAGGAATTATCACTAACTGTTTCCGATGGTTGCTTAGCTTTAGTTTCCTTGCCTTCTTCCAACCTTTCCGGCCTCCTTAATCAGATAGTTAGAAAAGTCTACGCAAGCTGAAAACACAGAAGTTATTAAACCGTCCACACAGTCGTTTGCAAAACCGGCAGAAACAATTTGACTTATATCCGAATCATTAATATCATTTTTGTATAGACGGTTGCCCGTTCCATATATATTTCGTAATTGTTTTCTTTTGGCGTAAAGGTATGATTTATTCATAATGCCCACACTCCGATTTAAGTCTGTTTATTTATTGTATATAATGTATAGTTTCATTTTATCATTAAATTACATAATTTTCAAGTGCTATTTATATTATATGCTATTTTACATTGCCCTTTGCCAATTTGTCTTGAAAACCCTCTATCCCACTTAGTAGCCTTATGGTAATAAATTTCTTGCAATCGAAAAAAAAATAATATACAATACAAATAAATTCTATCAAAGGGTGAGAAATATGCAACTTTCCAAGAAAGCTTTAATGGCGAAACCGTCCTCAACGCTGGCTATTACTGCCAAGGCAAGAGAAATGGCTGCTGCGGGAATTGATATTGTTGGTTTCGGTGCCGGCGAGCCGGATTTTGACACCCCGGATTTTGTTAAAAACGCTGCCATCGACGCCATCAACAGCGGTTTCACCAAGTACACACCCGGTTCCGGCACGGTGGAGTTGCGTAAAGCTATCTGCGATAAACTGGAAAGAGACAACGGTTTAAAATATACGCCGGGTCAAATCGTTGTAAGCAACGGTGCAAAGCATTCCCTTTCGAATATTTTTCAAGCTATTTTAAACGAAGGTGACGAAGTTATTATTCTTGCTCCCTTCTGGTTAAGCTATCCGGAAATGGTTAGTATTTATGGTGGGGTAAGTGTTAATGTACACTGTGCGGCGGAAAACAACTTTGTGGTAACTGCCGAACAGTTGGAAAATGCCTTAACCTCCAAAACCAAAGCCATTATCATCAACAGCCCTTCCAATCCTTCCGGTGCAATTTATAAAAAAGAAGAATTGCAAGTTGTTGCTGACTTTGCTGTTAAGAACGACTTATTTGTTGTATCCGACGAAATTTACGAAAACTTAACATACGATAACCAAACCCACGTTAGCATTGCTTCATTAAATGATGAAATCTTCAAACGTACCATAGTTGTTAATGGCTTCTCAAAATCCTATTCCATGACCGGTTGGAGAATTGGTTACACAGCCTGCACTCAAGAACTTGCGGATGTTATGGGTAATGTTCAAAGCCACTGTGCTTCAAACCCCAACAGTATTGCCCAAAAGGCGGCTACTGCGGCTTATAACGAACAAAACTCCTTTGTTAAAGATATGTGCAAAGAGTTTGAAAAACGCCGTGATTTTATTTACGAAACTGCTTGCAAAATTCCTTTCATTTCCGCTACAAAACCGGGCGGTGCTTTCTATCTGTTTGTAGATGTAAGCCATCTTTGCGGCAAAACCATAGACGGCGTCTTAATGAACGACGCTACGGACATTACAAGTGTGTTGTTAACCAAATACAACATAGCCGTTGTTCCCGGCAACGATTTCGGCTATCCCAAGCACATTCGCTTATCCTATGCAATTTCTATGGATAGCATACAAAAAGGTATGGAACGACTTGAAAAGTTTGTTTTGGAGAATTATAAATAATAAATATAGCCCTTTTAGGGTTCGGGGAAAATTTTTTAATCAAAATTTTCCCCGAGGTTAATTTAACAGACCAACCATTAAGGAGGTTAAAATGACTGAAATTAAAAACGAATCCGGTATAGGCCAAATTCAAATAGCAGACGAAGTAATAGCTGTTATTGCAGGCACAGCAGCTTTGGAAATAGAAGGCGTGGCCGGAATGGCCGGCAATTTTACAGGGGATATAGCCGAGAGACTGGGGCATAAAAATTTGTCCAAGGGTATTAAAATCGAGGTTAATGCAGACAGTGTTGTTGTGGGGATAAGCGTAATTGTGAAGTTTGGTTACAAAGTCCACGAGATTTCGTTAAACGTACAAAAACGAGTAAAAACCGCCATCGAGACCATGACAGGATTAAAAGTTTGTGCAATTAACGTTCATATTACAGGCATACTGCAAGAAAAGGAAAAAGCTAAAGAAGCCGGAGATTATAAGGAATTTGACGATGAATGAAAAAAAGACCATGAGCCGCAGAACGGCAAGAAAGCACATTTTTTGGATAGTGTATCAATCAGCATTTCATAAGGATTTTGAAGTGGAATTTGCAATGGAACAGATAGAAGAAAGTATGTCCCAACGTGAAAGGGATTTCATACTTAACGAAACCAAAGGAACCCTTGAAAATCTTGAGGAAATCGACAATATTATCGCAAAATATTCCACCGATTGGACAGTGGATCGTCTGGGCAAGGTAGACTTGGCGGTTATGCGTATAGCACTTTTCGAAATGCTGTTTAATCAGCAAGAGCCTATTCCGGTCAGCGTTTCCATAAACGAGGCTGTAGAACTGGCAAAAACCTACGGGGACGACAATTCGCCCACTTTTATTAACGGCTTACTGGCAAAGGTAGTGAGAGAACACAATGGACCGCAGGACTTACACGGTAACTCAAGTCAATCTGTACGTTAAATCCATACTTGAAGACGACGTAATTTTAAACGGTTTATA
>CAYMOU010000087.1:0-10172 GCA_964392115.1 uncultured Defluviitaleaceae bacterium | reverse complement strand
TAAATAATCTGTATTATCTTTAAATCATTCAAACTATAAGATAATCATTATTTTCATTATTAAAATAGTACCACATACTTTATTAAAATACACTAGTGTACTGAAAAACTTAGTCCTACCTTGACAGCACCTCAAGCAAGGACTAAAGATATTTTCTAAAAAAATCAAGCCACCAAGTTACAATAAGGTGGCTTTAGTACTTTAGGAATATGTTTATTTTTTCAAAGCGCAAGTTTAACGATTTGGAGTAACTATTATACTTACAACCTCACCGATAAGTCAGAGTTTATTTTATCGCAACTATAACAGAGAACTTATGGTATGAATATACACAGTTTACTTCTTTGAATCCGCAATGTTTGAGCATACTTACCTCACTCTCAACCGAGCATTCTCTATCCAACTTTCTGCGTTCATTCCCAAGTTCAATATCTCTTGATGATAAATCGCTTTTATTAAGTTGTTCCAACCAAAACGAGTCGAACCACCGGTCTATAGTAGGTGTATCTGCACGAAACTGATCATAATTTACGAATACTCCTCCGGCCGGCAGCTTGTTATATATTTCGGAAAACAGCTCTTTTTTATTTTCATCTTCCAAATGATGAATAGATAACGCAGAAATAATACAATCAACCTCACCGCAAACGGGCAGGGCTTTTGAGTAATCTTCTACTTCATAATGCACATTGCTGATTCCTAAAAATCTTTTTCTTGCCACATCCAGCATATCTTCCGCAATATCAACAAGAATATATTCACAGTCAGGAAAATGCTTATACCAGAAATATGCTAAAAGCCCTGTTCCACTACCTAAATCGATGATTCTGTTAGGTTTTGCAATGTTTGCTGCAATAAAGTTTGTTGTTGTTTCATAATAATCAGTAAAACAAGGAATAAACATTTTTCTTTTACTGTCATATTCCTTGGCTATAATATTAAAATGTTCTGCAATTTTCAAAATAAATATTACCTCCTATCTTTCTGCCTGCTATACTGTCGAAAAATCAATAATAATCCTTAATTATATAATGGGTTTTATTTAATATCAATATTTTTAAATATTTCAACGTAGACCTAACTAGGGGTGCTGCCAAGACGAGACTAAAGACATTTTTCTATAAAAACAGCCTCCAAGATTTGCAGTAGGTTGTTTTGAGTATTATTTTTGTTTTATCACTTGATGAGTTACTTGTTTAGTGTATTATTATGCTCATTAGGCAAATCTCATTTTTATTTTAATTCGTCACTAAAGCATTTCAAATCATGCTTAATCTCGTCAGGCAACTGATTATATTCCACATCATCAATTGCACCTTGAAGCGTATATAAATGAACCAGACAGACATTTGAAAACTGCATTTTTAAACGGAAAAATGCTTCTTTGCTTCCTGTCCGGATTAGTTGTTCCGCTGAAGAAATACCCACAGATTTGAGTTTCTTTTCAATTTGTTTCCCTATGTTCCGCATAGAGTTTAATTCTGCCATAATGTTTCTCCTTTCCAAAACTAATATAAATAGTATTGATTTGTGCAACTAAATCTTGATAACAGAATAATTTTTATTTTCTTAATAGAGTATATAATAAATTCCAATTAATATCTATGATTTTAAATATTCTAACTTAGTCCTAACTTGACAGCACCCCAAGTTAAAACTAAGTTTTTAGTAAACTATTGTACTTTTATAAAGTATGTAGTACTATCACAATAAAGGAAATAATAATTATTGTATAGTTTTAAATGATTTAAAGACAGTATAGATTATTTATATACCATGAAGAAGTAAATGTTTAAGGTTTTGCCGGAGGGGTAGTTAAATGACTAAAATTAGGAAGGCTTTAGTTTCAGATAGAAAGGAAATAGCTTATTGTATTGCCGAAGCTTTTTCAAAAGATTTTTCATCTTTAAGTAAAAACACTCAAACAGTAGCTGATGCCATAGAAAGCGGAATTCAGATAGAAAGATTTTATGTTGCGGTTGAGGATGAAAAAGGCGTTGTAGGAGCGTTAGCCATATCGGACTGTAAGGGCAGAAGCATTTTTACTGACTGTAAATCTTACAAAAAACATTTTGGATTTGTAAAAGGGATTATAGCTTCAATGATTATGAAAGAGGAGTTTGAGAAACCTTTGAAGTACCCTAATACAGTGGGATATATCGAATTCGTTTGTGTTCTAAAGAGTTATCAAAGGAAAGGCATAACTATGCAGATGTTGGAATATGCGCTTAACGACAGTGATTATACCGATTATGAGCTTGATGTTACAAATATAAATCAGGGTGCAATTGCGTGTTATGAGAAATTTGGGTTTTCGGAGTATAAAAGAGAGAAAGTCAAATACGCTAAACAAAAGGGTTTCGACGAAAAGATATTTATGAAATACCAACCCGTGAAAAAGTAAACATAATATTGAGCTTAGACAAAACTTATCCGTATAAGAAATCCATATAATCCCCAAGTTATATAAAAGCCGCTAATTTATTGACGGCTTCTTTTGTTGCAAAATACTTAGTCCTAACTTGACAGCACTTCCACAACAAAATAAAATTTTTTGACAAAACAGCCGCCTTTTCTATTAAAGAAGGCGGCTGTACTCCGGATAGGTATTATGTATTGAGTAAGTTGTTTATGAAAATCGGAACAGTTGTGTATTTGGCAATGTTAATTTTCAAATGTTATCAATTCACCCTTAGCCACAACCGGTTTACTCCAGTTGTAGTCTTTAGGTTTACCGGTAAAGTAATAATTTATTACACGTGTATTTGCGGCGTGAGTAATAATTAAAACATTTTTACCTTTGTATTTTTCTGCGATTATATCACATACTTCACAGTTTCGTTTAATAAATGCTTTAATATTTTCTGTGCCTCTATCGCCTGTTTGGACTGCTTGCCAAAACGATTTCATCATTTCTACGGTTTCTTCCATACCTTCAAACTCACCACAACATATTTCAGCAAGTCTTTCGTCAAAAAAAACATTACCTTTATAGATGATTTCGCAAAATTGACGAGCACGTATTTGTGAGCTGCAAAAACAAGCATCAAAATTAACATCTTTTAAATTCTTTGCTTGTAATTCTGCTTGTTCCAGTCCTGTTTTGTTTAAGAAGGTTTCTGTGATACCATTACACCTTTTGAACAAATTCCAATCAGTTTCACCATGCCTAACGAGATATATCATAAATTCAACCTCCAATTATTTGAATAATCTAAGATCATATTTCAAGATAATAATTTTTTCTTTAATAAGAATACCATAAATACAATCAGCAGACAATGCCTACCGAAAACATAGTCCTAACTTGGCAGCAGTCTAAAGACAAACCATTTTGGTGTTTATTTTTGCTTTGCCATTTATAAATTTCTTGGTTTAATATATATATTAAGTAAATTCTTTAGCAATAAAAAACTAAGACCTCTTCAACCAATACTCTGTATCATTGCCATAAGTATTTTTAACCGGATGTAAGTTTGTAGAATGAGTTTTTATTGTCTTAAAAATATCAAAAAATTCTGATTGATTTAGTTCAACATTTCTGTTAACAGGGGCAGAATAAATCTTCAGGGATTTACCTGCCCACTTCATACGCAAAAAAATAAGAGGTGAGCCGAGGAGTTTGGTTTTTGACATAATGGTATTTCAAAGAAACTTTCATGTAATCCTCTTCTTACTTCCGGCAAATGTTTTGGTTGTGGAGTATACAGGTTAATATATTTAATATCAAGACTTTTAAGCTACGCCTTTTTAATGGGATGACGAATAACTGTTTTCCATTTTGAAGGCTCTGCCTTTCTTGGATCGGAAAGATATATTTCGTGGTGTAAACGATTATTTGTAATATCGTTTATATAACCGTTTTCTTTCAAAAAATTATCCATTTTAGCAACTGAAGCAGGTTCATCGTCAAATGAACCAATGTGCATTATTTGCACACACAGGCCTTCATCAACAGTTAAAAACTCAGCCGGCGAACAATCAAGCTTTTTCTTCTTTGTTGCCTCCTGCACTGCCCACTCGAAATCTTCCTTTTTCACAAAATCGGGCAATCTAATTACAGAAATCCAGTTAAAGCTGCTTTTATTTGAATAGTCTACACCGGTAATATCATCTTGCCACCAAAAGCCTTCAAGCGGAGGTACTACATATTCAAAAAATCCATCTATTTTGCGGTTTCCTTTATAACTCATTTTTATGGTATAGGCAATTGCATATAATATGCTAACCGCCTGCTTATATGCGCCATCCTCTTCATTGGGATTACCTTTTCCACGTACAGCTATATAATTAGCCGGTGGAACAGTAACAATTTCCGGCTTGGTTTTGGGCGCATATAATTCTTTGTATTCCTTTTTGAAATCAAAAGCCATTGCGGGCACCATCCTTTTTTCTTTATTCTAGCATAAGAAATATGACGGCAGTGTGTCATATTATATAAATAGCTCTTTTTTAAAATCAGTCAAAACTATTTTAAAAAGAAAGTACCCCAGGCTTTATAAAGCAATATGCAACCCTTTGACTTTAACAAGGCAACGCATATTCTGTTAACAATTATGATTTTATCATAACCCAAACCGTACAGGACAAACCACCCGGCATCTATTACATTCTACCGTATCAAAACCACGTTCGGTTTTAGAATAAGAAGCAGTACGACATAATTTTTGGTTAACAATTCCGTTTTGAATGGCATAGACGGGGCAATTATCCAAACATTTTGTGCAGCCCTTTATGCAAATGCTTTCACTTAATTCATCAGACTGTAAGTCCAAATCAGTTAAAATAGCTCCGATTGTAAGCAGATTGCCGTATTTATTATTAATCAGCAAAGTGTTTTTTCCGATTTCACCGATTCCGCTTAATACAGCGGCATGTTTCATAGAAATAAGGCCTTTTCCTACCATATTTTCTTTATCCCAAAAATCATAGGGTGCATCACAGGGTATAGGCACTGTAATAGCTTTAAATTTTTCTTCGATTGTTTTTGCACCTCGTAGGGATATTTCATCAACCCTTTGACAAATAAAGGAGTTGAAATGACCGTAAATCAGCCGGGAATCTACTTTAGTAATGCCCTTTGGCAGAGCAACTCCAAATACTATTACGGATTTGCATTCAGCGAATAAATCAATAGGCGAAAATCCCCGGGGTGCTTCATTAAATCGGTCAATATTAGCAATACCGCAAATATCCGCACCATAAGATATTATAGCCTGTTTTATTAAATTTTCCATGCCACACCCACCATCTATTTTATTCGGGTAATTTAAGTACATTTACTCCAATGCTTCTATGTATTAATTTCCGGCATTATCTCGTTCCTTGACATACTGCCAATGTTCAATTGTTGAACGTTGTTTTTCTTCTACATTCAATTCAACAGCATCTGCCAATAACCGGACTTTATTTTTCATAATCGGTTGCATACAGGTAGGTATATGGTTACCGTAGTATCTATGTAGCGCCACACATTCTTTACACTTACCGTGCCATTCACAAAAGGTATTTGGACAGGTGCATTTAAGATTTTCGGAGTTTTTCAGGATGTGCCTGATTTCTGTTATTAATTCATAAAAATCTTCATTGTTCATAAAGTTATTTTTCATAGCATACCTCATATAAAATTAATTTTTAAGTTCATATGCATGTAAATATTACTAAAACTCTTTTCCAAAAAAACAACCTTTTATTAGCCATTGTTTTCGATATAGCAAGAGTACTACAATCTTTATAAAAACACAATCACATTTCGCAAGGTTATTGTCTACCTGAGCGATCAATAAATAATAACCCATGCAGTATCTTGAAAAACCTCAAAAAATCTATATAATATAATGAAATAATATTTGATGCGGAACAGATTTTATATGCGCCACCCCGCAGTATGCAGAAATAAATCAAAATAAACAGGTTATACTATATTTATTAAATTTTGCATAGAGTTTGGCATAATCGTACTATGAAGGCTTAAAGGAGTAAATGGTTGTTATGAAGCATGAAAATACAGGTCAGATGAACTTCTTTTCGGAAATGTCTGAACATCAAATCTCTGCAAGAGAATTCTTTTGCACTCTACTGTTAGATTCTTTGGATAGAAATTTCGGATTAAAAGATACGTTGATTACATACTTTGATACTCGTGGTAAATTTCTTTCATGGATAAGCAGAGCCGGTATTCTGGTTGATTGTGAAGAACATCCTTACAGAAAATTTATGGCAAACGATGCAATCAGGCATACGGTTTATAAGGATGCGGTTAACGACCGTTTGACTTATTTTAATGTTATTCCCAGGCTGTATAAGTCTACTGATGTAATTAACCCGGTTGACTATGATAATTCTGCATATGTACGATTTTTGGAGGAAAACTTTAACGCACATTATAGTGTAACTATGGCTTTCGGTATTAATGCTTACATCCAACTGACTGTTATGAAATGCTTGAACAGCGGTGATTTTACGGATAAAGAGCTGGAAACATTAAATGAAATTTATATCTATGTTGCCAATGCTTACAAAAATTTCAAGAAGTACGAGCAAGCAAATATTGTTGCTAATATTCAGAGCGAGATTATTTCTTTGGGTGAAAAAGCATATCTTGTAACCGATGATTTTATGCATATTATGGCTTATAACAAAACGGCACAGGATTATTTAAAGGATATTTTAGGTTCTTCCGTAACCGAACAAATCAGCAGCACAACCCCTTGCAGTTGGCTGCCCTTTCTTTTGGGAGACGAAACCGATAATATCACCCCTGAGCGTGTGCTTACCCGGGTTATAAAAAACTATATTTTTAAAATATATACCTATGACCAGAGTTATTCCAACGGGATTATTGACCGATACCACTGGATTACCATTTCAGTTAAGGAGCCTGAGAATTATTTGGGCAATCCGGCTGCAAACCTGCCGTTGACTCGCACGGAACAAAAGGTGGCAGAGCTTATGTATGCCGGCCTGACCTATCAGGCTATAGCTAAGGAATGCGTGGTAAGTTACCATACAGTTAAAAAACACGTGCAAAATATATATACGAAATGCGGTGTAAAAAGCCGGTTTCAGTTATATAAATGGCTTGAAAACGCAAAAAAGAATTGATAAGCTTGTTTTGATAAACAAAATATAAATAAATGCCTGTGAACAATTTACTTCGGTTCACGGGCTTTTTTAGTGTTCAAAAAAGATTATGAATGGCAGTAATCCTGCGACTTTCGGGCAACTTTAGGCCCTTGAAATTGACAATATACTGCATCTAATCAGGTTTTTCGATAAAAATAAGGAGAATTCCCTATATAAAATAGTACCGATACCCGATTTTATTATTTTGCGTTTGTGATATATTTAACATATAAATTGATTAAAAGCTTATCAAAAATAATGTTAATAAATTAACGGTTAAAGTGTTTTCAAACCAATCGAAAGGAGGGATTAACCGGTGCAGGGAATAGTATTCAATATTCAACGCTTTACAATCCACGACGGGCCCGGCCTTAGGACAGAGTTATTTTTAAAAGGATGTCCGCTAAGGTGTGAGTGGTGCAGTAATCCTGAAAGTTGGAGCGGCAATATACAGCTTGGTGTGTATAAAACCAAATGTATTTCCCGAAAAAAATGCGGTAGTTGCGAAGAAGCCTGTCCTGAAGAAGGCGTACTGAATTTTTATCGAGGAAAACTTGTTGGCATAGACCACAGCAAGTGTACAAATTGTCTTAAATGTTTCAATGCCTGTCCATCAGACGCCATTAAAGATTGGGGTAAGTTAATGTCTGTGGAAGAGTGTATGAAAGAAATACTCAAGGACAAAGGCTTTTATGAACGCTCAGGCGGAGGCGTTACGGTTTCCGGTGGAGAACCTCTGATACAAAGCGATTTTGTAGCAGAATTGTTTAAGGCTTGTAAAGCTGAAGGAATCCAAACTTGCCTGGAGTCAACCTTTCATACAGATTGGAAAGAAATCGAAAAGGTATTACCTTATACGGACATTATAATTTCTGACATCAAACACATGGATACGGAAATTCATAAAAAATATACCGGAGCAGGTAATGAAAAGATACTTGAAAACCTGAAAAAACTCGTAAATGAAAAACCCGAATTTATTCTGAGAATTCCCGTTATTCCCAACGTAAACGATGATATGGGCAATATAGAAGCCTGTGCTGATTTTATCTTGAATGAGCTTGTAGGCCGTATCAGAACATTACAACTTTTAAGCTTTATGCATTTGGGAGAAGAAAAATACAAATCACTGGGAATGCCTTATAAAATGGAAAACGTTAAGGTCAACAGAAGGTCATTTCAGAAACAGGTTAATGAAATTGCAGAATACTTTAATAAACGAGGTATACACTGCTTGGTAGGCACTAAAGAAAAAGAATAAAAAATATAATTTTTATAAAAGGAGGAAATTAAAATGAATGTTATCCACACTAATGCATCCGGAACCGAGGCTTATGACACTACCTATAGCTTGGGTTATGAGGTTAACCACAAGGATTGGTCTCCATTCCCTCGTGTAAATCACTTAAGACAAGTATTTTTAGACAGACCCTATGAAGTAGACGTTGAAAGATTAAGACTTGTTACCGAATCCTACAAGGAAAATGAATTGGCTCCTCGTAAACTTCAATGTGCCTATGCTTTTGAGAAAGTGCTTCTCAATGCAACTTTGTACATTGATGACCAAGATTTGATTATGGGCGAAATCGCCGCACCTGTAAAGGCATCTCCCATTTATCCTGAGTTTTCAGTAAACTGGATTATCGACGAAATCCTGCACTCACCTTTTGAAGAACGTGCCCATGACCAGTTTTACATCAGAAATGATGAGGAAAGACAGGAAATTATCGAGCTTTGCAAATACTGGCAAGGAAAGACAGTTGCTGACAGAGTTGAATCAAGATTAGAAGACGAGCAAATGAAGGGCTCTCAACTTGGTAAGAAAATCTTCCAAACAAACCTTTACCACTATGCAGGCACCGGCCATTTGGCTATAGACTATGCTAAATTAATGAAAGTGGGCTATAACGGTCTTATCGAACAGGCTGAAAAAGCGCTTGCTGCACTGGATAAAAGGGATGTAGCCTACGCTGACAAAAGAGACTTCTACAAGTCTATGATTATCGCTCACAATGCTGTTAAAAAATACATCGAACGCTATGCAAAATTGGCTGAAGATCATGCTGCAAAAGAAACCGATGCCAAGAGAAAAGCAGAGCTTGAAACAATGGCAGCCAACTGTCATCAAATAGCAGGCGGCGCACCTAAGACTTTCTGGCAAGCATTGCAATTATTTAACATTGCAACAACTCTTGTTCAAATCGAAAGTAACGGACATTCCATCTCCTACGGTCGTATGGATCAATGGTTATTCCCTTACTATGAAGCTGATATGAAAGCCGGCACCATTACCAAGGAATTTGCTCTTGAGCTTCTTGAAGTAGTGTATGTTAAGGTTAATAACCCCACCAAGTTAAAAGACAAAGGCAGTATGGCACTTCGTAACGGCCGTGGCTTCGGCGGAGAAAGCCTTACAATCGGCGGTGTAGATCGTGACGGCAATGACTGTACAAACGATTTGACCATGCTTATGTTGGAAGCTTCTGTACATACTCGTATGATGAACCCTTGGGTTTGTGTACGTATGCATGAAAAAACACCCTATGAATTAAAGATTAAAACCATTGAATGTGTTCGTGCAGGTTACGGACATCCCAAACTTTTCAACGATGAACCGGCTATTAAGGGCATGATGAGAAAAGGAATGCCTATTGAAGAAGCGAGAGAATACTGTGTTGTAGGATGCGTAGAAATCAGCCTTCCGGGTAAAGAATACGGCTGGCATGATGCGGCTTACGTAAATACAGCAAAAATGATGGAAATGGTATTAAACGGCGGACGTTGCTTAGACTGCGGCCCTCACTGTTTAAGATGGGAAAAATGCGGAGCTATCGGCGAACACATTGGCCCCAATACCGGAAGCTTGGAAACTTATCAAAGCTTTGATGAAGTTCTGGAAAGTGTTGATAAACAATTTGCTTACTGGACTAATCAAATGTGCAGCAGCTTGAATATTATCGACAATGCACACAGAGAACGCAAACCTCTTCCTTATGTTTCTGCATTCTTTGAAGAATGTTTGGAATCCGGCAAGGATTTAACAGAAG
>CAYMOU010000086.1:0-10487 GCA_964392115.1 uncultured Defluviitaleaceae bacterium | reverse complement strand
ACTGATTCCGGTTAAAACAGTGGATAAAAATTTGTAATTTAGACAAAGATTCAAGTATAATTTGCAAATTTTTATCCTTCATTAAATATGGAATCAGTATAACAAATATTTTTTTCCGAACTATATGACAATGATGCAATATATTGTAAAGAATTTGTATGGTTTGTGTAAGCTAATGTAAAATATTTATAAAAAATCGAATCAAGTGCTTTCCGGTAAAAAAATTATATTGTCATTAAATATATATCATGATAAAATTAACTATTATTTTATTACATAAGAGGGATAACTAATGAAAAACATCAACTCAAAGGTTACCGACAACGTAAATTTTTTTCAAGGAGTAAATCCTATACAACTGATTGAACAATACGGTTCGCCGTTATATGTTTATAATGAAAGAATAATACGTTCCAATTGCAGAGAAATGAAAAATCTTGTGGATTACCCGTCTTTCAGGGTAAATTATTCCGCTAAAGCCAACAGCAACCTTGCCTTTTTACAAATTGTAAAAGAAGAAGGTCTGGACGTAGACGCTATGTCTCCCGGAGAGCTTTTCATTGAAAGCAAAGCCGGCTTCCAACCGTCACAAATTCTGTATATCAGCAATAATGTATCTAAAGAGGAAATGCAATACGCTATTGATATGGGCGTAACCATAAGTGTGGATTCCGTAGCCCAATTAATTCAATACGGCGAACTTAACCCCGGCGGTAAGGTGGCAATACGCTTTAACCCCGGTATAGGTGCAGGCCATTGCGACAAGGTTATTACAGCCGGCAAAAACACAAAATTTGCCGTAAACCCGGAATACATTCCCGAAGTAAAAGAAATTTTGAAGAAATACAACTTAAAATTGGTGGGTATTAACCAACATATAGGTTCCTTGTTTATGGAGCCGGAAAGTTATGTGGCAGGTGCAAAAAATCTTTTAAGCATAGCCCAAAACTTTGAAGATTTGGACTTTATAGACTTAGGCGGCGGTTTCGGTATACCTTATCACAAACAAGACGACCAAGGTCGTTTGGATTTAAAAGCTCTGGGACTGCAACTTTCAGAATTTATGCATGATTTCTCTAAGGCTTACGGCAAACAACTTCTGTTTAAAATAGAGCCGGGCAGATATATTTCCGCAGAAGCCGGCTTGCTTTTGGGTACTGTTCATGCCGTTAAATACAACGGAGACAACAAATATATCGGCACAGACTTGGGCTTTAACGTTCTTGCAAGACCTGTTATGTACGATTCTCACCACGATATAGAAATCTATCGTCCGAACGATACAACTTCAGACAAAAACGAAGTTGTTACCGTAGTAGGCAATATCTGCGAAACCGGAGATATTATTGCAAAAAATCGTGAATTACCCGAAATTTTCCAAGGTGATATTCTGGGAGTATTGGACGCAGGTGCTTACGGCCACGTTATGAGTTCCAACTACAATAACCGTTTGCGTCCGGCAGAAGTTTTAATCAGAGAAAACGGCGAAGCCGTACTTGTCCGTTCCAGAGATAACTTGGAGGACTTGGCACGTCACTTTATTTCCATCTAAATTTAAAATAAAAATATTTTTACAGAGTTTCCGTCTAGGTTTTATTCTTTTTAACTGATTTTTCTGTATAATTATAATACTACACTGTTTTGGGGAGAAAATTTTATTATTTTCTCCCCAAGGTATGATTTTTTAAAAGCCTCCAATCGGGAAATCTTATAGGGTTTTCCGCAAGGCAATATATGCAATACATACCGGTTCTTTATTATTAATCTTCCCGCATCATTCACCGGTATCTTTGGGAGGAATCTTAATGCAATACAACGCTTTTGACTTTTTGCCTTCAGGGGTTGCTGTGATAGATGCCGAGACGGGAAGGATATTGTATGCAAATCAAGCACTTTTAAACCTTTTGAAAATTGAAAGTTTGGCAGAAAACACTACGTGGTTTCCTTTTGTGAAAGAAGGAGTCATAGAAGATATACGCCAAAGTGCATGGGAACAACTGGCCTTTAACGGCAATTTCAGAATAGAGCTGCAAGTCAGCCCAAGTGAAGATTTATCACTATGGGTAGTGGCAGAGGGAAACGTAGATAAAAACAAACCTGTTATAATAGTATCCGTTTCGGAAATAACCGAACTGAAACAATTGCAGTATGAGCTGGACTTAAAATCAAAACATCTGGAAATGATAAACGAAACCGTTCCGGGCGGCATACTCATAATGGAGTATGACCCGTTTTTAACAATAACCTATGCAAACAACGGTTTTTATGAGATGCTGGGCTATACAAAAGAAGAATTTGCCCACAAGTTCAAAAACCGCTGTGTGGATTTAATGCATTCAGACGACTTATTGCCTACAATGGATTCGCTGGAAAGGCAAACCCAAACCTCTAACAAATTCGATTTGCAATTTCGCATAAGAAAGAAAGACGGCGAATTAATCTGGGTAAGTTGTTCCGGAATATCCATGTATTCTCCCGACGAACCCGGCAGATTAAATTGCATTATCCTTGATATTGATAAAAATGTTAAGCTTCTGGATAAGCTGAACAAGGAACAGGAACTGAGCCGCACCATCTTTGACCTTTCCGACGACATAATTTTTGATTACGATATAATAAACTCTACCGTCAGCCTTTCGGCAAATATTTCCGCAAAATACAAGGCGCCGGCTTTCTTGACCGATTGTCCTCAAGCCATAGTGGATAGCGGGATTATTCATGAAGACGACGTGGAGTTGTTTTTGCAGATAGTCGAAGCCATGAAACTGGGCATATCCAATTTCAAGGGTGAAATCAGAGTAAAACTCAGTCCCGAGCAAATTAACTGGTTCTCCATAGATTATAAACTTATTTTCGACAACGAACTGTTTCCCGTTAAATCTCTGGGTAAAATTACGGATGTAACCGCCCAAAGAGGCCTAATAGAGGATTTGCAAATAAAAGCAAAAACAGACCCTTTAACAAAAATTTTCAACAAAGAAGCCACCAATGAACTCATCAGAAAATCACTGGCACAAAACGCTAACGAGAAAGCCGCATTTCTAATTATAGACATAGATAATTTCAAAGGTGTAAACGACAATCTGGGTCATCAATTTGGTGATTCCGTCTTAAAAATAATAGCTGATAATATAAAACACGAATTCAGAGAAAACGACATAGTGGGAAGAATAGGCGGAGATGAATTTGTGGTATTCATCAAAAAAATTCCTTCTATAGATATAATAACTCAAAAAGCCTTAGCCCTTACCAATGCCTTCCGCAGAACATACAGCGGAGAAAAAAACAACTATAAAATTTCCGGCAGTATAGGCATAGCCATATATCCCCAAGACGGCACAAGTTTTGAAGAACTGTTTAAAAATGCCGACTTGGCTCTGTATGAATCCAAAAAACGAGGCAAGGATTGTTACAGCTTTTATGACCAAAGCCTATCCAACAAAGACAGCACAGACACTAACCTTATGCTGTATGATGAACGTCAAATAGCTAATTTCTTTAAGGATGACTTAATCTACAATATTTTTGAAATGCTCTACGAAACCCAAGACCTATATACCACAATAAACATGGTGCTGGAAATAGTAGGCAAGCAATTCGATGTGGACCGCTGCTATATTTTCGAGAAATCGGAAAATGGCCTTGTTTACAGCAATACTTTCGAATGGTGTAACCAAGGAACAAATTCCTTAATCGACAATCTGCAAAACCTTCCCGAAAGCTTGTTCCAAGGGCTTTTCGCCCAATACAGCACCGAAGGAATATTTTTCTCCAACAGGGCGGAGGATTTACAGAGCATAGAACTGTATGACCGATTCCCCAAGGAAAATTTACAGTCTATTTTACACTGTGCCTTGTTGAATAACGGTAAAGTCACCGGGTTTATAGGCTATCATGATTGCAAAAACCAAAGAATCTGGACTATCGAAGAAATTTCCACTCTTTCTTATATAGCAAAAATCCTGTCTATTTTCTTGGTCAAGAAAAATATGTTCCAAGAACTTATAGCATCTTTCAAAAATATGAAAACCATGCTGGACAGCATGAAATCATATATATATGTTATAGATGAAAACACCCACGAAACCCTATATGTTAACAAGGAATTGGCAAAGCTGTTCAGAGAGGATTTCTTGGGAAACAAATGCCATTTAGTAGCCTTCGGCCGAAACGAACCATGCAAGAACTGCCCAAAAATCAGCCTAGCCGGAGGAGTAACATCTCATACAGCAGAAACGTACAATCCCTTTCTAAAGATTTGGTCCATGACCACAGCCTCCAGGATTACCTGGACAGGCGGTGTTCCTGCAATACTCATATCCTGTATAGACATTACCCCATTTAAAAACAAAGAAGAAGGCAATACGGTTATTTAAAAAAACCTTGGATATACCTTTTGATTTGATATTAAGCAAATCAAAGGGATAAATCCAAGGTTTTTTGGTTTTTTATACTGCAACGATTTCTTTGCAACCGCCTGTGATGCACCTGCAGCCGTCAGAGGTAACCACAAAGGTTTCCTCTACGCCCACCATGCCTATGCTTTCCAAGCCGCATTTGGGTTCTATGGAAATAATCATATTTTCTTGGAGAGGTTCATTAAATCCCTTAGCCAAAACCGGAAATTCATCTATATGCAAGCCTACACCATGACCAACGAATTTTACGCTTTCTTCACCGCTGTTCATAAAGATATTTTGTAATTCCTCGGGTACAGCCGCCAGAGCCTTTGCGTATATTTCGGAAGGAATAGCACCGGGCTTCATTAAATCTGTAATTACTTTTTGTATATTCATACATTGCTTATGAATATCTTTCACCTTTTCATCAGCAGCGGCACCGAAGGAAAATACTTGGGTTTTGTCCGTATGGTAGCCTTTGATGCCGAAACCTATATCCACAAACACCAAATCGCCTTTTTTCAGGCGGCGTTCTCTGCTGCCTACAATAGATACGGCCGGATACATTCCTTTCATACCTGCCGGGCCGTCAAAAGAAGATGGGTACAGGGAGCTTTCTCCAAAGCCCAATTGACCCACAACCATTTCCGTCTGGAACATATTAAAACGACTGATGCCCTGATAACCAAGCTTGATCATTAAATTATATATTTCTCCGGTAAGCTCCGCCTCAGTCATGCCTTCTTTCAGCAGACCGGGAATTTCTTCAAATAACTTTTCGTGGCACTTTCCGGATTCTTCTATAAGTTGCAATTCATAGGGGCTTTTTACGGATCTTACACTTTGCATTAGCCTATCTATGGGTTTTATTGCGGAAATATTAAAGTATTTCTTTAGCCTGTCCAAAGCTATCAGCGGGAATATATCCATATCTATATAAGTTTTGCCCAAATCTTCGGGTAAGCTTTGAAGCATATCCTTATAACCGGTCATTTTTCTGATAATCTCTACCGGGCATTCCGCACAGGCACGTCTGTAACTCTTACGCACAAAATAATAAACATAGCCGTTACGTCTGATAACCAAAATTCCGTCCTGCATGGTTCCCGTCAAATAAAATATATTAACCCTGCCTATAAGTATGATTGTATCCCAGTCTTCGTCCATAGCTGTCAGTTGGGTAATGAGGTTATTTTGCCTTGCAAGAATTTCTTCCTTGGGTGTTGTATAATTCAAGTTTTTTCCTCCTTAAAATATGTACCGTACTAATGCATAACAGTTTACATGAAATTTAAAATTTAGGCAATATTTATATATGAGGGATTCTTATCCGGGATAGTTCCGCCTACAAATTAAACACTGATATATGACAAACACATAACATTTTTGCTTCAATTATTGCAGGGGATACAAATGCCGTTTTCATCAACATTCGGAAAACTTTAATTATAAAGTGGTTTTTCGTATAAGCTCATATAAAATTTCATTATAACTATCACAAATGTCATAAAAAAATCAACAATCAAGGCTCACCCTTAATTGACAATCACTGACAATTTATGCTATGTTTACTTATAACAAAATATTACATTAGTCGACGGCCTATATCTTATGCATAATAATCCTTCTAATGTCAAATAATAGTCATAAACAATGTAAAATGTTAATCGGGCAAGCGTCTCGGTTAGAAAAAGCATTTGTACGACGACAAACCGACGTCCTGCATAAAACGCTTTCAATTATATACATTGATAAAAATATTTGGTCAGCGGATACGTATATTAATAAATTACAGTGGGTTGGCAACCTCCGTTGGGACGATGCTTTCCGGACGATATATTATGTACAGTTCACCCTTACCAAATAAAAAAGTCAGTACGGAAGCACTGTAAATATAATTCCGAAACGACATAACACGGCATAATATTCGAATAAAGTATAATTTTTTTATAATTTGCCAAGATAATTACATCAGGCTCGAAAACATAACAGCACAAGGAGGAATTTTTTTGAAAGCTACCGGCATAGTCAGACGCATAGACGATTTGGGAAGGGTTGTTATTCCGAAAGAAATACGCAGAACCTTACGTATCAGAGAAGGAGACCCTCTTGAAATATTTACGGACAGAGAGGGCGAAATTATACTGAAAAAATACTCTCCCATAGGAGAGCTTGGAGCATTTGCAAAGGAATATGCCGAAAGTTTGGCTCAAAACAGCGGCCATATAACCTGTATAGTTGATAAAGACCAAATTATAGCCGTATCCGGCGGTGCAAAAAAAGAATTAATCGAAAAGCACATTTCTATGGCATTGGAAAAAGCCATTTCCCAACGTAACATGGTGGTAGCCACTCGTGATGAACAAGGCTTTGTTCCCATTTTGGAAGACGACGACCACACCATTTACAACCACGAACTTATCGCACCCATAATTTCCGAAGGCGACGTGCTGGGAGCGGTTGTATTCCTCTCAACTGATAAAAAAATGGGTGAACTGGAAACCAAATTGGCTCAAACAGCCTCCGGTTTCTTGGGTAAACAAATGGAACAATGATAAATCCCCTGTGTAGGTTCCGTTTTTTCAAACTAAGAATAATCCAAACAAAATTACCGGAACAAACAAATAAAAAAATGAAAAATAAAGCGGATACCTTTAAAATGAGGGGTATCCGCTTTTGTTAGTTTATATTTATTATTTTTTGCCTTTTGTACTTTGTGATTTATACCTACCCGAACAGTTTTACCGCTAAAAATATAAAAGACACACAAGCCACTATCAAAGCCAAGTTAATAAAAAAGTCAATGCCGGTTTTTTTACCGGTCTTTTTTGCCTTGTATGCCGGTGATAAATTTATACCGGATTGATAAGTTCCGCCTACCAAGGGCGTTATTTTATTTTGTTGGAGTTTTTGCAGGTTGAGATAATTCCCCACGATTTTTTCAGCTTCTTTTACCAGGTCTACAGGCGGTTTTGTAGAGGGTCTGTTTTTCAAAATAAAGATAATTTGGTCATACCACTTGTTTTTATCCCCTTTTATCAGAATTACACGCTCGTTTTTCATAAAAACCTCCCGGAAATACTGTACTGTAATTTGTTACCAATTTATTAGTAGAATTTTTGCCCATATTTTACCGGTTCATACCGGGTGAATTAAACTCCGGAAATTTTTTACAATATTTCTACCGAGTATGGAAATTAAAATAATAAAAAAAACGGAAACCCTAAGATTTCCGCTTAACTGATTTTAACTTATTCAACGTAAAGACTATGTAGGGTCGGGGCTCTGCTCCCACCGCCTTTCAACCACAGGATACCTACAAAATGTCACATATTTTAAAAAATATCATATTATAGTTACTTCCGCTACCCCTACGGCTTCTCCCAAAACCTAGCCACCAAAACCGTCATATCATCTCTTATTCTGTTGGGACTGCGTTTTTGGGCTTCTTGAATAATATAATCTGCTATATCCTGTGGGTTTACGCCGTTAAATGTGGTCAAGGCGTTAACCAACCATGTACTTTGATTAATAAATGTATCCGTCACGTCCAAAATACCGTCCGTAATCATAACCACTATATCATTATCCTGCAAGGTTCTTTGAGATACCTCCGGTTCAACATCGCTTAGTATACCCATAGGCAGACTTGAGGACTTAATTACAGAAACGTCCTTATCCCTTAAAATATACCCGGAAACCGCACCCATCTTAATAAATTCTGCCTCACCGCTGTACAAATCTATACAGCAAATATCCATGGTAGAGAAGGATTCATCAGAACTTTTAAGCACCAACACAGAATTTATCAGCCTTATAGCCACTTCTTTTTCAAAGCCCGATTCTATCAAATCCTCCAGCAATTCCACCGCAGCAACGCTTTCCTCTCGGGCATAAGAGCCGGAACCCATTCCGTCCGATAACACCAACAAAGCCTGTCCGTTATCCAACTCCATAAAGGAATAAGAATCACCGGTTTCCAAACTGCCGGTTTTTGCTCGGCGTGCAACCCCGTATGTAACTGAAAATCTCTGTTCCTCAACCAACCTTAAAGTACAAAGATCGCCCTTGCAGTCGCAGTCTTTTCCTGATTTTTTCAACCTTTTTCCCAAAACCTTGCCTACTATGGGCGCTATGGTTTTCGTGCAGCATTTTTTGCCCAAACAAGCCTTGGTGTTAATGGTTACTTCTGCAAATCCCTGTTTGTTTTCCATTAAAATTAAGCCCAACACGTCAATTTTATTTTTGCGCAACTCTTTTGTAATTGCATTTTCCAAGCCCTGATTAAAACTGAAGGACAAATCCAACTCGTCGGATAAATTCTTAATAATTCCTGCCACACAAAGCAGTTGAGTGGAGACCAGATCCCTACTTTCGGCTATTTTATTGTGCCAAGACATATTTAGTTTATATATTTCGAAAAGCCTGTTGGTGGTTTCCACAAATTTTTCTACATTAATACAACTCTCAATCAGGCTTTGGGGTACATCCTTTGTACTGACCGCACCTTTTTTTTCGCATATTCCCAACAAACCGAAAACGGTTTGATAAGTCTCGTAAAAACGGTCTTGCCAGCAGAATGTTTTCATACTGCAATTATAACAGGCTGAAGTGCCCAATTCGTCTATAAGCCTTGCTATGTCTTTTTGGGTCAGAGAGGTTTTTTTCTCGGAAATACCCCGTAAAGTTTGAGATAACTTTGCAAAGGTATCGGAAAATTTATCAAGCCTGTTGGTGGTTATTTCTTTTAGTCTGGATGTATACTCCTCGGGGTTATCGCCGCCGGGGTTGATTGTGGAATTTACGTTAAAATAAAAATTGTTGGGCACCAACAGAAACAAACCACCGCCGAATAAGGCCGAATACAGCGATTCCATGGTGAACATACTTTTATCCGTCAACAATACCGCCACAACGGCCGATGCCAAAAAGCCCAAAGCGGTGGCAATTTTGCCTTTATCTTTAAGCAGACCGGCACCCATTGCACTTAGCGCAAAAACCGTGGCAACTGAAGGATCGGCTTGTCCCGTAGCAAACAGGCATACACCCAAAAGTATACCCACCGTAGCACCAAAGGCCGGTCCGCCTTTATAAGCCACTATCAGCAACACACAACTTGAAAAAAACAATTTCAGCGAAACCAATCCTACATATATATCAGCCGACCCGGCAACTATACCGCCAAGCAAAACAGCAATGCTTATTAATTCTTCCGTAGCCAATGCCTTTCTGAAATGTACGCCCGAAATAACATCGGTGGCTCGTTTTAGCACATAAGTTACGCTGAATACAAAAAGCGATTCCAACACAGCCATAAATATAAAGTATAAACCCATTTGGTTCATGGCGGCTATAAACATTCCGGCAATAAAAGTGGCTGCCGCAGCAGAGATTGATTTAAAAAGTATTCCCGGGCTGATCAGGCGTTTTCTGCCCAGAACATTAATCCCTGTAATAAGCCCCAAACACAAAATATATTTAACAAGGTATATACCTTGAAATTTTGTAAGAAAACCCAGGCCGGTCAGCAAGGTTATAAAATACATCCTAGAACCGTTGCCCAAAAAGTTTGCCGCATATCCCACAGCTATGGGGTTGATGGCACCCATAACCATTACTCTTGCCGTAAAAAAGCCGAACAGAGCCATAACGGCCCCAGCCGCATCTTGTTTTGTCAGTAACAGATTTCCTTTATGTATGTTTTCTTTTGCAATAGCCTTGTCCATATAACCCCTCCTGTTTTTGATTATATTAAGCCGGAGCGGTTTTTTTTGTTGATTTGTGCTTGCCGGAGAGCTTTTTTATTAGCAATTTATGACAAATGCATTACAATAAGGTTACATTTATTAAAAACAGATAAGCCTTAATGTGCGAAATTGCTTAATATTTACATAATTTTATCCGGCCGTTGGGCAAAGCTAATACAGAAAACAAAGTTGCATAAATAATTATTCCGGACTTGCATAGCCGGAAAATGGTATCCCAATTATTAAATTTTACCTGTGAAATACGTAAAAAAGCCTTAATGCAGATTACATAATAACGAATATTCGAGGTTTCGGAACAAAATCAAAGTCTGTTTCCGGT
>CAYMOU010000085.1:0-10771 GCA_964392115.1 uncultured Defluviitaleaceae bacterium | reverse complement strand
TGGGTTCGATTCCCATCACCCGCTTTTTTTATTTAACGCCTCTGTGTAGGTGTTTTTTTATTTTACCGGGTTTTCTTTTAAAACTCAATTAATTATAAAATATTAAATATTCATCTGATTGTTTCATATTTAATTATTTATTTAAAATAAAAAATCATGTGCCAAAAATGTGCCGGAAAAAATAATTTAATCTTCAGAGCATTTAATATTGCCAAACCCTTAAACCCATACAGGGTTTTCTTTTTTAGTTGCAATTTTTCGAAAAAAACTTTATAATAAGAACTTATACATACTATCAATATGTAATTTTGGACTGCCCATCAAGGAGAAATCATGAATTTAACACAGGCTTTTCAATCACAAGAAAACTATATAGAAAAAATAAAAGAATATAATAATGTGTATTTGCAAAAAAACGGTAGCCCGAGAAAAATGTTTATCAGCACCTTCGGTTGCCAAATGAATGCCCACGATTCTGAAAAATTGCAGGGTATGCTTAGTCAAATGGGGTATGAAACGGCCGAAAGCGAGCAAGAGGCCGACATTATAGTATATAACACCTGCTGTATCAGGGAAAATGCCGAAAACAAGGTATACGGAAATCTGGGATATTTGAAAAACATGAAAGCAAAGAAGCCCGATTTAAAGATTATACTTTGCGGCTGTATGATGCAACAGGATTCTGTTATTTCTACAATTAAAGAAAAATACCGCCATGTAAACCTTATATTCGGAACCTTTAATCTGCACAGATTCCCGGAACTGCTAAATACGGCTATAGAAAGCAATTCGCTGATTATTGACGTATGGAAAGAGCATACGGATATAGTAGAGGATTTGCCGGTAGAGCGTAAATATAAATTCAAATCATCGGTTAATATAATGTATGGTTGCGATAATTACTGTTCCTATTGTATAGTGCCCTATGTAAGAGGCAGAGAACGCAGCAGAAAACCAGAAGATATTGTAGCCGAAATTAAAAACCTGGTTGCCGACGGAATAATTGAGGTTTGTCTTTTGGGACAAAACGTGAATTCCTACGGCAAAGAACACGGTATTACCTTTGCACAGCTTTTACGTGAGATAAACAAAATAGACGGTCTTGAACGCATACGTTTTATGACCTCTCACCCAAAAGATTTATCAGATGAATTAATAGAAGCAATCAAGGATTGCCAAAAGATTTGTAAGCATATACACTTGCCTCTGCAATCCGGCAGTTCTGAAATACTTAAAAAAATGAACCGCAAATATACCCGTGAGCATTACTGCGAACTTGTGACCAAACTCAGAAAAAGTATACCGGATATTGCAATTACTACCGATATAATAGTAGGCTTCCCCGGAGAAACCGAGGAGGACTTTGCAGAAACTGTGGATATTATAAAGGAAGTTAAATTTTCTTCCGCATTTACATTTCAGTTCTCAAAAAGAACCGGTACACCGGCCGCAAAAATGGACGAGCAGATTCCGCAAGACACCGTAACGGACAGATTCAATCGTCTACTGGATGAATTGAAACCTATCTCGGCCCAATGTAATCAATCCATGGTAGGCACGGTGCAAAAAGTCTTGCCGGAAGAAATCAACAAACAAAACCCGGAATTATTAACCGGTAGAACCGATAACAACAGCTTGGTACATTTTAAAGCTGACCCTTCCTTAATCGGAAAACCGGTTGATGTTAAAATTACCGGCTGTAAAACCTTCTATTTAATAGGAGAAAAAATATAAAAATTAACTGATTGAACCCTCAAACAGTTAAAATAAATGCACATAGGAGGCTACAAAATGTCAGCAGTAGTTGATAAAGCAATGGAATTAGGCGAATTGGTGCTTGAAACACCTCAAGCGAAGAAACTTACCGAAGCAAGAGAGGCTTACAACAACGACACAGAAGCTAAAAGCAGAATGGACGAGTTTGCGGCTTACAAAAACACAATTCAACAAGGCAGAGACCAACAAACCTTATCCGACACAGAATTCAAGTCCGCTCAAAACAAATTGTCCGATATGTCTCTTGAATTGCAAGCGATTCCTTCCATCAACAACCTTATTAACGCAGAAAACGAATTTAACCTTTTGGTTAACCAAATTTTCACAGTTTTACGTGCAACTATCACCGGCGAAGGCCAAGGCTGCAATCCTTCCGATTGTTCAAGCTGCGGTGGCGGCTGCCATTAATCCCCAAAACGTTTTTAATTCCATAACTACCCACTTTTTCCCCGGCCTTGTCGGGGAAAAAATTTATAACGGGCAAGTTTTTTCGTACATACAAAGGAGATTCAAATGGCAAAGTTTTCACCCATGATGGAACAATATTTTAATATAAAGAACAATCATAAAGATTGCCTGCTGTTGTTTAGACTGGGTGATTTTTATGAGCTGTTTTTCGATGATGCCCTTGTGGCTTCCAAGGAACTGGGCATCGCACTTACAGGCCGAGACTGCGGACAAGAAGAACGTGCACCCATGTGCGGAGTACCCTTTCATTCGGCCGAAACATACATAACCAAACTGGTAGAAGCCGGCCATAAGGTGGCAATTTGCGAGCAAACCGGCGACCCAAAAACAAGCAAAACCATAGTAAAGCGGGAAGTTGTTCGAGTAGTCACTCCCGGAACCATGATAACCAACGATATGTTGGGCGGCGGCAAAAACAATTACGTAGCCTGCATTTACAATAACGGAAAAGAAACCGGCCTATCCTACTGCGATATTTCCACAGGATTTTTTACGGTAACCGGCACAGATTCCGACGACACAAAAATTATCGTAGACGAATTGGCCAGAATTTCGCCTTCCGAAATAATAACCAACAATGATAAAAATAACGAACTCATAAAAAAAGTATTTAACCTACAACCTAATATTTATTATTCTTGGGCATTCGAAAAAGAAAACGCCGGCAAGCAGCTTTGCGAACATTTTAAAGTGCATAATTTAAACGGATTCGGTATTCAAGACGACAATAAATTAATCCGTGCCGCCGGAGCCTTGCTTACATATTTATATGAAACCCAAAAGAATTCCTTAAAACAAATTACAGCCCTTAAACAATACAAACGGGACAGCTATATGACCATAGATATAGCCTCCAGAAGAAACCTGGAATTAACCGAGACTATAAGAGGAAAAGAAAAAAGAGGCACTCTGCTGTGGGTTTTAGACAGTACAAAAACGCCCATGGGTGCCAGGCTTATAAGAAACAGAATAGAGAACCCCATTACCGATATAAAAAACATAGAACGCCGATTGGATGCGGTTGAGGAATTTGTTCAAGAGGGTTTGTTGCGAGAAAAACTTCGTGCTTCATTAAAAGATATACACGACATCGAGCGGTTGATGTCCAAAATAATTTACGAAACCATAACCCCAAAAGATATGCTTACCCTAAAAGCATCCATGCGTCCCTTAAAACAAATAAAAGAATTAATTTCTCCATGTAAAACAAAGCTTATCTCCGAAATGCACAAATCCTTTGACACCTTAGAGGATATGGCGGATTTAATTGATTCTACCATAGAAGAAGAAATTACGGCCCGTGACAGCGGTTATATTAAATACGGTCTTAACGAAGAATTGGACCATTACAGAAACGCCAAAGAAAACGGCGATCGCTGGCTTGCGGAGTACGAAGAAAAAGAAAAATCTACCACGGGAATAAAGAATCTTAAAATAAAGTTTAACAAAGTATTCGGTTATTTTATAGAGCTTACAAATTCTCAATCATCCCAAGCACCGGACTATTTTATACGCAGGCAGACCCTTTCCAATTGCGAGCGTTACACCACCGATGAATTAAAGCAAATCGAAGAAGCCATACTTTCGCCGGAAGAAAAGGCTCAGGAGTTGGAGCAGCAGGTATTTAGGCAATTGCGTGACAACCTGTCAAAAGAAATCGAGAGAATACAACTTACTTCCTATATTATAGGTGTTTTGGATGTGCTGTTGAGTTTTGCTTATACGGCCGATAAAAACAGGTATGTTAAGCCAAAATTGAACAGCGATGGAATCATTTACTTAAAAGATGGGCGACACCCAGTAGTGGAGCAAATAATCGACTTGGGCTTTGTGGAAAACGACGTTTACTTGGATAACAAGGCAAACAGGCTTTCCATTATTACCGGCCCCAACATGGCAGGTAAATCCACCTATATGAGACAGGTTGCCCTTTCGGTAATAATGGCTCAAATGGGATGTTTTGTGCCGGCAAGTGAGGCGAATATTTGCGTTGTAGACAGGGTTTTCACCCGTGTAGGTGCCTCGGATGATTTGGCAACCGGGCAAAGCACATTTATGGTTGAAATGACGGAAATAGCCAATATTCTGAATAACGCCACCCAAAACAGCCTATTGATTTTGGACGAAGTAGGCCGTGGAACAAGCACATATGACGGATTGAGCATAGCATGGTCTGTGCTTGAATATATTTCCTCTAAAATAGGAGCAAAAACCCTCTTTGCAACTCATTATTTCGAGCTGACGGAGCTTGAGGGTAAATTGGACGGTGTGGTTAATTATTGTATCAGTGCCACAGAGCAGGGCGAAGATTTGGTATTTCTGCGGAAACTCCTTCGTGGTGCGGCAGACCGCAGTTACGGTATACAGGTGGCGAAATTTGCCGGCATTCCGGAAAATGTTATCAGCCGTGCCAAATCCCTGTTAAATATATTAAACTCTGCGGATATTACAAAGAAGCATTCAATTAAGGCTAAAATGAATGCCCCGGCACCGGAAATTAAGCAACCTATTCCCGAAACACTGTGTATCAAGGAATTGCTAAGTATAGACACAGATTCCCTTACACCCCGTGAAGCTTTGGCAAAATTATACGAATTACAGCAAAAGTACGCCGGTAACGGAGGAAACAAATGATTAAAGTTCTGGATACCGCTATGATTAACAAAATAGCCGCCGGCGAGGTTATAGAAAGACCGGTTTCCGTAATCAAGGAATTGGTGGAAAATTCCATAGACGCTAAGGCTGACAGTATTACCGTCGAGATTAAAGACGGCGGTATACTGCAAATCAGGGTTACGGATAACGGCAAGGGCATACCCAAGGAGCAAGTCTCTACGGCGTTTTTGGCCCATGCTACCAGCAAAATAACAAGCATAGAAGACTTGGAAAGCATACGCAGTTTGGGCTTTCGGGGTGAAGCCTTATCCAGTATAGCCTCGGTTTCGCAGGTGGAAATTAACACAAAAACCGCTGACGAAGATACCGGCTGTAAATTGGAAATCCACGGCGGAGAAATCGTCTCCCAACGTGAAATCGGTATGACCTCGGGAACAAGCATAATTACCCGTAATTTATTTTATAATACCCCTGCAAGACGAAAATTCCTGAAAAGGTCGGCTATAGAAGCAGGGTATATTTACGATATGATTAACAAATTAGCCATAGGCAACACTCATATAGCCTTTAAATATATAAACGGAAAAACCGAACTGCAAACCAACGGAAGCGGTGACTTAAAAACCACTCTACTTCAAATTTTCGGCAGTGATACGGTTAAATCCCTTGTGGATTTGGATTATGAACAAGACGGCATTCGTGTTACCGGCTTGGTGGGCAAGCCCGAATTGAACCGAGGAAATCGCACCCACGAGCATTTCTTTATAAACGGTCGCTTTATAAAGAATGAATTGGTCAGCAAGGCCGCTGAAAAGGTTTATGCTACCCTGTTGCCAGGTGGGAAATTTCCTTTCTATATAATTAAGATGGATATAGACCCAAGCTTGGTGGACGTTAACGTTCATCCGTCCAAGCTGGAAATCCGTTTCAGTAACGAAAAAGCCATCTTCGATTTAATTACAAAAGCTGTTGAAAAGGCACTGGAAAAACAAATATTAATACCGTCCTTCGGTTTTAAACCGGAAAAAACCAATAACCCGTTTTTAAAGGACGAGGATCTAAAAAAAATATTTAAACAGGGTACTTTTGAGGAATTGCAAAGTAATAAAAACGAAACCGCTTACCCTATCAGGGATAATTCGGAAACGGTGGAATATTCGGACTATATAAAAAAGGTAAAAGGCAATGATGATGACGATTCTGTAGTTTATTTAAAGGAAAGAACCCTTTTTGCTGAACAAAAGGAAGCGGAACCGGTTTCGACCCAATCAAATGTAAAAAATATTTCCGCTACAGAAACCTTTACAGACGAATTTAAGGCATTTACCTCCATATTGCCACCTTTCAAAAACACCGTCAACACAGCGGAAACGCCGTTGAACAAGGAATTCGAATCCTATAAAATAGTAGGACAAGTCTTTGGCACATACTGGATAATCGAAAGCAAAGGCTCTATGTTTATAATAGACCAACACGCCGCACATGAAAGAATGCTGTTTGAAGACCTGTGCAAAAGTTATGAAGCCGGAACCCCGGTTTCACAAACTTTGTTACAACCTATTGTGCTGAATTTAAGCGTGTTTGAAAGGGAAGTTTTAGAGGATAACATAGAATTGCTTGAAAAAATGGGCTACGGTATAGAGTTTTTGGGAAATGACTACGCTTTGACGGCTGTTCCCGTTTGTATTAAGGAGACAACGGGTGTGGGGTTTTTTCTTGAAATCATAGATAAACTGAGTACTGTAGAAGGCTCTGTGGATTCCTTGTATGAATTAAAATTAGACGTAATAGCCACCATATCCTGCAAAGCCGCCGTTAAGGCTCATGATAAATTATCCTATCCGGAAGCTAAAGCCCTGATTGAAAGTATGCTTCAACACGAAAAACCCTTTACCTGTCCTCATGGCAGGCCCACAATAGTGGAAATAACAAAGTACGAGTTAGAAAAACGCTTTAAAAGGGTATAATTAATACTAATCCTACAAGCTAAAGAATATTATGGTGAACTTATGAAACAACCTTTAATCGTAATAGCCGGAGCCACTGCCGTGGGAAAAACCAACCTTTCCATAGAGTTGGCAAAGAAAATTAACGGCGAAATTATCTCCGCCGACTCCATGCAGGTTTATAAA
This sequence comes from uncultured Defluviitaleaceae bacterium, assembly GCA_964392115.1. Classification (GTDB taxonomy): domain Bacteria; phylum Bacillota; class Clostridia; order Lachnospirales; family WRBF01; genus CAYXWM01. Next base: position 3,779 of record CAYMOU010000085.1, on the reverse strand, counting down.
TACATGGACATAGGCACCGCCAAACCCACAACGGAAGAAATGCAAGGCATACCACATCATTTGATAGATATACTTTTGCCTGACGAAACCTGCTCCGTGGCGTATTATCAAGAAAAATGCAAGGAATGTATAAATAAAATTTCGGAAACAAAACTGCCCATAATCGTTGGCGGTACGGGCTTTTATATAAATGCCGTTATTAACGACAATGACTTTAGCGAATCGGAAAACGACTATGAATATCGCAAAGAGTTGTTTGATTTGGCAGAAGAAAAAGGCAACGAATTTCTCCACGAATTGCTGAAGAAGGTTGACCCTGAATCGGCAGAGAAAATCCACTTTAACAATGTTAAACGTGTGGTTCGTGCCTTGGAGTACTTTAAACAAACCGGGCAAAAAATTTCCGAGCATAACCGTCAACAAAAATTGCTAAATCAACTTTCCTCAAAATATAATCTGCTCTTTTTCACCTTAAATGCGGACAGAGACAAACTTTACAAAAAAATCAACCTTCGTGCCGACAAAATGTTTCAAGACGGATTAATAAACGAGGTTGAAAATCTAATTAATCTAGGGTATAATAAAGATTTAGTTTCCATGAGAGGTCTGGGTTATAAGGAAATAGCCGAATATTTGGAAGGAAAGCTTAGTTTAGACGAAGCTACCGAAGCCCTAAAACAAAACACCAGACGTTACGCAAAGCGGCAAATTACATGGTTCAAAAACCAATGCAACGGAATATGGCTTGATACGGACAAACCCGATCAACCTGAGATGATGGATAAAATCATATTCCTAGCCAAGGAAAAAGGCATAATAAAGTAAATTATATTACTAACCATGAGGGCAGACTATGAGCAAACCAACCTTATTCCGAAAGAGAATCATACCGGACGAAACGGTATTGTTAAAAGATGATGTAATTGTCAGCATGGATAAGGACACAATAATAACAAAATGGGACGTTTTAAAACCCCGCAAGGATTTTACCCACGGCCTTTCCTGCTATTATCCCGAGCCGGGGTTTAAAGTCAGTAGAATGCTGGATAAAGACAACAACTGCGTTTACACCTATTGCGATATAATCGAGACCCAATACGAACCCGAAACAAATACCTACATATTCGTGGATTTGCTGGTTGATGTGGTGGTGTATGAGGACGGAGCGGTAAGGGTGCTGGACTTGGATGAAATCGCCCATGCTTTGGATAAAAACTTAATCACCGTAGCTCAAGCTCAAAAGGCCTTGATTCTTACGGACAAGCTGTTAAACATAATTTACTCCGGAGAATTTAGCAAACTATCGGATAAATTAAAAAATATAATGTAAAGAAAGCCGGGAGTGTTTCAGAATATGAGAGAACAACAGAGAAAAAACAAAGGTAGACCCAGCAATAAAAAAGGCAACTCAAAGCAAGGATTTATTCCTGCTTCAAAATCAAAACCCACGCAAAGGGCACCATTTAAGCCTGAAGCAAAATTCGGAAAATCACCGAGAAAATCCGACGAAACCCCAAAACACTCCCCATCATACGAAAAATCGCCCAAACAACAACCGGAAGACTCCTGTATGATTGTGGGCAGACGTGCTGTAATGGAAGCTTTTGATACGGATGTAGTCATAGAAAAAATCTGCGTTAAAACCGGCGAAACCGAAGGTTCGCTGAAAGTTATCATGGCTAAGGCGCAAGAAAGAGGCATCTTTGTTCAACAAGTTCCTCGTCAAAAACTTGATGAGCTTTCGGAAGGTTGCGTTCATCAAGGCGTAGTCGCAATTTGCGCAGCCCATGAATATGCCGAAATCCCTGATATTTTGGAAGCAGCCGCTAAAAAAGGTGAGAAACCTTTCATCTTAATTTTGGACGGCATAACAGACCCACATAATTTCGGCGCTATTATCAGATCTGCCGATGCCTCCGGGGTTCACGGAATCATTATCGGAAAAAGACGCTCTGTGGGCTTAACACCCATAGTAAGCAAAACTTCAGCCGGTGCGGCTTCTCACGTTCCCGTTGCAAGGGTTAGCAACATAGCAAACGCCATAAACGACCTTAAAAAAGCCGGCCTGTTTATAGCCTCAGCCGACGCAATCGGTCAAAGTATGTACTCAGCGCCCATAGACGGTAGCATTGCCATAGTAATAGGAAGCGAAGGAAACGGCGTTTCTCGTTTGGTTAAAGAAAAATGCGACTTTGCCGTAAAAATACCCATGTATGGTGCCATCTCGTCATTAAATGCCTCTGTAGCGGCAGGTATACTTATGTATGAAGTTGTGAGAAGGCGTCAATCAAACGGGGCAGATTATGGCAAAGAGCTATGAACCTAAACCGGAATTTTTGCTTGTAGACGGTTACAACATAATTTTTTCTTGGGAAAAACTGAAAGCTCTTGCCGCAACCTCTTTGGAGTCGGCAAGGGTGAAATTGTTGGAAATGCTCTCCGATTACCAGGGCTTTACGGGGCTAAACATCATAATTGTTTTTGATGCCCATAAAGTGCCCGGAAATACGGAGAACGTTTTCTACTATGACAACATCAAAATAGTCTACACAAAAGAAGCGGAAACCGCAGACAACTACATCGAAAGAGTAACTCAGTCCCTATCCGCTACACATATAGTTCGTGTGGCTACTTCCGACAGCCTTGAGCAAATTATTATATTAAGCAAAGGTGCTTACAGAGTCTCCGCCGGAGAACTGGAAGCCCATGTTAAAAAAGCTAAAGAAAAACAACGCAAAATCTATACCGAATACCGACCGGTCAAAAATAATCCTTTGATTGACAACTTGGACAAAAACACTGCCGAAATGCTTAAAAATATGAGTCTCCAAAAAGAGGGTGTCTCTTCTGACCAAAAGAAACCAAGCAATAAACTACCAAAGTCTAAGCGATGAAGAATTGATTGAACTTATACAACTGGATAACGACAGCCAAGCTCAAGATTTTATTATACATAAGTACAAAAATCTTGTTAAACTCAAAGCCCAAGCCTACTATATCACCGGCGCGGACAAAGAGGACATAATTCAAGAGGGTATGATAGGGCTTTATAAAGCCATCAGAGATTATAATGGGGATAAATCCGTGTCTTTTTGCTCCTTTGCCCAGCTATGCGTCACAAGGCAAATCATTACCGCCATTAAAACCGCCACCAGACAAAAACATATGCCCCTTAATTCCTATGTCTCCTTGAACAAAGCAGTTTTCAACGACGAACCCGAGCTTACCGTCCTTGACCTGCTTTACGAAAAACGCATAACCAACCCCGAGGAACTATACATCGGCAGAGAAGAAAAAGACTTTATCGAACAAAACCTGAATAAGGCTCTCAGCTCCTTGGAACGCAACGTCCTTACACTCTATCTTCAAGGAATAAGTTACATTGAAATCGCCAAGCTTATAACCAAAGACGAAAAAGCCATCGACAACGCCCTGCAACGCGTCCGCAGAAAAGTTTTGAAAATCTTAAGCAAAAAAAACTTGACACATGCTAAAAAATATGTTAATATATGAAACTGTGTTGGAGATAAAGTAATTCTTTACCGAATTTTATCGGCCATCTTCCTGCACTAATCAGGTTTCATGCTGCTATAGCTCAGTAGGTAGAGCGCTACCTTGGTAAGGGATAGCCTAATCCGCTCGGGGTGACAGCAATTATAAGTAATTTGACAGCAATTTAGCAGTTTTAGAGGATTTACAAACCGCAAAACCCGGATAAAAACAGCATTTGCTGATATAGCTCAGTAGGTAGAGCGCATCCTTGGTAAGGATGAGGTTCA
>CAYMOU010000084.1:0-11474 GCA_964392115.1 uncultured Defluviitaleaceae bacterium | reverse complement strand
AAAGATTCAAGGATAATTTGCAAATTTTTATCCTTCATTAAATATGGAATTAGTACAATTTAACATTCAGGGTGTTTGAGGGAAACTTTTTCTCCGGAAGATGTTTCCCTCAAGGTTTATTATTTTCTAAATGTTTGGAGGCCGGCTAATGAACAGATATTTAATAGTTGCAGATGATTTTACCGGTGCCAACGACACCGGCGTTCAATTAAAACGCCGAGGAGTGCCCACCGATGTGGTGTTTTCAACTGAACTTATCAATAACGAAAATTCTTATGTGCTGGATACGGAAAGCAGAAGCCTGTCTCCGGAGGAAGCCTTCAATAAAGTGTCCGGTCTTGTAAAAGATATAGATTTATCCGTTTTTAAATATATCATGAAAAAGGTTGACTCTACCTTGCGTGGCAACATAGCCCACGAAGTCAAGGCTGTGGATAACTGTTGCAAAAGCGAGCTTATAATCTTTGCCCCGGCTCTGCCCGATCTTAACCGCACTACCCTTGAAGGAATTCACCTGCTTAACGGAACGCCCATAACCCAAACCGAGCTTGCAAGAGACCCGAAAAACCCGGTTATGGAAGATAATTTACAGGCTATTTTAAGCAAAGTTTTTACGGAGTCTGTTACCCACATCAACCTTAACTCGGTCAGAGAAACAAAATCAATCTGTCTCAAGGTAGAATATATACCTTCGATGCTCTTACCAACGCAGACATGAAAAATATCATCGTCTCCGCCTTAGCTACCCAAAAACGCATTCTTTGGATTGGCTCGGCGGCAATGGCAGATATTTTGTTTGACGAGGAAAGAAAAGCTCCGCCGGCCTTGGGTTTGGTGGGCAGTGTAAGTTCGGTTACAAGAAGCCAAGTAAAATTTGCGGAACAAAGCAGCATATCCGTAATAAAGGTGCCTTTTCATGAAATATTAACCGGCAAGGATATAAAAGACTATGTTTCCGCAGCTAAGGAGACATTAAAAGCAGGCAAAGACCTGATTTTATGCTCCTCATCTTCCTACGATGCCGAAGAGCATGAACTTACCAACGAAACCGGCAAAAAATCCGGCGTGAGCAACGAGGAAATAGGGAATTTCATTCAGAAAAAGTTGGCGGAAGCCTCAAAGGAAATTCTTACCAAAGTTAAGGTTTCGGGCGTTTTTCTCACCGGTGGAGACACCGCCATAGGCTTTTTCAACGAGCTTAATTCCGTGGGTTCCTCTGTTTTGACCGAGGTATCCTTGGGTATACCCATGATGAGCCTTAAAGGCGGAGACTTTGACGGATTAAAGGTTATCACAAAGGCCGGTGCCTTTGGCAAGGAGGATGCCGTCAGTTTCAGTATGCGTAAGATTAAGGAGGTGGTTTTGTGAGAGTTTTCGGCTTAACTATGGGCGATCCCTTTGGTATAGGCCCCGAAATCACCTTAAAAGCCTTGCATAAACACCCCGAGTATTTGGGAAGGTGTATAGTTTTCGGGAGTTTGGATGTGTTGGAGCATTACAATAAATTACTGGGTTACGGCTTAAAATTTAATCCGGTAAAAGCCGCTTCCGAGACCCTTACGGATTGCGTTAATATTTTTGATGCAAACCCCATAACCTTTGACCCCGGCATGATAGGCAAAGTCTCCGAAACCGGTGGGAAATGCGCCTTTTTAAGCGTAAAAGCCGCCATAGATTTTGCATTAGATAAAGAAATATCATCGGTGGTTACGGCGCCCTTAAATAAAGAAGCCCTGCATTTGTCAGGCTACAAATTTGCCGGCCATACGGAGATTTTCGGAGAATATTTAAAAGGCGATTCATACGCCATGCTACTTTGGAGCGACAAACTGAAAACAATTCACGTTTCCACTCATGTTTCCTTGCGAAAAGCCTGTGATGCAGCTAAGAAGGAGAGAATATGTCAAGTAATCATGCTGGCTCATAACACCTTGACCAAGGCCGGTTATGATAAACCACGCATAGCTGTAGCCGGGCTTAACCCTCATGCCGGCGAAAACGGCATCTTCGGAGACGAAGAAATAACCGAAATTATCCCGGCTGTAAACGAATGCAAAAAAGCCGGTATGGACGTATACGGGCCGATTCCGCCGGATACGGTATTTTTACAGGCTTTAAAAGGAAAATACCACATAGTGGTTGCCATGTATCACGACCAAGGTCATATTCCCTTAAAACTGCTTGCCTTTGACAGCGGCGTAAACATTACCGTAGGACTGGATGTTGTAAGAACCTCTGTCGACCACGGCACCGCATTTGACATAGCCGGGAAACTTACGGCTAACGAAGAAAGTCTACTAAAAGCAATAGAAATCGGCGAAAAATTATAATCTTCAAAGTGCTTTTCAAATAAAGGAGGAAAAACCATGCCTACCGTTAAATTTCCTTACGGAACAGATTATTTAACTTACGATATACCAGAAAACAGATTCGCCGGAGAGCTTGTCTCCGAAATGCATCACTACAAGCCGGAACTTTCTCAAACCGAATTGGTACGCAAAGCCCTTGAAAACCCCATCGGCACGCCACGCCTTTGCGAAATGGCTAAGGGTAAAAACAAAGTAGTTATTATCGCCAGCGACCATACTCGCCCGGTGCCTTCCAAAGTTATAGCGCCCTTAATTCTTGAAGAAATAAGAAAAGGCAACCCCGATGCGGATATTACCTTCCTTATTTCCACAGGCTGTCACAGAGAAACCACCAAGGAAGAATTAATAGGCAAATTCGGCGAAGACATCGTTAAAAATGAGAAAATTTATATTCATGACTGCGACGACGAGTCCATGCTGGTAAACCTTGGTAAGCTTCCTTCAGGCGGCGATTTGATTATTAATAAAATGGCAATTGAAGCCGACCTTCTGGTTGCAGAAGGCTTTATAGAACCCCACTTCTTTGCGGGATTCTCCGGAGGCAGAAAGAGCGTACTTCCCGGTATTGCAAGCCGCAAAACCGTTTTATACAACCACAACGCCGACTTTATTTCCAGCGAATACGCCAGAACCGGTATTATAGATAAAAACCCCATTCACGTTGATATGCTTTACGGTGCAAGAATTGCCCGTCTTGACTTTATTTGCAACGTTGTTATCAATTCCGACAAGGAAGCCATTTATGCCGTAGCCGGAGACTGCGACCTTGCCCACATTCAAGGCCGTGAATTCCTTTGCAGCAAATGTAAGGTAAAAAGTTTACCCTCGGATATAGTTATCACCACCAACGGCGGTTATCCTCTTGACCAAAATATTTATCAAGCTGTAAAAGGCATGACCGCCGCTGAAGCCACCCTTAACAAAGGCGGCGTAATCATTATGCTTGCCAAATCCAACGACGGTCACGGCGGCAGCGCCTTCCACAAGACCTTTAGGGAAGAAAAAGACGCTCTTAAATTAATGGAAAGTTTCCTTTCCACAAAAGCCACCGAAACCATAGTTGACCAATGGCAATCCCAAATTTTCGCCCGTATACTTATGAATTCGAAAGTAGTTTACGTTTCCGATGCTCCCGACCAATTGGTTGAAGAGCTTCATATGATACCGGCCCATTCTATAGAAGAAGCCGTACAAAAGGCAGACGAAATTCTGGGCCAAAAGGACGCCAAAATTCTGGCTATACCGGACGGTGTGTCTGTAATCGTAATCTAAATATTAACGCATAAATTTGAGGGAAACTTTTCAATAGGAGTTTCCCTCAAGATTTGTTCATAGACAACTTACCGGTTGAACCGAAAAATATTCTTTACAGGAGACGTATATGAAAAAAGCGGTATTAATACCCGATTCGTTTAAAGGAACTTTAAGTTCTGCGCAAATTTACAATATTATCAGCCGGAAAATCAAATAGCATTACAGCGATTGCAATGTTGTCTCCATACCCGTTGCCTACGGCAGTGAAGGCAGCGTTGATTGCTTTCTGTCTGCCGTAGGCGGCAAAAAGTAATACCTAACCGTTGAAAATCCATATTTCGAGGATGTGGAAGCATTTTATGGCATTTTAAACGACGGATCCACCGCCGTTATTGAATTGGCAAGCTGTGCCGGGTTACCCTTGCAGAGGACAGAAAAGACCCCGGTAAAACCACAACCTTTGGCGTGGGCCGGCTAATTCTTGCCGCCGCCGAAGAGGGCATTAAAAAATAATCGTGGGACTTGGCGGAAGTTCTACCAATGATGACGGTACAGGTGCCGCAGCCGCTGTAGGCGTAAAGTTTCACAAGGCTCTTGTACCCACAGGCGTAACCCTTGCAGAAATAGACAGAATAGACATTTCCCAAAAATCTAATGACTTAAACGGTAGAAATAATTACCATGTGCAACATAGACAACCACATGTACGGCAAAACAGGTGCAGCTTACATATTCGGCCCACAAAAAGGCGCTAACCCGGAAATGGTAGAGAGCCTCGACCAAGGCTTGATGCATGTGAGCAAAATTATTACAAGAGACTTGTGCAGCGATATAAGCTTCGTTCCCGGTTCCGGGGCTGCCGAGGCAATGGGTGCCGGAATGTTGGTATTTTTTTGGTTCACGTTTGCAAATGGCATAGAGACAGTATTGGATACGGTTAATTTTGATAAGGGAATTGCCCATGCGGATATGATTTTTACAGGCGAAGGAAAGATAGATACGCAAAGCCTTAGTGGCAAGGTTGTTATAGGCGTTGCAAAACGGGCCAGGAAACAAAACGTACCCTTAACGGTAATTGTGGGCGGTGAGGATGATAACATAGAACAAGCTTATGAAATGGGTGTGGGCTCCATATTCACCATAAACAAGCTTCCCATGGAATTTGCCCAAAGTAAGGTTCACAGTGCTAAAAATTTAGAGTTTACCGTTGACAATATTTTGCGCTTGATGAAAAGCATAAATTGCGTAAAATAGACTTATACTAATTGCAAATCAGTAATTAACAATTTCATTTCCAAAACCCCTTATTAATACTAATTCCATTTAAAACAGTAGATAAAAACTTGCAATTTTGACAAAGATTTAAGGATAATTTGCAAATTTTTATCCTTCATTAAACCTTCATTAAATAAGGAATTAGTATAAGGAGTGCTTGCGGTTTCGTGGCACTCCTCTTTTTTGTGGATTGGATGGATGAAAGATAAAGGTTGCCGTGGTCGTAGAGCGGTCGGAGCAGAGCCCCGACCCTACATTGTATTAAAGGTATTCGATGCATTTGGTGCATTTGGTGCATTTGGTGCATTTGGTGCATTTGGTGCATTTCGTTATTCTGTTTGAGTGGATTAAAAAAAGCCGATTTGTCGGCTTTTTTATATGTAGATTATTAATTATAGTTTCAGGAATTAATTATTTCTTCTTTTTCGTTTAACAAAATGTCTGAAATAAGTAATTCATCGGCTTTTTCTTTACCTATGCGGTCTATGGTATCGCCGAAGCGTTCGCCTTTAATGCCTTCTTTTTTAAAGAGGAGGATGCATTTTTCAACTACATCAAGGGCTTCTTCTTTGGTGAACAATTTGCTTATGGGAGTACCAACTCGGATTTGTTTACCCCATTTACCGCCGGCGTAGACTTTATATAAAGTTTCGTTATCTTCAAAAATTTTGAAAGTACAGGTTCTGGTGCATTTACCGCAACTGTTGCAGATGTTTTCGTCTATGGATAATTTTCCGTCATCAAGGGTAGCCGCTTTCATAGGGCAACCCTCACTGACCACGCATTTCTTGCAGCCTTTACAATCTTCGGCTTTAAACTTGGGTATGCGTTGACCAACCAAGCCCACGTCGTTTAAGTCCGGTTTTGCACAATTATTCGGGCAGCCGCCGGAAGTAATTTTAAATTTATGAGGCAACATAACTTTGGAATATCCCTCAAAGAAACGCTTGTGTATTTCCTTTGCCATAGCTTGAGTATCGTAAAGCCCGTAAACACAGGTGGTTCCCTTGCAGGCTACGATGGGGCGCACTTTAGGGCCTGTTCCGCCGACTTGCAGGCCTTCTTTCGCCAAAAATTCACGGAAGGGTTCTATGTTATCGTACTCTATGCCCGGTAATTCACAGGTCATTCTGACGGTAAAGGTAACCTTGCCATTACCGAATTTTTCCGCCGCTTGAGACAAAACCGCCATATCCTTAGCCGTTAAAACGCCGTTTTCCGTAATTACCCTGCCCGAAAAAGAGCCGGTTCCTCTGTTATGTAAAAATCCCATACCTTTAACGTTTTTAATTTGTTCAGGGGTTAATTTTTTTTGCTCGTTCATTTTTTCCTCCATACTTATAGGTGTTTATCTTATGCTATCAAAGTACATATGTGTGATTTGTTGTTTTAGGCTTGCAGACCCGTTAAATTGAAGCAATGTTTCATATTAATTATATATCAACCGTTACCGCTTTACAACCTTCTATCACTGTGAAACTTTTATGTGTTTTAGGAAGCTGTTGTTAAATAACAAAAAATTTGGTATTATAATAAAGAATTAAGGACGATTCTCAAACAGAAAGGAAAGAAGGAGCGAAGGAATTGGATAATGAAGCTTACTTACTGATAAAAGCCACCGAAGGAGATATGGGAGCATTTGAGCAATTAATCCTGGGGTACGAAAAGTTCGTGTATGCCATTGCTTACAGAATGTTGCCAAACAGCGAAGATGCCAAGGATATATCCCAAGAGGTATTGATTAAGATATACAAAAATCTGCATGAATTTTCCAACATTACTTATTTCAAAAGCTGGGTAGCCAGAATAACAACAAATACTTGTATAGACGAGCTGCGTAAACGCCGGCGGAAAGAAGCCGTCAGTCTGGACGAAACAAAGGACGGCGAAGAGGGGCTTAAAATTATACAAATCCCTTCAAAAGAAAGCACCCCGGAAGAAAGCGCCATAGAATCGGAAAAACAAAAGGAATTGGTTTCGGCTATACACAAGCTTTCTCACGATTACAAGACTTTAATAGTATTAAGGGATATACAGGGAATGAGTTATAACGAAATAGCGGAGGTAACCAACAGTAACTTGGGAACGGTAAAATCAAGATTATCACGTGCAAGACGCCGATTAAAACAATTGTACGAGAAGGAACAAAACTCTCAAAATAACGTTATTATAGATGGAAGGAGGTAACAGAGTGGATTGTGAGAGATATAAGCTGATTATCACGGCGTTCTTGGACAACGAATTAAACAAAGAAGAAAAAGCGGATTTTTTGGCTCATATAGATAAATGCCCCGGTTGCAAAAGCGAATTGGAACAAATGCAAGCCCTTCTCAATGACTTGCAAGAGTTGTCCAAGGTTGAACTGCCGGAAGGTTATCACGACGAACTGATGGAAAAACTGCACCGCCAAGAGCAGCAAGTGCAGTTGTTTATGGAAAAAACACCATCCACGCCGGCTAAACGAATAATGCAGGTGCATCCTAAGAAAGTCGTAAAAATACCTTTCTTCCGCAGACTTGCCGGTGCCTTTGCCTATACTTTCGCCGCCCTTATGGTAGTTTCTACTGTTGGGCTGATGTTATTTGGGAAAAGCAGTGCTGTTAACGATGAGTTTATTTTGGGCGGTAAACAAAGTCCGCCCGGAAACGAGCAAGTGGCTACGGAATATGGACGCTCTGTACAGATGTATAACATGGAGGTTGAATCCCCAAAACAGACCGGCAACGGGAACGAGGGAATAGTTTCCATCACCTCTGCCGGGCAACCACCGGAGAGCCTTACCTCCGATTCTCAACAAGCACCCATGCAATACCAATATAATGCCGATGAGGCAACAACCGGCAACATCTACGACAATAATTCGACCGAACCGGCAAAAATTTATGTAAACTCCGGCGATACCATCAAAAAAACCGCTGAATACAAGCTAAGTACAGGCAATTACGCAAGCTTTGTCACCGGCATAGAAGCTATGTTTACAGACTTAAACTTAACACCCAACATTACCGAGCAAAGCTATATTGACAATGCTAAAACCTTTTATGTATCCGTAGAAATTCCCACCGGTGAATACGATGTTTTAAAGCGCAGCATCGAAGCCTTTGTTGATAATAACAAAGAAGTGCTGTTAAGCGTTGAGGAATACAGCAACGATGAAAGTTACAGTTCAGCCTTAATATCCCGGATTAATTTAAAGCAGGACGAAGAACAGCGTATCAAAGTGATGTTGACCGAAAACGCAGGCAACGTTGCCGATACCTTAGCTTTGGAAGACAGGCTTTCGCAAATTAATTCCGAGATTATAGACTTACAAGGTCAAATGGCTTTACAGGACAACAATGTTTCTAACGTTCGAATATATGTTACCGAAAACCCGGCTGTTATGGATATGCCTTCTCAAATCAGTATGGCGTTTAATGAATCCGCCGCAGGTACCATAAACTTTTTCAAGGAATTCATTTTGTTTTGGGTGAGAATCAGTATACCCCTTTTGTTAGCCGTTGTTATATTTACACCCATATTTTTATATAGGCATTACTATAAGATAAAAAACAAAACAAGTTAATCAATGCACACAAAAAAATGGTATAACCCGTAGTTATACCATTTTTTATTATGTATTTTAATTGTTATCGCCGGGTTGTGTGGGTTCTGATGGAGTTGAAGTACTTTGACGACCTAAATTGAGGTCTGATGCGGCCTTTCCGCCGATAAATCCACTTAACAGGGATTTAACATCTATCCCGGTGGATTCCGCAATGCCCTCGGTTATTTGGTTTGCGGAGGACATTACGTCCTTGATAAGTTTAGTGGAATTGCCGTCACCGTACATTATAATCTTATCGGTTTGAGCAAGAGGTATGGACGCATTTTTGACTATTTCAGGCAATACTTGAAGGTACATTTCCAATACGGATGCTTCGCCCATGGCTTTCATAGCTTCTGCCTTTGCAAGGATTGCTTCTGCTTCGGCACGGCCCTTGGCTTCTATACCTTTTGCCTCTTCTTCATCGGCAAACCTTTTAGCGGAGGCTTTGATTTTGTCAGCTTCTGCCTGTTGTTCCTGTTCGATTTTGGCGGCCATTGCAGCCTGTTCACGTTTGTATTTATCAGCCTGGGCCTGTTGTTCTATAGCATATTTTTCGGCTTCGGCTTTTTTCTTAACCTCTGCATCCAAGGATTTTTCGGTTAAAGCTATTTCTTTTTCTTTCAATTCAACTTCACGTTCTCTTCGGGCAATGTCTGCATTAACCGATGAAGTTTCTATGCTCTTACGTTGTTCCTGTTCTTGTATAGCATAGGCGGCGTCGGCTTCTGCCTTTTTTACGTCTTGGTCTATCTTAAACTCGGACTTCTTAATTTCAACTTCCTTGTTTTGCAAAGCTATGTTAATATCCGCCAGAGCCTTTGCCTTGTTGCTTTCTTCCATAGCGGTCGCTTGAGCCACAGCTATGTCTTTTTCAGCATTGGCTTTTGCAATAGCTGCATCTTTTCTGATTCTTGCAATGTTATCTATACCCAGGTCTTGAATAATGCCTTCTTTGTCTACAAAGTTTTGTATAGTAAGGTTTATTATTTCAAGCCCCATTCTCCTCATGTCGTCGGCGGCATTTTCCAAGACTTTTGCTGCAAACAAGTCCCTGTTTTGCACCAAGTCCGAAAGTTTCATTTGTCCCACAATTTCACGCATATTGCCCTCGAGAACTTGCTGGGCAACAATGCCTATTTCTTCTTGGCGTCTGCCTAAAAAGTTTTCTGCGGCACGAAGTATAGAATCTTTGTCGGAGGCTACCTTGATGTTGGCAACGCCGTCAATGAAAATGTTGATATATTCACTGGTAGGTACGGCGGAGTTGGTTTTAATGTCTACCTGCATAAGGTTAAGTCTTAATTTGTCTATCCTTTCGAAAAAGGGAATCCTGATAGTTGCTCTACCCACAATAATTCTGGCACCGCTGTTTTTGTCTTTACCTTTTTTAAAGCCGGAAATTATGTAAGCTATATCCGGCGGTGCTTTTATGTAGGATATTGCCAAAAAGACAGAAACCAAGATAACGCCTAAGACTATCCATATTAATTCCATGTTAAATTCCACCCTCCCTATTGTCATTAACAATATTTCCATACTCATTTTATGACCCCCTGTATTAGAATTTTTAGAGTATCGAAAAACATGATTTATACTAATTCCATATAACGAAGGTTAAAAATTTGCAAATTATCCTTGAATCTTTGTCTGAGTTGCAAATTTTTACCTATTGTCTTAAATGGAATTAGTATTATGTCTCTATTATAACATACGGATTGTTTTTTACAATAAATATAATGTAAAATGTGTAATTTTATCAGGAATTTACAGTTTCTTTAAAAAACCTTAACCAATTCAAATATTCTATTTTATTGAGGCTGTTCTTTAAATAAACAAAGCTGAAATAATGCTTCATTTGATAGTTTTCTATTTGTAATTGGCGTAAATCTCCTCTTTCAATTTCGTTTACAACAGATGTTTTATATAAAAAACTTATGCCCAAACCTTCGGATACCAGTTGTTTTATTGCATTGGTATTACCTATAACGGTTATATTCTCGAAATTTTCCGGAGTGTAATTGTTTTCGTACAGTATTTCGTCAAAAACATTTCTTACGCCCGAACCCTTTTCTCGTACAAACAGTCTATGGTTTAAAATCTCCTTAAAATTTATTTTTTTATCTGCAAGGGGATAATCCGAAGAGCAAACCGGTATAAAACTTTCAACGGACAATACTTCAAAATCATACCTTGATTTATCGAAATATCCTTCCAGTATAACAAAGCTCAGCTCTCCGTCCCTTAATTTTTCCAACAGGTTTTGTGTGTTGTTAACTATCATTGTAATACTTAGGTTTGGATATATTTTTATTAATTTTTTTATTACCTTTGGCATTACGTATTCGCCTATGCTTAAATTTACACCGAATTCCAACGGAAGGCTCTTGAACTCCTCCTTGTTCATCAATTCTTTTATTCTTATGCTGTCCGAATTCATTGTAACGGCAAAATCGTTTAGCATTTTACCCCGTGGGGTAAGCATTAGGGTCTTGCCTTCATAATAGAATAATTTACAGCCGTAGTATTCTTCCAAATATTTTATATGTTGCGATACAGCCGGTTGTGTTATATGTAGGTACTGAGCGGTTTTGGTATAGCTACCCAACTTGCTCAAGACCAAAAATGTTTCAAACCTGTAATCTAACATAACACTCTCCCTAATTATAAAAACCGATTCAGTTATTAAGAAATAATATTAATTGGGAAAAACAACTATATATCCGCAGTGTATTAATAAATATTTTGTGCATTTATTTGTATATATAGCTTTGCCGCTGACTATTATATCAAAAAAGCAACTACATTCAAACACTTTATTAATCACCTTTATTTTAGTAGGATGTAATATTTAGTAATTAAATGGAATTTATATTCTGCTTTACATAAAATTTACACATATTTATAAGAAAATGTTAAGTAAACTAATTTTTGTATGTTAAAATCTTTCATATTAGTTACAAATATGATATAATAATTTGTGCAAGTAT
>CAYMOU010000083.1:0-11787 GCA_964392115.1 uncultured Defluviitaleaceae bacterium | reverse complement strand
GAATTAGTATACATACACCCGGCAACCTTTGCGAATTTATTTTGTGCTGTTTTTTTGTCTAAGCAGACCCTTATTTTTTCTTTATAATGCTGAAAGAAACAGCACAAACCTTAGCCGGAAAATCAACAGGAGGAAAGAGCATTGGTAAAATGTGGATATTTTTTACCCTTAAAGACAGGTGATGTGGGATTCCGCCTTCCTGTGGCAAAATCCCTCTATAAACCATTATATATCAATTATTCGGAAGAATACCATACGGTGGAACAGTTTCTGGAAGCCCTCTCCAAATGGCAACACGACGATGCCAAAGTTTATATCAGCAAAAACTTTGCCAACGATTTTGACCTTGACGAACTCTCCAGATTCTTCGCCGAAAAGATAGACTATAAAAATTTGATAAAGGTCGAGTTTAATAAATCGCCTAAAAACTGCAAAAGCAATTCCATCTTAATTTTAGACAAGGACAGAAGCATAGTCCATCTGTACTTGGTAAAGGAACCGGATAAATTTGGAAAATGGAAAATTTACAGCATCGAAAAAGAATGATGAGCTTGAAAACTTACTGTACGAAGCCTGCCGGCAACAAGGCTTGGAACTAAGCCCCAAACAGGCTTCGGACCTTATGACATACAGGGATATGCTCCTTGAAACAAATCAATACCTAAACCTGACGGCAATAACCGAACCGAGAGAGGTGGTCCTCAAGCACTTTGTAGACAGCCTAAGCCCGGTAAAATTATTGCCCGAAGGAAATTTCACCGCAATAGATATAGGTACGGGAGCCGGTTTCCCGTCCCTGCCTATTAAGATAGTCACAGAATCCATGAACTTAACCATGCTGGACTCCGTAAACAAGAAGCTGAACTTTATAGAGGACGTTATTTCCCGCCTGAACCTTGAAAACGCAAAAACCCTTCATGCCCGTGCGGAGGACGCCGCTAAAGCCAAGGAACACAGGGAAAACTACGGCGTGTGCTTTACCCGGGCCGTGGCACGCCTAAACGTCCTTGCGGAATACTGCCTGCCATTTTTACAGCTCGGCGGCAGGCTTATAGCCATGAAAGGCCCGGACGTTACCGAAGAACTAAACGAGGCCAAGCCCGCAGTAAAAATTCTTGGCGGCGAAATATCCCAAGTGTTGACCTATACCATACCTTTTACCGACATTACCCACACACTAATTTCTATAGACAAGATACACCAAACCCCAAGCAAATATCCTCGCAAGCCGGGAATAGTGTCAAAGAATCCTATAAAAGCATAGAGAAAACTTAAATATTTTGCCCCAAAAAAACAATTCTGAATATTCGAACAATTAATTACCCGGGTCAAATTCGTGGTATTATTTATAAGGAATATATGGGAAATAATTATGTAATAGTTTCTTAATCCCAACACGGGATTTTGTTTATCCTTTAACCAAGGACAAGCCCCAAAAGGTAAACAAACATACCTTTTAACCCTATTTCTCAAATTTTATATATTTTTTATAAATATGAAACAATACCGGTTTTTTCTTAACAAATAAAGATGAAAACTAATAAAATTTTATCAAGCAAGAAACCTTAACCCCATTCAAGCCCTATTGCTAAAGTCTTTTTGAAGGGAGTTTGAGGGAAACTTTTTCTTCAGAAAAAGTTTCCCTCAAGGTTTTAATCTTTTAATCTTTTAGTCTTTTAAGAAAAACCTCGGTAAATTGCCACGAAGGAGATGTTAATATGGACAGTATGGCGGTAGCAAGCGACCGTGAGATTCTATATATCCCGGTAGATAAAATTATGCCCAATCCCTACCAACCCCGGCGTTTCTTCGACTCCTCCGGCCTGACAGAGCTGGCAAAATCCATTATGGAACATGGCGTTATCCAACCGATTTCCGTCCGTCGCCTTAACGACTACAGCTACGAACTGGTCTCCGGCGAACGCCGATTAAGAGCTTCCATTTTGGCAGGTTTTGATTATATCCCGGCTATTATCGTCAATATAAACGACGAAGAATCCGCAGTTATAGCCCTTATAGAAAATATTCAACGCCAAAACCTAAATTATCTGGAAGAAGCCGAAGGTTTCCTAAACCTAATGCACGATTATTCCATAACCCAAGAAGAACTGGCGGTAAAATTGGGGAAAAGCCAATCCACCATAGCCAACAAAATCCGTATTCTGAAATTGCCGAAAATTATCCAAAAAAAATTGGTAGAAAACGAATTAACCGAACGCCACGCCCGAGCCTTGCTTCGCCTGGAAAACCTGGAGCAACAGCTGGACGCAGTACATAAAATTATTGACGAAGGCCTAACCGTAAAACGCACGGAAGCCCTTGTGGAACAAATGCTAAAACCACCCAAACAAGTGCAAAAAATGAAACGCTGCCTAAGCGACATCCGTATTTTCACCAATACCATAAGACAAGCCGTAGACTCCATGAACAATTCCGGCATGAGTACGGAATATTTGGTAGAAGAATTGGATTCGGGTTGTGAGATAATAATAAGAATTGAATATTGATTATGTAACCGGTATAATCAATAAGTCAAGATTTGTATAACACGTCAGCCCGTGAAGATTGGAATACCGGGATAATCCTTTTACACGAATATTCCTAGACACGAATGATAGCAAATATTTTTAATGTGCTAAATAATATATTTTTCAAGGGAGCAGACCTTTTTTCGTCACGGAAAAAGGTTTTCTCCCTTTCCAAACATCAGCAACAAGGAGGTTGACCGAATGTATGAAACAGAAGAACAAAAGGAGCGGGTTATCCTAATAGGCGTGGATGACGGCTCCGGCATAATGACTATGCAAGACAGCCTGAACGAATTACGCCAATTGGTGGATACCCAAGGCGCCGAAGTTCTGGGCGAAATGGTGCAAAACCTTGAGCGTGCCCACACAAAGCATTATTTCGGTAAAGGCAAGCTTGAGGAATTGAAAGAACTGATAGAAAGCACCGGAGCCACCGGAGTTATAGCCGACGACGAACTTTCAAGCTCTCAACAACGCAATATGGAGAAAATGCTTGAAACCAAAGTTATGGACAGAACCATGCTTATCCTTGATATTTTTGCACGTCACGCCCAAACCGCCGAAGGTAAATTACAGGTGGAATTGGCTCAATATCGTTACAATCTAACCCACCTTATCGGTGCAGGTCAGGAAATGTCCCGTCTGGGCGGCGGTATAGGCACCAGAGGCCCCGGTGAAAAGAAACTGGAGCAGGACCGTAGAAAAATCAGAGAACGCTTAACCGAGCTTACCGACGAACTGAAAGAGCTGGAAATTCGCAGAAAAGTTCAACGGGAAAAACGTGAGAAAAACCGTATTCCCATAATGGCACTGGTGGGCTACACAAACGCCGGAAAATCATCTCTTATGAACACCCTTACCCAAGCCGGAGTCTTGGCTGAAAACAAACTTTTTGCAACCCTCGACACTGTAACACGCCGCATAAAACTACCCAACGGCACCGAAGGCCTACTTACGGACACTGTAGGCTTTATTCAAAAACTGCCTCACGGTCTGGTAAAAGCCTTTAAAGCCACCTTGGACGAATTACGCTATGCGGATATTTTAATACACGTGGTGGACTCCTCATCTCCTACCCGAGACGAGCAAATGAAAGCGGTTTACAGAACCCTTGAGGAGTTGGACTCCACAGGAAAGCCCATAATCACCGTTTTCAATAAAATAGATTTACAGCCGGAATACCCCTTACCCTTAGATAAACAAGCCACCCGTACTATTTCAGTATCTGCCCATACCGGCCAAGGCACAGAAGAACTGGCGGCTGTAATGGAAGAGGAATTATCCAAATTTAAGCGTACTATCCGGGTAATAGTACCCTATAATCAAGGTAATCTTATTAATCAGGTTCATAAAACCTGCGAAATCCTTAAATCCGAACACAGGGAAGAGGGCTATTACCTGGAAATCAACGCTACAGACGAAATTTTCAACAAGCTGAAAACCTTTGAGGAAACTGCCGCACTATAATCATTGTCAAATTTTGCGAATTCTTTTAATTTACATCACCGGTCCGGGCTGTATAATTAGCTTATACTAATAAACTCAAAAACCAAAGAGGACTGGGGGAACAAGCAAGCAATGCTATCCGCACAAATGACAAAGGTGTGTAATCTTATCACCGAAGACGGCAAGCAAATTCAGTTAAAATATTTTATCACCCGAAAATTTTATTTGCACAAAAACCAAAAGATACTGTACGGCGTTGCAATAGAACTGTCCTCGCCGGGGCAACCTACGGAACGGGAATGTGTGGAAAACCTCACTTTCGAGCTTAACGAGGCTTACGAAATTATCAAGGTTATGAGCGACAACACCGTTACCCCTGCTACAATGCTTGATGTTTTGGACGATATGCCCACAATAACAAGCGTAAAACAATCAAACATAGCTTAAAGCCATTGCTGTCTCCGGGCAGCTTTTTTTGTTGGGAAAAAGGAGTGATAAAAGAAATTTTCGTGTGAAAATGGGGTTGCTTTGTAGTGGTGGAAATTATGCTTGTATTTTTTATTTGATTTGTGGTTTACTTTTCTTGAATTGAAAAGAAATGTATTAATATTGTTCAAAAACATTTCGACATATGTTATAATAAATTTTCCAACAATTTAATTGCACAGAAACCGGTTATCGGACAGAATATATAATAGATTTGTAACTCCCAAAACCGGGGTTACGTAAAAAGGTCGGGATAGTTTCCGGCAAGCCTTTTTATCCGACGGGAGCATATATATGAAAGACAGGTATGTTACCTTTAAAAATTACGGAGAATATGAAATAACCGAAAAGAAATCAAGATTTATAGGCATAGCCTCACCCATAGAGCGTGAGGACGACGCTTGGAACCTGCTTGAAACCGTTCGCAAAAACCATAAAGAAGCTCGGCACGTGGTTTATGCCTTTCAAGCGGACAACATTGTACGTATGAGTGACGATGGTGAACCCTCAGGTACAGGCGGTCTTCCGTTGCTTAATATTCTAAAGGCTAACCAAACGGAGAACGCCATACTGATTTCTGTTAGGTATTTCGGCGGTATCCTGCTGGGTACCGGCGGATTGACCCGGGCCTACAGCCTAAGCGGACGCAAAGCCGCAGAACTGGCCGGCCTTACCGAAATGATTTTGCACAGAGAAATTTTAGCGGAGATAGATTACAACTTTCTTTCAGCCGTAACAAAAGCAGTAAATTCTCCGAGAAATTACAGTTGCGGCATTACCGACACTCAATATACCTCAAAGGTTACGGTGAAAATGCCTGTTGAATTTAATTTTGTTCAACATTGCACAGACCGCCTAACCGAAATCACAAACGGAACCGCAACATTTACTTTGGCGGATACCCTGTATCTTGAAGCCATGTAACAGACTTGTGTATGACTACCGGCGGATTTGCCCGGATACACAAACAAGGTTTTAAGACACGCCTTAATCAAGGGTTTATATAAACGGCTTTACCCGGGTGTTTTCTCGATAAAGCACCTGGTATTCAAATATAAAAGTTTGAGTATAGTAAGCCGGCTGTCTGAATTGAGGTGATAACATGATATCGGGAGCACGAGTGGTAGTGGCAACACATGCCGGGGACATTTACAACAGCTTGAAAACCGGCCTGGAACAAGCAGGCGCAGAGGTTACCCCGCGGGTATTGACGGTATTGAATTTAGATAATATATTGGTTAAACAAAAAAGAAATATTTTGATTATAGATACCGACGGAATTGCGCTTAATCATACCTACATCAAAAACCTTGTGGAACGCCACAGTCTCCTTGTAATCCTCATGGGAACCGACAAACTGAAGGCAACACCCTTTTTAAAACCGCCCGTAAACGATTTTTTTTTAAAGCCGAAAATAGCTGACGAAAGGTCAATCCGGGTGTTAAAGGATAGCATTATAAGGAAAATTAACGACTTCCGAATGCCCGTGTTGAATTATTTAAACATGACAAAAACTGTTGATGCCGGCGAAAAGGTAATAGCCATAGCCTCATCCACCGGCGGTACGGAGGCCTTGGAAAAAATCCTTCGGAAATTGCCGGAGAATATGCCGCCAATACTGGTTGTACAGCATATGATTTCGGGCTTTACCAAGCTGTTTGCCGACCGCTTGAACTCTACCTGTGCCATAACCGTAAAAGAGGCCACAAACCACGAATATTTACAACGAGGTCTGGCGCTTATTGCACCAACCGATTATCACATGGTATTGGTCAAGAAAAATCAAAAACTCATGGTGGAATGTATTACCGGCGCCAAGGTTCACGGGGTTATGCCGGCCGCAGACGTGCTTTTCGAAACGGTGGCTCCCATAGCCCGTTCCAACGCTATAGGTGTAATCCTTACAGGCATGGGCGCCGATGGTGCCAAAGGCCTAATGAAAATGCGCCTTGCAGGCTCCTATAATATAGGTCAAGACGAAAAAACCTGTACCGTATACGGTATGCCTAAGGTAGCACACGACTTGGGCGCATTGGATAAACAACTGCCCTTGGATATGATAGCACAGGAATTAATAGATAAATCAAGATAACCCGGTCATTAATCAAATATATACAAAAACCTTATACAAGCCGGGGCAGCAAGTAAATTCAACAAATATAAGCCGCAATTCTTTTAACATAAAGTCTTTTTGAAGGGAGTTTGAGGGAAACTTTTTCTTCAGTAAAAGTTTCCCTCAAGGTTTTTTCTTTTTATTACACTTTTACGACGAGGTCTCTATGGAAATAATAAAAGCAGAAGAACTGTCCTTTGAGTACGTGGACGAAACACAAAATATATTGGCGCTGAACGGCATAGAAATGCAGGTTAATACAGGTGAGTTTTTGGCAATTCTGGGACATAACGGCTCAGGAAAATCAACTCTGGCAAAGCATATGAACGCCTTGCTGTTGCCCACTAAAGGCAGCATGAAGGTAAAAGGCATAGACACAAAATCCAACCAAGACCTTTGGACAGTACGCAAAACCGCAGGTATGGTCTTTCAAAACCCGGACAATCAAATTATAGCTTCTGTTGTAGAGGAAGACGTGGCCTTCGGCCCGGAAAACCTGGGTATAGAACGCAAAGAAATGCGCAAGCGCATAGACGAAAGCCTAAAGGCCGTAGGCATGGAAGAATATTACGAGCATTCTCCTCATTTCCTATCCGGCGGACAAAAGCAACGTGTGGCCATAGCCGGCGTTTTGGCTATGCGTTCCGATTGCATTATCTTGGACGAGCCTACTGCCATGCTGGACCCTATGGGCAGAAAAGAAGTTATGGAGACCATAACCCGCCTAAACCGTGAAGAAGGCATAACCATAGTGCTTATAACCCACTTTATGGAAGAAGCCATCCTTGCCGACCGTGTAATAGTTATAGAAGAAGGCAAAATCATCTTGGACGACGTACCGAAAAAGGTGTTTTCCCAAGTAGAGCTTATGCAGTCCGTAGGTTTAAACGTGCCGGCGGTTACCCAACTAAGCTACAACCTAAAAAAGGCCGGCCTACCCATACGGGAATATGCCTTGACAGTTGAAGAAATGGTGGAATTATTGTGTCAATTGAAATAAAAGACTTAACCTTTAAATACAACCCCGATACCGCCTTCGAACGGGTAGCCCTGAAAAACATTAACCTAACCGTGGAAAGCGGCGAATTTTTCGGTCTTATAGGTCATACAGGTTCCGGAAAAAGCACGTTGATTCAGCATCTGAACGTATTGCTTAAACCAACCTCCGGGCAAATTTTTCTGGACGGTGCAGACATTAACGCCGACAAAAGCAAGCTGAAAAGCATACGCCGCCAAGTTGGTTTGGTCTTTCAATACCCGGAACATCAGCTTTTTGAAAGCACCATATACAGAGAAATAGCCTTTGGACCCACCATGATGGGCTTTACCCAAGAAGAAACCAAGGAACGTGTTCATCACGCAGCCAAAACCGTAGGAATAGACGAGTCTATGTTCGAAAAGTCTCCGCTTACCGTTTCCGGCGGACAAAAACGCCGTATAGCCATAGCCGGGGTTTTGGCTATGAACCCCAAGGTTCTGGTACTGGACGAGCCTACAGCCGGCCTTGACCCCAGAGGATGCGCCGAAATTATGGACAATATCAAAAAAATGCATGAGGAACTGAACCTGACCGTTATTTTGGTCAGCCACAGCATGGAAGATATAGCCCGTCTGGCAAACCGCATCGCTGTCATGGATAAGGGCAGCATTAAATATCTGGGAAGCCCGGCGGAAGTGTTCCGAAAAGGCGAGGAATTAGAAGAAATCGGACTGGCAGCACCCCAAATCAGCGGTTTAATCCAAAAGCTGAACCAAAAAGGTTTCAACCTACCCAAAGATATTTTTACCGTAGAAGAAGCCACCGAATATATCCTTAAAAAACTCGGGCAAAACCCCTAAAAGCCTTTGCATTTAATATATAAAAATAAACACCCGGCTTATAAGTTATTTTTATAAGCATAAGTTTCGTTCCAAAGGGTTGACATAACCGTTTATTTTTTTATAATTAAAGTTCCGCTGTTATATTATTGCATAATTACAAATGACTTTATATTAAAGTCTTTTTGAAGGGAGTTTGAAACCCGGTTGCAATAAAAAATGACTTATTCATTTTTTACTGTAACGCCACAGCATACCTATTCGCATTGTTAGATTTAAAATCAAGTATTCTTAGGCGAATTGGTATGAGGGAAACTTTTTCTAAAAAAAGTTTCCCTCAAGGTTTTCTGTCTCTTTACCCCATTAACAAACGAAAAGGTGCAGCATGACGAACATAACAATTGGTCAGTACTACCCGGCCAAGTCGCATATCCACAGTTTGGACCCCAGAATAAAATTTTTAGCCACGGTGCTATACGTGGCAACCTTGTTTTTCGCAAACGGTATAGCAAGCGTGGCGGCTGTGGGTGTTTTGTTAATACCCATAATTATAGCGTCCCGAGTACCGTTTAAGTTTTTGTTGCGTACCATAAAAACCGTTATGATTTTCATTATTTTAACGGTTACCATTAACCTGTTCTTCACGCCCGGCGAAAATGTATTGCTGAAATTCGGCATATTTACGGTCACCGTGGAAGGCCTGCTTTTGGCTGTTAAAATGGCGTTAAGGCTAATGTTTCTGGTTAGTGCCAGCTCACTTTTAACCCTTACCACCTCACCTTTGGAGCTTACATATGCCTTGGAATTTTTGCTGAAACCCTTCAAATCCATAGGCGTACCGGCCCATGAAATAGCCATGATGATGACCATAGCCCTGCGGTTTATCCCCACTTTATTGGAAGAAACCGATAAAATAATGAAGGCCCAAACCGCCAGAGGTGCGGACTTTAACACAGGCGGTCTTATCAAAAAAGCCAAGGCCATGTTACCGCTTTTGGTGCCGCTTTTCGTATCCGCCTTTCGCCGAGCAGACGACTTGGCTATGGCTATGGAAGCCAGATGCTACAGAGGCGACATAGGCAGAACCCGTTTGAAAGTCATGAAAACGTCGCCCAAGGATTATGCTGCAATAATGTATATGCTGTGCATTTCACTTGTGGTATTCACCTTAAATTTTTTTGGGCTGTAATTCAGCCAATCGCAATTCACTACGGATAGAGGTATTCCCGTGAAACCGGTCAATTTTGAAAATAAAATTTTAAATACCGTAAGTCGTTATGAAATGATAAGGCCCGGAAGCAAAGTTTTGGTAGGTCTTTCGGGCGGAGCGGACTCCGTTACCCTTTTAACGGTTTTGCACCGTTTAAAATCCCACTTGGGTATAGAACTGGGTGCCGTCCACGTAAATCACAATTTACGAGGCAAGGAATCCGACCGGGACGAGGAATTTGCGAGAAGTATATGTAAAAACTTGGGAATAGATATATGGGTTTCCGGATATGATGTACTAAAGAGAGCGAAAGAAACCGGCGAGTCGCTGGAATTGGCCGGAAGAAGGGTTCGCCGAGAGGCTTTTCAAAAAGCCTTAGTAAGCCAACAGGCTCAACTCATTGCCCTTGGTCATAATCTGGACGATAACGCAGAAACCGTTCTTATGAGACTATGCAGAGGAACGGCCTTAACCGGGCTTTGCGGCATACAACCCAAAACCGACCGTATAATTCGTCCGCTTATAGAAACCTCTCGCCGAGAAATCGAAGAATATTGCAAAGAAAACGGCATAGACTACAAAACCGATTCTTCAAATTTAAGTACGGTTTACACCAGAAATAAAATCCGCCACGGCCTTATACCCCTCATCAAAAAGGATTTTAACCCCAACATTAACGAAACCCTAAAACGTATGACAGAGGTTCTCACGGCGGAAAATTCTTTTTTGGAAGAAGAAGCGGAAAAGGCCTATGCGCATACGGTAACCCTGTCAGCCGGCAAAACTTATATAGATATAGACAAGCTGACCGGTCTGCACATAGCTGTTCAACGGCGTACTGTGCGTTTGGCTCTGGAGCGGCAAAGCGGTTGCCGTGAAAATATCTACAACGAGCATATAGAAGCGGTTTTGGCATTAACGGACAACATCACCGGTAAAATTACCGAGACCGGAAAAAACCTTAGGGCAGAGCGAGAATATGACAAGCTGGTCATTTACGAAAAGGAAGCGGAAGCGGAAGATCCCGGCTGTGAAATCCCGTTAAATCAAGAGATTTTTATTCCGGAGATTAAAAAATATATTATTTTGTCCGCTGAAAAGCCTGAAATAATTCCCGGAAAACTATATACTAAAATAATTAATTATGATAAAATTAAAAATAGTGTTCAAATACGAACACGCCAACCGGGCGATAAAATTTTTGTAAAGAGCATGGGCGGTCACAAAAAGCTCAGCGATTATTTTATAGACAGAAAGTTGCCGAAAAGTAAGAGAGACAAGGTGCCGCTGTTGGTCTCCGGCTCGGAGATTATAATGATTTTGGATGATTCAGCCATAGTATCGGATAAATTCACGGCGGATGGCTCTGCAGAAAAGGCTCTTTACATCAGTGTATACAGTCCCGAAATTTAAGCTTTACTAAAGAAGAACTTTTACGTATTTCATCGGAGGTAGTAATGGACACAATTAAGGTTTTAATCAGCAAAGAAGATATAGACAAAAAAGTTTCGGAACTGGCCGCTCAAATCTCGGCGGACTATGCCGGTAAACAGGTTACATTGGTTTGCGTGTTAAAAGGTGCGGTGCTGTTTTTGGCTGACCTATGCCGTAAAATTACCGTGGATGTGGAAATGGACTTCATGGACATCTCCAGCTACGGCGACGGTACAGAATCCTGCGGAGCCATTAAAATCAACAAGGACTTGGAGAACCCCATAGCCGGCAAACACGTTTTACTGGTAGAGGATATTATAGACTCCGGACGAACTCTGGTTCACATCCTTGACCATCTTAGAACAAAAAATCCCGCAAGCCTCAGAATATGTACCTTTCTGGACAAGCCGGACCGCCGTGTTACCGATTCCGTAACCCCGGAATATGTGGGTTACGAGGTTCCCAATGTTTTCATCATTGGTTACGGTCTTGACCATGCCCAAAAATATCGTAATTTGGATTTTGTGGGCTATGTTGAAGCCGACCAAGCATAAAAGAACCGTTTTTGAAATATAGTAGAATGTTACGGATAGAACTTTTATCCCTTGCTTAACGGAGAAAATACCGGTTCGATGAATCTATTCTATGGATTTACTCTATGAATTAATTTATTGAACCTTTGATAAATCCGCAGGTTTTTATAGTAAATTGCACATAAGGTAGTAACAAAAATCTATTCTCCATAAACGGTT
>CAYMOU010000082.1:0-11838 GCA_964392115.1 uncultured Defluviitaleaceae bacterium | reverse complement strand
CCGGAGAGGCTACGTCTTCGCCTGCAACAACGCTGAGTACTTTTATGTTTTCTTCAAAATCTGCCATTTCGGTAGCCATATCGAAGTTGAAAATATCGCCGTTGTAATTGCCGTAGATGTAAAGCACGCCTGCACCGCTGTCGATTTCTTTGGTTACCGCAAGCATTTGCTCTGCACTGGGTGATTGGAAAACATCGCCTACGCTGCAACCGTCCAGCATACCTTTACCTACATAGCCTAAGAACAAAGGCAAATGGCCCGAACCGCCGCCTGTAGCTATACCAACCTTGCCTTGTACTTTGTTTGCGGATACCACACAACGCAGGTCGTCATTGGTGGACTTTATAAGGTCACCGTGAGCGGCATACAAGCCTTCCAACATTTCGTTTACGAAATTTTCGGGTTCGTTGATAATTTTTTTCATATAAGTCTCCTCCGGTTTCATGTTATGTTAAGCTTCTTGCGTATTTGCAGGAAGTCTTTAGACGGAATTTAAAAATATAGGCAGTTATCTATATTTGAAGGTTATTCTATATATATAACTGCCGGAGTACTTTATATCAATTAATTGGATGTAAACTCGATATTCCTTAAATCGTTCGGGTCTATGGTTTGGAGCATTTGCATTTCCGCTTCGGTTGGAGCAGGGGTTGAAACTATGTCGTAATATTTTATGGGAAAACCGGTGTTTTCGGCTACTTCTTCTATTGAGGAATAGGGATGTATGCTTTCCAGTATCAGTTGACCTTGTTCCATGCTGAAAACGCACAGAGGTGTAACGATTTTGGACACATTACCTCTGGTGGAGATAAAGTCCACGTCCTCTACAAAGGTACGCACGTCGTGTTTTGTTCTCCAGATTATAGCACGTTTAGCCGTGGGAATCAAAACAGCACTGCCGGCACCGCCGGGTAAGCGAACCTTGGGCTTGTGATAATCGCCTATTACAGAGGCATTAACGTTTCCTGCCCAGTCGAACTGGACTCCGCTTAAAAACGCCACGTCCAGACCGCCACGCATGGATAAGTCGAAAACTTCGCCTAAGGGAAGTATGCCTTCGGCTCTGTTGTAAAGCTCTTCACCGGCACTGGTGTAGGACCTTAAAGTCAGGTTTTGGGGATTAATTCCGCCCGGGATGTTTAAGTGGACGGCGTTTTTCGCATGGAGACTTTTTGCAAGGAGAACGGCTATCATGGGCATATGGGAAGAAACGCCGTGAAATACCGTTTCGCCGTCATTTATTAAACGGGACATGGCACAAACCATCATATCGCTTTTCCTAATTATGACCGCCACCTCCTTTGGTTATAAATTGTTGCAGTTCATCTTGGTTTTTCAGCTTTAAGAATGAATTTATATAATCCTTGTCTATATCGTACAGGCCGGAGCAGGAGCAGGGCATAGCGCCTTGTTTCGCTTCAACTACGGCTGTTACCGAGAAGAAAGGCAAATCTGATTTGGTTTCGCCGGTGAAATAACCGTCCGGGACGATTTCTTCGGCGGTGACGATTACGTTTTTGGATGCTTTAGCCAGCAAAATATCATCGTATTTTGGGCCGGCTATGTAGCAATTGCCACGGCTGTCCGCCTTGTGTACGTGGATAACACCGTAATCGGGACGGATAGCTTCCACCACCGTTACTCTGTCGCCGGTGAAGGGGTCTGTAACCGTTGAAAAATAGGGGTTGACGTCTATTAATTGGCTGTTTACCAAGCCGGCTACAGGCATAAAGCCTACGCCCATGCTTGCGGCACGTAAGGCGCAAATAACCGTATAACAGGCGTGTTCGTTGGCTTTTACCAAGCCTTTTTGTACAGCCACACGATAGTTGTTTGACAAACCGAACTCGCTTTCGTAGCTGATAAAGCCTGCGTTTACAGTGCAGGCACAACCGCCGAGACACAGCATATCAACGTCCATAGCTCCCGCTGTCTTAACCACGTTTAAATAACGCTTATTCTGTCTCACAAGTTCACGTACAAATTCCATGGGAGCTCTGTGCAAAACATTGCCGCCAAAGGCAACCGTGTTGCCGTCGGAGACAAGTTTTGCGGCTTTTTCCATGCTGATTATCTTGGACAAGTATGTTCCTCCTTTCAGTGCGTTAAGACCTTGGCGGAAAGAACCTTTTTTTAAACGGCAAAAAAAGGTTCTCTCCTCCAAACCTCCTCTCTCCAAAAAAGCCGAGCATAGTATTGGAAATGAAGGAGTGTTGTTTTTTTACGCCTATATCACTTCGCTGCGTTACAGGCTATATGAATCGCATCCCAAACCCCGGCAAACGGCGGAGCGTAAACCAGGTCTGTCATACCCAACTCATCGGTGGTCATTTTGTTGTGTATAGCCACAGCCAAAACGTCCAACCTTAACACGGCACCTTTGGCACCGGCAGTTTGGGCACCCAGGATTACTCGGGTGCGTTTATGGTAGATTAATTTTATTGTCACAGGTGTTGGGTCGGGGTAATAGGCAGGGTGGTCTTTGGCGGTAATAATTACGGTTTTGTAGTCTATACCAAGCTGTCTTGCATCGTTTTGCGAAAGACCGGTTCTTGCCATTTCTATGTCGCAAACCTTTATTGCCGCCGAGCCTAAGGCACCGGTGAATTTGCTGTGGCTGCCGGTAATGTTTTCACCGGCTATACGGCCGCATTTGTTTGCAACCGTACCCAAAGCCAGAAACATATTTTCTTTGCTGATTTTGTTATAACAAACGGCACAGTCTCCGGCTGACCATACATCCGGTATTGAGGTACGCATTTCACGGTCAACGATGATTGCACCGTTACGACCCATAGAAATACCGCTTTTTTTCAAGAAGCCGGTGGCAGGTAAGATACCCACAGAGCAGATTACCAAGTCGGTTTTATATGAACCTCTGTTGGTGGTAATGCCGGTTACCGGGTTACCGTCAATTGAGGTTACACGTTCGCCGGTTTTTACGGCTACACCGTGTTTTTCCAGTTCTTCTGTTGCCATTGTGGCAAGTTCCGGTTCGAAGGAGGACAGAATTTGCTTATCCGCTTCGATGAGGGTAACATTTTTGCCTAATTTTATAAAGGCTTCAGCCATTTCTATGCCTATATAGCCGCCGCCGATGATTGCTACGTCTTGCACGTTTTGGAAGGACGGCTCGGTTACTATGCTTTTAAGCATTAGCCCGTCTTCCATAGTTTTTACGAAATAAACGCCTTTAGCGTCTATGCCCGGTACCGGGAGTACCGCCGGGCTTGCGCCTGTGGCTATCATTAATTTATCGTAATTATCTTTAAATACTTCTTTTGTTGCGTTGTTTTGGACCAGGATTTGTTTGTTGGCCGGGTCTAGGTCAAAGACTTCGTGTTGCAGGTGTACTTCTATACCTGTTTCTTCAAACTGTTCTTTGGTTCGGGCTATCATTTTTCTGTAATCATCATTAAATCCGCCTACGTAATAAGGTAAACCGCAGGCGCCGTATGACAAGAATCCGCCTTTTTCATAGACCACAACTTCATATTCAGGCTTTAGGCGTTTTATTTTTGATGCTGCAGACATTCCTGCCGCTACTCCGCCGATGATTACTACTCGCATTGTTTTTCCTCCGTTTGTGGCAGGTGTGATAGAAAGGATAAGACCTTGAGGGAAACCTTTTCCGAAAAAAAGTCTCCCTCAAATCCCCTTCAAAAAGACTTTAACATAAGGTAGGGTAGTCTTTCGTTTCTTATGGTATTGCCCTATTTCTTTGTGATTATTCCAAAGCGGCAAGTACTTGTTTTGTTACTTTATCTATAATATCTTTCAAGTCCGGGCTTGTCTGGGCCGGTTGAGGTGCCGGGGCAGCCGGAGCGGCCTGTGCACTGCCGGAACAGCCACAGGAAGCGTTTTTGTCGTATACTTTAAGTTCACGGTCATTGCCGGGTACAAGCATGGTATGTGAACGAACTACGTCACTCATATTTGTGGGTTTTAAGTTGCAAGCAGGCACGCCGCCGCCGGTTATACCCATGGAAGTTCTGATGTCGATAAGGTCGGAAACTTGGTCACAGCTTAATACATTAGCTTTACCGATAATGTTACCGGTATACATAAGTATCATGGCGTAGTGTTCCAAAGACTCCATACGATACCAAGCGTCTGTAAGGGTGTTACCCCAGGTTAAAGCACCGTGGTTCGCAAGGAGCACAGCGTTGTAATCTTTACAGAAAGGAGCGATAGAATCCGGCACGTCTGTACTGCCGGGCGTTGCGTAATGTGCAATCGGCACTGTACCAAGGTTAACCAATGCTTCCGGGTATATAGCCTTATCCAGCGCTATACCGGCTACCGCAAAAGCTGTGCTTATAGGCGGATGTGCATGGCATACACCTTGTACTTCGCTGTTTTCTTGGTATACTCTGATATGCATTTTAATCTCGGACGAGGGTTTTTTATTACCCATAAGCACGTTTCCGTTCAAGTCCATCTTAACCAGCATATCTTCTGTCATAAATCCTTTGGATACACCCGTAGGTGTACACCATATTATATCATCTGCCACACGGCAGCTTATATTACCGTCGTTTGCGGCAACGAAGTTCTTGGCAAACATACGCTTGCCAACCTCGATTATCATAGCCTTAGCTTGATGGTCGGTCATATAGTTCATGGCAATCTCCTTAGAGCGTTTGGAATAGTTTTAAGTTCTTTGGGAAAGAACCTTCTTTCGTATCGAAAAAAGGTTCTCTCTCCAAACCCTTCTCTCTCCAAAAAAGCCGAGTTTAGTATATTTAAAATTCGTAAAGTATCAAATTTATGGGTTTTATATTAAAAATTTTGCCCACTTTTCCAAAAGTGGCGGAGTGTGGGGCAGCGCTCCACGGTTTTGATCTTGCTCTTGCACTTTTTACGCCTTTTTAGCGGCTTCTTTCTTTGCGAAAATCTCTTTCAAGGATTGGTTGAAGGGAGGACGTGCTACACCGTATTCGGTGATGATGGCGGTGATAAGCTCGTGATCGGCAAAGTCAAATGCAGGATTGTATACTTTTACACCTTCGGGCGCCATGCGTTTGGAGTACCACATTTCGGTTATTTCTTCGTCAGGACGTAACTCTATATGAATATCTTCGCCTTTTTCGGTGTTCATATCTATAGTGGAAGTGGGCGCACAAATATAGAAAGGTATGTTGTAATATTTAGCAAGTACCGCCAAGCCGGAAGTACCGATTTTATTACAGCTGTCGCCGTTAGCCGCAACCCTGTCACAACCAACGAATATAGCTTGTACCCAACCGTTTTTCATAACTTGAGACGCCATATTGTCACAGATTAAAGTAGTATCTACGCCGTGAGCATGAAGTTCGTAGGAAGACAATCTTGCACCTTGCAACAAAGGACGAGTTTCATCTGTGAACACTTTGAATTTGTAACCTTTTTCATGGCCCAAATGTATGGGCGCCAAGGCTGTGCCGTATTTAACGGTAGCAAGTTGTCCGGCATTGCAGTGTGTAAGTATACCGAACCCGTCTTCGATCAGCTCAAGTCCGTATTCGCCTATAGTCTTGCAAACCCAAATATCTTCTTCTCTGATAGCTACTGCTTCTTTATGGAGCAACTCTTTAAGTTCAGCAACGCTCTTGTCTTGGTTAGCTTGTACCACGTCATCCATTCTGTTTAATGCCCAGAACAGGTTAACCGCTGTAGGACGAGAAGATGCAAGATATTCTTTAGCTTTTTGGAATTGTTCGTTAAATTCTTGGAAATTATCGGCTTGGATTTCTTTAGCCGCAAGATATATACCTATAGCGGCCGCAACCCCGATAGCAGGCGCACCACGTACTTGTAAAAGGTAAATTGCGTTCCAAATATCTTTTTGTTTGGTAAGAGACAATAATACTGTTTCGGCCGGCAACTTGGTTTGATCCAAGATAACCAATGCGCTGTTTTCGTCGTCAAGTGATACTGTTGAGTAATTCATTATATTGTCAGACATAATTGCTCTCCTTTGTTTTAGACCTTTAAGACCTTGGGGAGAAAACTTCCGAAAAAGCTTTCTCCCCAATACCCCTATTTCAAAACTATAAACATGCTGTCGGGGATAATCGGGTCATGTTTTGAAATTTTCGGGTTCTTTGTATCTTCCGATTATACTGATTCCATATTTAATGAAGGATAAAAAATTGCAAATTTTATCTGCTGTTTTAAATTGGATCAGTATTAGATATTCATGTAATCCTTAGATACGTTAAGGAAAACGTTAACAAAATCTTTACCTGTTTTAAATTCTGTACGGTTCATGATGTATTGTTTTGCTGAAAGTATACAAATACGTTCGGCGTTAACTCTCTTTTGTTCGTCAGCTATGGTAGTAATATCTTTAACCTGCGCCAAACCTACAATACGGCGGATCATCTCCAGACCGGTAACAGCTGCGGTGTCAGCCAAGACAGTTTCAAGATACCATTGGCAGAAGCCCTTTGTGGGAGCCATGTCGTCGGTGACGTTTTCTTCGAAGAATTTAACAAATTTGGAGGAAAACAGGTCGATAACGTCCTCGACGGATTTTTCTATCCAGCTTGTGAAAGCTTTGCGTTTAGCTTCGTCTTCACAAACCGCCATTGCGTTGTTCCAAGAGAAAATCAAATTTGCTATAACGTTACCCACGTCATAACCCATGGGACCATAGAAAGCAAATTCCGGGTCGAATACTTTGGTGCTATCTTCTTTGATAAAGATAGAACCTGTATGCAAGTCACCATGTACAAGGGATTGAGCGTTATTCAAGAATTCGAATTTCAGCTTGGCAACTTCCAATTGCAGGGCTAAGTCGTCGTAAAGTTCTTTTTTAACAAAGTCAGCATTAGGAGGAAATACAAGGTTACGGCCTTTGTTGTCGTTGTAAGGCTCGGTGTAAACCAGTTGTTCGCTGATTTCGCAAAGTTGGGGATTGATATATTTTTTAACCAGTTCTTTTTTTGCTTTATGTTCCACAACCACGTCGGAAGTTCCCAACAAGGTGTTTACAAGGTAAGTAGAAATATGATCCGCAAATTTGGGGAACACTTCATGCTTCATTAAGGCGTATCTCATAACCGTATGGTCAGAGAGGTCTTCCATAATGCAGGCACCCATTACAGTATCAAATCTGTAAATTTTGGGAACAAGCCCGCCTGTTGTCTTGTAGTGCATTTGAAGGATTTCGGATTCGATGCGGTTTCTGTCTTGGGAAAGCTTAAATTCGGATGAAATTCTGGCTTCTCCGCCGGCTTGTTTAACGATTATGGACTTGCCGGTGTTTTTATCAAAAACTTTGAAGATGTAGTTTAAGTTGCCGTCGCCTATTTCTTTGCACTCAAGCTCTGCATCAGCCGGAAAGAAATCAAGAGTTTCTTTTACATAGTCGATGGCATCTTCGTTTTTCATAAGAAAATAATTGTCAAATTTAGACATAATTAATTCCTCCTAGGTTTAACCTTTTTTACGGAAGTAGGTCAACGCAAGAGCTAATGCCAAAACGAGACCTTTTACGATATTTAATGAATAGTAGGGTACGGAAAGCATTATCAAACCGTTTTCCAAGATACCTACAAGCATTGCACCGGCCAATGTACCGAAGGCATTTGCTTTACCGGCACCGGCTACGGAAAGACCGATATATGCCGCCGCTACAGAACCCATAAGGTAAGGCGCACCGGCATTGATTTGGGAGTTACCTGTTCTTGCACCGATTAAGATACCGCCCAAAGCCGCAAAGAAAGCAGCCATAATGTAAGCAATAGTTTTGTATTTGTTAACGGGAATACCGGAAAGACGAGCCGCTTCCGGGTTGCCGCCTACGGCATACATATATCTGCCGTGTTTTGTATAGCTCAAGAAGAAGTAAACGAACAATACCACAGCAAGCATGATTACGATGATCCAAGGTTCTTTACCCAGGTCTCTGAATAAACCGGGAACTTTAAAGATAGCTGTTGTACCGTCGGGACGTACCATGTTTTCACTGATAGCGCCACCACCGGCATAGGTCATGGCAACACCTTCGAAAATAAACATGGAGGAAAGGGTTGTAAGCATATCCGGAATACGTAATTTAACAATAAGGAAGGAGTTTACAGCCGCTACTATTAAGGAGCAAGCCAAGGCTATAATCATAGCAGGGATAGATTCCATACCGTACCAGATGAACATGGTCATGATAACGGTGTTTGACAGGGTTGCGGTGGAACCTACGGACAAGTCCATACCGTTAACGGTAAGAGAAATAGTCATACCGATGGCTATAACGGTAACGATGGAGATGGAGCGGATAATGTTGATCATGTTGCTTTGGGTCATGAAAGTATCAGGCATTACTACTGTAAATACTATCAACAATAACCCTATAGTAATGAGTGTACCCCATTTTGTTATAAAATCCATTGTGGAAAATTTGCTCTTTGATGCTTCCATTATTAATGCCCTCCTGTGGAAGAATATAACAATTCTTGTTCGTTAGTTTCGGAAACTACTACTTCCTTGACTATTTGACCGTCATACATAACATAGGCACGGTCTGCTATTGCCAAAATTTCCGAAAATTCGCAAGATGCATAGATTACGCCTTTGCCGGCCTCTACCAAGCGTTCGATAAGTTCGAAAATATCACGTTTTGCACCAACGTCTACGCCTTTTGTAGGCTCATCAAATATGTAGATCTCGGCGTCTGTGATAATCCATTTTCCTACGGCTACCTTTTGTTGGTTACCGCCGGAGAGCAGGGCTACTTTTTGGTTTTCGGACGGGGTTTTGATACCCAGGCTTTTAATAATCTCTACTGCTGTTTCTTTTTGTTTCTTTGTGTTTACCACGGAAAATAACTTGCTGCAGAAGTTTTGCAGGGAAGCTACAGTTATATTGGCATAAACCGGGTCCTCAATAAGTATGCCTTCTTTACGGCGTTCTTCGGGAACCAGCGCAAGGCCTTGCTTAACAGCACTGTGAGGGTCTTTTATCTTGAGTTTTTTTCCGTTTAATATAATTTCGCCTTTAGTATGTGGGCAGTCGCCAAACAAGGTTTTGCAAAGCTCTGTTTTGCCGGCACCTACCAAGCCCGCTATACCCACGATTTCGCCTTTTTTTACATTAAAGGAAACATCTTTTACGCCGCCTTTTTTGTCGGTCAAGTCTTTAACTTCCAATAAGGTTTTTCCTATGGGTACTATTTTCTTGGGGTAATTTTCGTCATAACTTTGGCCAAGCATTAATTCAACGATTTCTTTTGTGGTAACGCTTTCGTCCAGGGGCATACGTTTAACCATACGGCCGTCACGCATTACAGAGATATGCTTGCAAATTTGGAACAATTCCGGAAGGCGGTGAGAGATGAAAACTATGCCTACGTTTTGTTCTGCTGAAATTTGGCGAACAATTTTGAAAAGCTGTTCTGTTTCTGTGTTGCTCAAAGGTGCTGTGGGTTCGTCCAGAAGAAGGAATCTGCAATCTTCAACAACCGCACGGGCTATAAGCACCATTTGTTTTTCCGCAAGGCTTAAATCCGAAACCAGACGGTTAACATCTATTTTCATGTTAAGCCGTTTTAAGGTGTCTTGGGCTGTTTTTTTGATGGTTTGCCAGTTAATAAGGTGTTTTTTGTCCATTCTGTTAACCATGGTGTTGAGCATGATGTTTTCCGCAACGGTCAGGTAACGAACCAGAGCCATGTCAACCTCTTGGTAAACTATCTCTATGCCGTAATTTTTGGCTTGTTTTGGTGAACGGATTTCACAGACTTGGCCGTCTATGGTGACTTTGCCTGTATAATGGCTGTTTACGCCGGAGAGAACCTTCATCAAGGTTGATTTACCGGCACCGTTGGCACCTATCAACGCATGAATCTCGCCGCTCTTCATGGAAAAGTCAACATCCGAAAGTGCTTTTACGCCGGGAAACTCTACCGATATATTGCTCATTTCCAGGCTTACTTGTTTGCTTGCATCCTTTTGGGCCGTTATCGACATTTTTTATCACACGCCCTTTCTGTTTTGATTATAAGTATAGAACTTGCAGATAGGATTTTGGGGTGTTTTTTTTGCTGATAAATCTTTAGCTTAATCATGAAACATTCGTTGTTTTATTTGTTTGGTTTTTTGGTTTTATATTAAATTAGCTGTTTTCTTTTGTGTGTATTACAGTGGGTTTTGTGGTTATGGAAATATACTTTATAAAAAAATAGAATTGGATTTAAGGTAAGAAACCAATTCACAATAGATTAAAGACTTGGGCGAGGTTTTAGCTCTCCGCAGGTCATAATTTTCTTAATTAATATCATTTTTGGGGTGTTACTGAATTTTCCGCTAAAAATAGAATTTATTTGGGCGATACTCCCCGGGCAACCCGGAGAGTACAGCCTGTATAAGGAGAAAATAGGGTTAGTTAAAGGTATGTGTCAATTACTTAACGTAAGAAGCTTTCAATTCAGCCATCCAGGGTTCTTCGAAAACGCCTGTGCCGTCGCCCCAGCCGGGGATGATTTCTTTAAGAGTAGTCATGTTTGTGTCTTCTTTTAATTCGGAAGTTTTAACAAGAGCAGCTTCAAGGTTGTAGTAAAGGGGTGTATCTTCGCCTTTAAGTTTTTTAGCCATTAAACGCATGTCAACTTGGCCGATAAGTTTGGGGTCTACAGAAGCTGTAGCTGTCCAAACGTCGGGGTTGTTTCTCATAAGGTTAATGTCGTCGTTAGAAATATCAATGGTCATCATCTTGATGTCTGTTCTGCCTGCATCGTTAAGAGCAGTTAAAGCACCTTTTGCAAGTTCGTCATATGAACCCCAGATAGCATCAACTGTGCCTGCGGGATATTTGGGAAGAACTGCGTTGAAGAGGTTTGCAGTACTGTCACGAACGCTGGTGAAGTCTGAAGGACCGATAAGTTCAAGAGTTTGAATTTTGCCTTCGTCTTCGAATTTTTTGTAGATTTCTTGACGTCTGTCAAGCGGAGGGATACCGGGGCCCATCCATAATTTGATTACTCTTACGGGTTGGTTAGCGGAAGCAACGATTTCGTTAAGAGAAAGTTCAGCAAGTTTGTAATCGTCTTGAGCGGTGCTTGTTACACCTTCCAAGAGGTTTTCGTCTTTAACTTCTCTGTCTTTGTAAGGCATAGAGTCGAAAGTTACAACTTTCATGCCTTTATCAACAGCGGGTTTCAAAGAATCGTAAGCATAGCCTAATTCAGCATGAGAAACGATGATACCGTCGTAATCTTTTTCGATTACTTGGGCGATAGTTTCTTGACATTTAGCGTTGTCGCCGTTTGTTACGAAAGTATCTACTACGAAACCGAAAGATTTACCTTCGGAAACACAACCATCCAAGAATTGTTGGGTATGGTCGCCTGCGCCTAAGTTTCTTACAACTGCGATTTTGATTTTTTTGCCGAAGATATCTTCAACAGTAGCGCCGCCTGCTGCGGGTTCTGCCGGTTCTTTGGAACCGTCTGCTACGGGGGTGGGGCTTGCTGCCGGAGAGTTAGCCGGCGCTGCCGGTGGTTGTTGGCATGCTGCTAAGGAAAGCAACATTGTAACAGCCAGTAAAGCAACAATAAACTTCTTCATAATTACCTCCTGTTTTGTCTTTTTAAATGTTTATAAAACATTTATATAATTTATTACAAACACAGGGAGTAAATTCCCTATATGTTTGTAAGAAATTTACATAATAAAAACCGAAAACTTAAAATAAACACTTAAAACTTAATGACTTCGCCACAATCTTCCATATACATTTCGTCTAAAACGCCGCATATGGTAATGTCGGCAATTATTTCTTTACTGTGCAAAATATCTTTAGCGGCACCGCCGTCTTGGTTAATCAAGACTATATCGCCTATACCGGCGTTGGCGGCGT
>CAYMOU010000081.1:0-12924 GCA_964392115.1 uncultured Defluviitaleaceae bacterium | reverse complement strand
AGTATTGCCTTGACAAAACCGTTTGTAAGGTTGTAGAATACGAATTAGCTAATTATAAAACAGGCAACAAATTGCCGTTTTATGTTATGTGCAGTAAGTTCGAAAAACAACAAATTTTCAAGATGAACTGATGCAAAGCCTTTTTGAATAAATATTTACCTTAAATTTTTATACATATTAATATAATGTATAGAAACTATTTACATTTGCCGGATTTTACCAAATAATGGAGGTGCCTATGAAACAATTTGTAAAATCAGAGAAACTGGATAATGTTTGTTATGATATAAGAGGACCTGTCCTGGACGAAGCCAATCGTTTGGCCTCACAAGGTATAGATATAATAC
This sequence comes from uncultured Defluviitaleaceae bacterium, assembly GCA_964392115.1. GTDB lineage: Bacteria > Bacillota > Clostridia > Lachnospirales > WRBF01 > CAYXWM01. The sequence goes on along the minus strand of CAYMOU010000081.1, from coordinate 12,577 downwards.
GTTTAAATATCGGCAATCCGGCCCCTTTTGGATTTGACGCACCCGATGAAATTATTTACGACATGTTGGTTAACATAAGAGACGCCCAAGGCTACTCCGATTCCAAGGGCATTTTTTCGGCGAGAAAAGCTATAATGCAATATTGCCAAGTCAAAAGTATTCCAAATGTTACCATTGACGATATTTACATAGGAAACGGCGTAAGCGAACTGATAGTTATGGCCATGCAAGGCCTTTTAAATAACGGTGACGAAATTCTGGTTCCGGCTCCGGATTACCCTCTTTGGACTGCGGCCGCAAATCTGGCCGGCGGCAAGGCTGTTCATTATTATTGTGACGAACAGGCCGAATGGAACCCGGATATTGACGACATTAAGAAAAAAATAACCCCAAGAACCAAGGGTATAGTTATAATCAATCCCAACAATCCCACCGGCGCTTTATATCCCAAAGCAGTGTTGGAGCAGATTGTTGAGGTAGCTCGCCAAAACGATTTAATTCTGTTTTCCGACGAAATTTACGACCGTTTAATAATGGATGGACTGGAACAAATTTCCACAGCTTCACTGGCGCCGGATTTGTTCTGTGTAACTTTTAACGGATTGTCAAAATCCCATAGGATTGCCGGCTTCCGCAGCGGCTGGATGGTTTTGTCCGGAGACAAAAAACGTGCAAAGGGCTATATTGAAGGGCTGAATATGCTATCCACCATGAGACTTTGTGCAAACGTTCCGGCTCAACACGTTATACAAACAGCTTTGGGTGGCTATCAAAGTTCCAATGAATTAATCGTTCCCGGAGGCAGAATTTACGAGCAACGCAAGTTTATCGTAAACGCACTATCCCAAATTCCCGGCATCAGTTTCGTAAAACCCAAGGCAGCCTTTTATATTTTCCCAAAAATTGACACAGAGCGTTTCAATATTAAAGACGACGAACAATTTGCACTTGATTTCTTAAAAGAACAACGTGTCTTAATAGTCCACGGCCGAGGATTCAATTGGCATGAACCGGACCACTTTAGAATTGTATTTTTACCCTGCATAGACGAATTAAAAATCTGCATGACCAGATTGTCAAAATTCTTATCTACTTACAAACAAAAATAATATAATTTCCACCCCACACCGGTTCCAAAGCGGTGTGGGTAGGCCCTAAGGGTTATTTTACTTACAGGAGTAGCCATGAAAATATACGTTGAACGAAAGCAAGGATTTGCAGTTGAAGCAAAGAACATGTTGACGGATTTGCAGGAAAATCTTGGAATGCATAGTCTCACCGGTATACGTATAATTATTCAATACCAAATAGACGGTATCACCGATGAAGCCCTTTTTCAAGCCAAGAAAACCATCTTTTCCGAACCCATGTTGGATGATGTTTACGACGCCGAGCCGGAGCACAGCGGCAGAAAGTTCCAGGTAGAATTTTTGCCGGGTCAATACGACCAACAGGCTGATTTTGCGGCACAGTGCGTTCAAATTATCACCCTTACCCAACGCCCTCAAATTAAGGTTTCCAGACTTTATTTGTTGGACGGTAACATCAACGATGAGGATTTTTCTGCCATAAAAGCGTATTGTATAAATCCCATCGAGGCCAGAGAGCTTGTTGAAGATGAAACCTCTGACTTTACCGTGCAAGACATCGAAGTAATCCAAGGATTTATAGATGCTGACATTGCAAAGCTCGAAGAAATAAGGAACAATTTAGGATTAGCAATGGATGTAGATGACATTGCTTTTTGTTGTGAGTATTTTTCCAAAACGGAAAAAAGAAATCCTACTCTTACCGAAATTAAGGTTCTGGATACCTTTTGGTCAGACCATTGCCGTCACACAACTTTCTTGACCCATCTGGAAAACGTAGAAATAAAAGACAAAACTATAGCAAACGTATATAAAGACTATTTAAAATACAGAAACGCCGCCAAACCTATCAGTTTAATGGATATTGCGTTGGCGGCTATGAAGCGTCTTAAAGCTGAAGGCAAGCTGGCAAACTTGGACGAATCCGAGGAAATCAATGCTTGCAGCATAGAAGTCATGGCGGATATAGACGGTGAACAAGTGCCTTATTTGGTAATGTTCAAAAACGAAACCCATAATCACCCCACTGAAATCGAGCCTTTCGGCGGTGCGGCAACCTGTCTGGGCGGTGCAATCAGAGACCCGCTTTCCGGGCGATCTTATGTTTACCAAGCTATGCGTGTAACCGGCAGCGGTGACCCGAGAGAAAGCGTAGCCGATACTATTCCCGGCAAACTTCCTCAACGTAAATTAACCAAAACCGCCGCCAAGGGTTTCAGCTCATACGGCAACCAAATCGGGTTGGCAACAGGCATGGTTTCGGAAATTTACCACGACGGATACAAGGCAAAGCGTATGGAAATCGGCGCCGTTGTAGGTGCCGCTCCCAAGGAAAACGTGGTTAGAGAAAGACCTGAACAAGGGGATTTGATTATTCTGCTTGGCGGTCGTACCGGCCGTGACGGCTGTGGCGGTGCAACAGGTTCATCCAAGGCTCATGACGAAAAATCGCTGGCAACCTGCGGCTCGGAAGTACAAAAAGGCAACCCTCCTGAAGAACGCAAACTTATGCGTTTATTCAGAAATCCCCAAGTTTCCAAAATGATAAAACGCTGTAATGACTTCGGTGCAGGCGGTGTTTGCGTAGCCGTCGGAGAACTGGCTGACAGCCTTCAAATTAATCTGGATAAGGTTACCAAAAAATACGAGGGCCTTAACGGCACAGAGCTTGCCATTTCCGAATCACAAGAGCGTATGGCCGTTGTTGTGAAAAAAGAAGACGCAGAGCGTTTTATAGAATTGGCACATACTGAAAACCTCGAAGCTAACGTAGTAGCCGAAGTAACCGACAGCGGACGTTTGGTAATGACTTGGCGAGGCGAAACAATCGTAGATATTTCCCGTGAGTTTTTGAATACCAACGGTGCCTCCAAAAAAGCAAGTGCTGTTATAACCAAACAAGGCATATATGAATTTTTCAAGGCTGCAGGTGAAGAAGATATTCAACAGGCCTGGATTAATTCTTTAAGCAAGCTTTCTCAATGTAGCCAAAAAGGCTTGGTTGAAATGTTTGACTCCACCGTAGGCGGAAATACTGTTTTAATGCCTTTCGGCGGTAAAACCCAATACTCACCCATACAGGCAATGGCCGCCAAGTTACCGGTGGAATCAGGCGAAACCGACACGGCTACCCTTATGGCCTACGGATTTAATCCCTACCTGTCATCACTAAATCCTTTTTACGGTGCAATCTACGCCCACGTGGAAGCCGTTTCAAAATTGGTCAGCCACGGCGGAGACTACACCAAGGCTTACTTTACCTTGCAGGAATATTTCGAAAGACTGGGCAAAGACCCTGAGTGCTGGGGCAAACCCTTATCGGCACTTTTAGGTGCATACCACGCACAAATCAGCTTAGGACTTGGTGCAATCGGCGGAAAAGACTCCATGAGCGGCAGTTACCCGGGCATGGACGTTCCTCCAACCTTGGTTGCTTTTGCCATCGCTCCTTGCAGTGCTTCCGAGTTGATTTCTCCCGACTTAAAAGAACCGGGTCACAAGCTGGTACTTATTAAACCACGCTTGAATAATTTCATGCCCGACTTTGCAGACCTGACCAAACAATACAAGGCTGTCTACGAATTGGTGGGCAAGAAAAAAGTCTATGCCGGTTTCACCCTTACCTCCGAAGGTATTTGCGAAACCGCTAAAATGTGCTTCGGTAACAGCATAGGCATAAAATTCGAAGCCAACGTGGATTTATTCAAACCCTACTACGGCGCAATTGTCTTGGAAGTGGACAAGGATACGCAAATCGGAGAAGTCATAGGCTACACCACAGAGGAAAGTTGCGTTTCCTACAAGGAAACCAAAATTCAGCTTAGTACCCTGCTAAAAGCTTACACCGGCACTTTGGAAAACGTATTCCCGTCGGAATACAAACCGGTCAGCGAAATTTTGCCCACTTACGACAGCAGAAGCAACTTATCCCGAGCCATTCTCACCCGTAAGCCTAAAGTATTTTTGCCGGTATTCCCGGGTACAAACTGCGAATACGAAACAAAGAGAGCCTTCGAAAAAGCCGGTGCGGAAGTCGAAACCTTCTCCATGAAAAACCTAAGCCCCAAAGATATAGAGGACTCACTGGAAGTCTTTGCAAACCGCATTAACGAAAGCGAAATCTTTATGCTTGCCGGTGGTTTCTCTGCCGGTGACGAACCGGACGGTTCAGGTAAATTTATTGCAACGGTGCTTCGAAATCCTCGTGTTTCAGAGGCTATAAACAAGCTGATTAAGCGTGGTCTTGTGTTGGGTATTTGCAACGGTTTCCAAGCCTTGATTAAACTGGGACTTTTACCCTACGGCGAAATCCGCAATCTTGATTCCGGTTGCCCAACACTGTCATACAACACAGTTTCCCGTCACGTTTCAACCTATGTGACAACTCGTGTAGTTTCGGTGAAATCGCCTTGGTTCAAATACGTTAACCCCGGAGACGAACATGTAATACCCCTGTCTCACGGCGAAGGTCGCATTATTATCTCCAAAGAGGAAATGCAAAAGCTTGCCGAAAACGGTCAAATTGCCACCCAATACATAGATTTAAACCCCAACGGCTCTATGTTTGAAATAGAAGGCTTAACCAGCCCGGACGGTCGTATTTTGGGTAAAATGGGACACTCCGAACGTATAGGCAACAACATTTGCAAAAATATCTACGGCAATAAAGACCAAGAAATATTTAAGGCCGGCGTAGATTTCTTTAAATCACTTTAATCCCATACTATAGGCGGTTTATCCGGAAAAACGGGCAAACCTGTTTTTCCGGTAAACCCTCTTAATGTACATAAATCAGAAATTCTCGGCAGAGGAAGGAGGCAGGGAGGTTTCTTCTCCCTAAACAAAATGAAGGTAGCAGTTTTAATGGGTTCCGATTCCGATTTGGGAACCGTAAAAAAAGGTTTAAGCATATTAAAAGAATTTAGCGTGCCTTATGAAGTGCATATTATCTCCGCACATCGCACCCCGGAACGTGCATCAACTTTCGCAAGCAAAGCCAAAGAAAACGGTATAGGTGTAATTATTTGTGCGGCAGGTAAGGCGGCGCACTTGGCAGGGGTTATTGCAGCCCACACCACCTTGCCCGTCATCGGTATTCCTATATCCGCAACAACCTTGGACGGCTTGGACGCTCTTTTGGCTACCGTTCAGATGCCCAAAGGTATACCGGTTGCAACCGTAGCTATCGACGGTGCCGAAAACGCAGCACTTTTGGCAATACAAATGCTGGCAATAACAAACGACCAACTTGCAGGAAAATTATCCGATTATAAACGCTCAATGGAAGAAGCCATTCTCAAAAAAGAAGCTAAATTACAGGAGGAATTGCAATGAAAAAAGGTGAATTGTTATACGAAGGAAAGGCAAAAAAGGTTTATGCAACAGACGAGCCCAAGTATTTAATCGTGGACTACAAAGACGACGCTACAGCTTTTAACGGCGAAAAAAAAGGCACTATCGCCGATAAAGGCATTATCAACAACCGTGTATCCAACCATATGTTCAAAGTGCTTGAAAGCAAAGGCATTACCACCCATTTTGTAGAAGAAATCTCCGACAGAGAAACCATCGTTAAAAAAGTAGAAATCGTTCCCATCGAAGTAATCGTCCGTAATATCGCCGCAGGCAGCCTTGCAAAACGCCTTGGATTGGAAGAAGGTACAAAATTAAAATCCACCGTTTTGGAATTCTGCTACAAAAACGACGAACTGGGCGACCCCATGATTAACGAATATCATGCCCTGACCCTCTCTCTTGCAACCACAGAAGAAATGGAAGCCATGTCTCAAATTTCCTTCAAAGTAAACGAAATCATGACAGATTATTTCAAAGACATCAACATAGAATTAATCGACTTCAAACTGGAATTCGGTCGCTTTGACGGTGAAATCATCCTTGCCGACGAAATCTCTCCCGATACCTGCCGCTTCTGGGACTCCACAACCCACGAAAAATTGGATAAAGACCGTTTCAGACGTGACATGGGCGGCGTAGAAGATGCCTATAAAGAAATTATGAAACGTTTGATGGGTGAATAATCTATTTAATTAATCCCATTTATAAATATTTACTATTCTTTTATATTAAAGTCTTTTTGAAGGGAGTTTAAAACCCGGTTGCAATCAAAAATGAATTTATTCATTTTTAGTTGCAACGCTTCACAATACCAATTCCCATTGTTAGATACATTAATAACAATTTTTAAAGCGAATTGGTATGAGGTAAATTTTTTCTACAGAAAAAGCTTCCCTCAAGGTTTTACTCTTTTCAAATCTCTTTGCCTCTAACACCTGTTTAATCTGAAAGGACTGATAACAATTAAGGAAGCCTGTGGAATTTTCGGGATAAATGCTTTAGCCGATAATTTAGATGTAAGCCGTATTATTTATTACGGGCTTTATTCCCTGCAACACCGTGGTCAAGAAAGCTGCGGTATAGCCGTTACCAAAGGCGACGATGTTTTGCAACACAAAGATATGGGCCTGGTTAACCGAGTTTTTGATGAAAAAACTCTGTCCGAACTTGCCGGCGGATTTCATGGTATAGGCCACGTGCGCTACTCCACAACCGGCGGCAGCTACCGTGAAAACGCTCAACCTTTGGTTACAAAATACGTTAAAGGTATCATCTCTATAGCCCATAACGGAAACCTTGTTAACGCTCTTGACCTACGTAACGAGCTTGAGCAAAAGGGCTCTATCTTCCAAACAACAAGCGACAGCGAGGTTATCGTCAGCCTTATTGCCCGTGAACGCTTGGTAACACCTTCAATCGAAACGGCTGTAGTACAAGCCATGAAAAAACTACGTGGCTCTTTCTCCTTGGTTATTATGAGTCCCAAAAAAATCATCGCTGTTCGTGACCCCGACGGTTTAAGACCCCTTTGTATAGGTAAATTGGAAAACTCCTATGTTTTTGCCTCTGAAAGCTGTGCTTTGGATGCTGTAGGTGCGACCTTCATAAGAGACGTACTTCCCGGCGAAGTAGTTATAGCTTCGGAAGACGGCCTTACCTCCATCACCGAAAACTGTGGCAAACCTTCATCTGTTTGCGTTTTCGAATATATTTACTTTGCCAGACCTGACAGCATTATCGAAAATGTCAGCGTTTATGAATCCCGTAAAATGGCCGGTAAAATTCTTGCGGAAAAATTCCCTGTAGAGGCAGACGTGGTTGTTCCCGTACCCGATTCCGGCATAGATGCCGCCATCGGCTACAGCCATGCTACCGGTATACCTTACGGCATGGGTCTTCTTAAAAACCGCTATGTTACCCGTACCTTCATCAGCCCAACACAGGCCGAACGTGTGGAAGCGGTAAAAATTAAGCTGAACGTAATCAAATCCGTAGTAGAAGGCAAACGAGTTGTTTTGGTTGATGACTCTATAGTTAGGGGTACAACCTCCAAGCGTATTATCAGTATGCTTCGTGCCGCAGGGGCTAAAGAGGTACATATGCGCATAAGCTCACCGCCTTTCCTTCATCCCTGCTATTTCGGAACGGACGTACCCAGCGCCGAAGCACTTTTTGCCCACAACTACACCCATGACGAAATGTGCAAAATTTTGGACGTAGACAGCTTGGTATTTATCGGCGTGGAAGATTTACCCAACCTTGTTCCCGAAAAGGCCGGCACTTTCTGCAAAGGTTGCTTTACCGGTTCTTATCCCATACCTATGGAATCCCACAGCACTATAAAGGAGGGATTCAAAATTGGTCAATAACTACAAAGATGCCGGCGTGGACGTTGAGGCCGGTTACGAATCCGTAAAATTAATTAAAAATCACGTGGAAAAAACCTTTACCAAAAACGTGCTTACCGGTCTTGGCGGCTTTGCCGGGCTTTATGACTTAGGCAGTTTTAAATACGAAAACCCGGTCCTGGTTTCCGGAACGGACGGCGTAGGCACAAAGCTTAAAATTGCCTTTATGTTGGACAAACACGACACCATCGGCATAGACTGCGTAGCTATGTGCGTTAACGATATAATTTGCTGCGGTGCTACACCTTTGTTTTTCCTTGACTATATAGCACTTGACAAAAACCGTCCTCATAAAGTTGAGCAAATTGTTAAAGGCGTTGCCGACGGTTGTTATGAAGCCGGTTGTTCCTTAATCGGCGGCGAAACAGCCGAAATGCCCGGTTTCTACACAGAAAACGAATATGACTTGGCCGGCTTTGCCGTTGGTATAGCAGACAAAGCCAAAATGCTTTTGAACACCAACGTAAAAGCCGGTGATACTCTGGTGGCTGTAAAATCCTCCGGGGTACACAGCAACGGTTTTTCCTTGGTAAGAAAAGTAATAGACATCAACGAATACTCCCAAGAACTTGGCAGAACTCTGGGTGAGGAACTGCTTACTCCCACCAGAATTTACGTTAAATATATTAAAGATGTCGTTGAAAAGGGCTTGATTAATTCCGTCTCCCATATTACCGGCGGCGGCTTTATCGAAAATATCCCCAGAATGTTGCCCGGCAACCTGCGTGCGAAAATTATTTTGGATAAGGTTCAAGTGCTTCCTATTTTCGAAATAATACAAAAACACGGTAATATTTCAAGAGAGCATATGTATAATGTATTTAACATGGGTGTAGGCTTGGTAATGGCTACCTCCAAACCGGATGAAGTGCTGGCTACAGTGCCGGATTCATACGTTGTGGGCGAAGTTACAGAAGGGGAAAACGGTGTAGACTTATGTTAAATATAGGTGTAATGGTTTCGGGCGGCGGCACAAATCTGCAAGCCTTGATAGACAGCGAATTTGACGGAAAAATCGTCACCGTGGTTTCAAGCAACCCCAAGGCTTATGCTTTGGAACGTGCGAAGAAGGCTTCTATCCCCACAAAAGTAATACCCAAACAACCGGGCTTTACCAAGCTTATTACCGAGCATATGAAGGAATGCAAGGTAGACCTTATCATTATGGCCGGCTACTTGTTGGAAGTTGAACCCATACTTATACAGGAATTCAGAGACAGAATTATTAACGTTCACCCTTCATTAATTCCCTCTTTCAGCGGCAGAGGTTACTACAGCATGAAAGTTCACGAAGGAGCATTGAAATACGGCGTAAAAGTGACCGGTGCCACCGTGCATTTTGTAAGCGAAAACCTTGACGAGGGCGCCATAATTTTTCAAAAGGCTGTTGAAGTCCAAGACGACGACACCCCGGAAACCCTTCAAGCCAGAGTTATGAAAGAAGCCGAACATATTCTTTTGCCCAGAGCCGTTAAATTGTTCTGCGAAGGTAAATTAGTAAAAGAAGGTCGAAAAGTTACTGTTAAAGAATAAATTAATCAAGTATGTTAATTTTTTCATAGTACCGGAAAGCGAGGAGCAAAATGAAAATTTTAGTTGTAGGTGGCGGCGGACGAGAACACGCCATCGTATGGAAACTGGCTCAAAGCAAGAAAGTAACAAAAATATTCTGTACCCCGGGTAACGGAGGCATTGCAGACCTTGCCGAATGTGTAAACATACAAGCAACCGAAATAGACAAAATCGTAGATTTTGCCAAAGAGCAGGCTATTGATTTGGTAGTGGTTGCCCAAGACGACCCCTTGGTTCTGGGTCTGGTTGACGCATTACAAGCGGCCGGCATTAAAGCTTTCGGACCCACAAAAGATGCGGCTGTTATCGAAGGCAGCAAGGTTTTCTCCAAAGAACTTATGGCGAAATACAATATTCCCACGGCTAAATTCTCTGTATTTGATTCTGCGGACAAAGCAAAAGAATTTGTTAAAACTATAACCCCGCCTATAGTTGTAAAAGCCGAAGGTTTGGCCTTGGGCAAGGGCGTAATCATAGCAGAAACCCAAGAAGAAGCCGTGAATGCCATTGCCGATATGATGGAAAAAGAATGCTTTGGCGAATCCGGACGCAGGGTAGTTATCGAAGAATTCATGACCGGCCGTGAAGTTACAATTATGGCATTTACAGACGGCAAAACCATCGTTACCATGCCCTCCGTTCAAGACCACAAACGTGCCCTTGACATGGACAAAGGCCTTAATACCGGCGGTATGGGAGCATATTCTCCAAGCCCTATTTACACAGACGAAACCTCCGAATACTGCATGAAGAACATCTTCGTGCCCACCATTAACGCCATGAACGAAATGGGCCGCACCTTTACCGGTGTTATTTATTTCGGCTTAATGGTAACCGATAAGGGCGTTTTCGTTGTGGAATACAACGCACGCTTCGGTGACCCGGAAGCACAGGTTGTACTGCCCTTGCTAAAAACCGATTTAGTTGAAATTTTCGAAGCCATCAACGAAAAACGTCTTGCCGATGTTAACGTAGAATGGGAAAACGGCGCATCTGTTTGCCTTATAGCGGCATCCGGCGGTTACCCCACAAAATACTCCATCGGTTACGAAATTTCCGGCGTAGAAACCGTAGACGGCGAAACCCATGTATTCCATTCAGGTACCAAGGCTCATAAAAATAAAGTATTCACCTCCGGCGGCAGGGTATTGGGTGTAAACTGCATTTCCGATACTTTGGCAAACGCCAGAGACAAGGCATATGACAATCTTAAAAAGATTTCCTTTAAAGATATGCATTACCGCACAGATATTTTGAAAAATATATAAAGATAAAACCTTGGGGAAAACTTTTTCTGAAGAAAAAGTCTTACCCAAACCCATTTCAAAAAGACTTTAATATTAGGCATTGAAAATTATGCATATTATAAAACCCATGGCAGATTGAATATCTTCTGCCATGGGTTTTCGTTTGATTTTACTTTAATATACGATTAAGCCCCTTAGTCACAATCTCCAGGGTTTTTATTCTGGCGAATTTTTTGTCGTTGGATTCGATAATGGTCCAGGGTGCGTATTCTGTGCTGGTGCGGAAAAGCATCTCGTCTACGGCTTTTAGGTACTCATCCCACTTTTCACGATTACGCCAATCTTCGTCGGTTATTTTGTATTGTTTCAGAATGTCGGCTTCTCTGGCTCGGAACCGTTCAAGTTGTATGTCCTTGTCTACATGGAACCAGAATTTAAAGATAATTGTGCCGTGATTATGCAGGTGCTGTTCAAAATCGTTTATTTCCTTATAAGCACGCTGCCAATCAGCGTTGGAGCAGTAGCCTTCAATTCGTTCAACCAAAACCCTACCGTACCAAGACCGGTCAAAGATACCCAAGTGTCCGTCCTTGGGCAGTTTATTATAAAAACGCCAAAGGTAATGGTGCGCCAATTCCTCTTGGGTCGGGGCACTGACAGGCACCACTTCATAACCCCTAGGGTCAAGCTCCTGGGTTAGGCGTTTAATATTGCCGCCTTTTCCGGACGCATCCCAACCTTCGTAAACTATAATTACGGATTTACGTTTGGAATACAGCCTGTAACCAATCTCCGCCATTTCCTGCTGATACTCCATAAGCTTGGACTTATACTCTTTTTGCTGTATAAATTGGTTGGGGTTCACGCTGTTAAGTATGGATATATTAGGCGGATTAAGGCTGGTGCTGCTGATGATTTGCGGCGGTTTGTTTTCACGGCGCACGATTTCTTCTTCTATTCTGCCGATAATTATTTTAAACGCCTTAACAGCCGCATAATACCTGTCGTTAGCCTCGATTACAAACCATGGGCATTCACCGCTGTTTGTAAGCTGTATCATATTCTGGAACATGCTCAGGCATTCATCATAATGCTTGTTTTGATCCAAGTCCGACTCGGATACACGCCAAGAAGTGGCAGGGTTTTTCATTAAGTCCTTAAAGCGGTTTTTCTGCTCCTCTTTACTTATATGGAGGAATAGCTTAATTATAAGGGTTCCATCATCCGTTAACTGTTTTTCGAAGGCATTAACGTCGTAAACAAAGCCTTCCGCTTCTTTTTCGGTAAGCTTTCGCTGAACCACTCCCGAACTTAAACCCATGCGATGCCAACTTTTATCGAAAATGGTGATTCTGCCGTGGGACGGTGTCTTTGTCCAAAAACTCCATAAAAAAGGACGAAATTCGGCGTCTTCCGTCTGTTTGCCCATAGTATATACATTAAAATCCCGAGGGTCCAAAGGATAAAGTACCCGGCTAATCAAATTGCCTTTACCGGACGCACTGAAACCCTCCAAAACTATCAAAACCGGGATTTTAAGTTCTTTTATCTTCCTTTGCAGTAACTGCAAATGCTTTTCCAATCCGGAAATTTCTTCTTTGTAGGACTTTTTGTCCAACTTCAGGTTCAAATCAATTTTCTCCAGCAATACAACCGGTCCTTTCAAAACGGAAACGACTATAGTCGTTGTTCCTAATCCGGCAATTTTTAATGTTAGGAGAAATACCGACTCTTTTTAAACCGGCTAAATTTTATCTCCTAACTATGTAATTGCCACAAAATCTTTTATAGCGATTGATTAGACAGTGTATTTACGAACCTTCAAGCGGTGAATTATAAGTAATCAAAGCTATAAGTAATATTTGCATAAACTTGAGGATAATACATCAAATTTATGTATAACCAA
>CAYMOU010000080.1:0-12961 GCA_964392115.1 uncultured Defluviitaleaceae bacterium | reverse complement strand
AACCGGGTACTGTAAAAACCACTTACGGCACAGGTTGCTTTATGCTTATGAATACAGGAAACAAGCCGGTATATTCAGATAACGGCTTATTGACCACAGTAGGATGGCAACTGGGTGAAAAGGACGTAACCTTTGCACTTGACGGCGGTGTTTATATAGCCGGTGCTGCTATTCAATGGCTTAGAGACGGTATAAAAATTATCGAAACCGCAAGCGAAACCGAGGCTATAGCCGAAAGCGTAAGCGATACCGGCGGAGTGTATTTTGTACCGGCCTTTGCAGGCCTTGCGGCACCTCATTGGGATCAATACGCCAGAGGTACTATGGTTGGTATCACAGGAGGAACCCAAAGAGCCCATATAGTTCGTGCAACCCTTGAGAGCATTGCTTATCAAGTAAAAGACAACCTTGATGTTATGGTTAAAGATTCGGGTATTCCCATAGATGTAATGCGAGTCGACGGCGGCGCTGTTGTTAACGAGTTCCTTATGCAGTTCCAAGCTGATATTTTGGGCATACCTGTAGATGTTCCGGTAATTACCGAAACTACCGCATTGGGTGCAGCTTATCTTGCGGCTATGGGCGTTGGCGAGTTTAAAGATTTAAAAGAACTTGCCGGCAAGTGGCAGCTTAGAAAAAGATACGAGCCTAAAATGAGTGCGGAAGAAAGAGAAAGGCTTTTACATAATTGGCACAGGGCCGTTGAAAGGTCCAAAAATTGGGAAGAAAATTAATAATAAAAAGTCAATTTGAAATAGTTACCCCTGCAAAAATTTATCAAGTCTTTTTGAAAGGGGTTTGGGGAAAGCTTTTTTTCAGAAAAAGTCTTCCCAATGTTTTTAACCGGTTTGAGTAAGATAGGGGAAACTTTTTTCGCCGTTTGAAAAAGGTTTCCCTCTGTCTTTAGATTTGAAATGTGGAGGTAGAAAAATGCTGAAAACAGATGTTGTAGTTATCGGTGCCGGAGCAGTAGGCTGTGCTGTTGCCCGCGAACTTTCCAAATATGAACTGGATATAATAGTTGTTGATAAAAACGAAGATGTAGGCGGCAATGCCTCAAAGTCCAACAGTGCAATTATACATACAGGCTATGACGCCACCCCGGGAACATTGGAGTCTGAGCTGGTAGTTGCGGCTAATCCTATGTATGATGAAATTACCCGTGATTTAGATGTGCCATATAAAAAATTGGGTGCCATACTCCCGGCTATTACTGAGGAACAATTTGAAAAACTTCCCGAAATTAAGGAAAAAGCCTTTAAAAATCGTGTATATGATGTTGAATATCTTACAAAAGAACAAATTATAGCCATGGAGCCCAATATTAATCCCGAAGTCAAGGGTGGGCTTTATATACCAAGAGAAAATATTATCGACCCCTTTATTTTGGTTACCGCTTTGGCTGAAAACGCAACAGCAAACGGCGTCCGATTTTTATTAAACAATGAGGTTACAGCCATTAATACGGACAACGGCAAAATTGTGTCTGTAGTCACTACAGAAGAAACTATAGAAACAACTTATGTTATTAACGCCGCTGCACTACATTGTGATGATATTGCCGCTATGGTTGGCAAGGCTGATTATAAGGTTATTGCCAGAAGAGGGCAATTTTATATTTTAGACAAAAATACAAGCTGTAAAGTAAATAAAATTATACTGCCCATACCTACCAAGGTAACAAAGGGAAAGCTTATGTGTCCTACTATACATGGAAATATGTTGGTTGGTCCTACAGCCGAAGATTTGGACAACAAAACAGATAAATCGGTCACTGCCGAAGGACTTGAAAGCATTTATGAAGATGTTAAAAGGCTTATTCCCAATGTAAATATCCGAGACAGCATTACACAATACAGCGGATTACGCCCAAACAGGAACCCGGAAGGGCTTAGAGTTGATGTTTATGACGATTTGTTCGGTTATGTCAATTTATCGGGAGTGCGTTCAACAGGCTTGACTCTTTGCGTTTCTATAGCCAAATATGTAGCACAGCTAATGGTTTCCCGAGGCATGAACGCAAAATTCAAAGAAAACTTTATATCTAAAAGAGAAGGCATTAAGAGATTTGATGAAATGACATTGGAAGAAAAAGATAAGGCTATAGCTGAAAACCCTCTTTACGGTAACGTTATTTGCAGATGTGAAACTATTACCCAAGCCGAGATTGTGGAAGCCATTAAAAGAGGTGCTCGTTCTGTAGATGCTGTAAAAAGACGTGTTCGTGCCGGTATGGGTCGTTGCCAAGGTGGTTTTTGCGGTCCTAAGATTTTAGAGATTCTAGCCGGAGAATTAAACATTTCTACAGCAGAAGTCTGCAAAAATGTAAAGGGTTCACACATGGTTACCGGAAAAACCTGTTAGAAGGGAGCAATAAATTATGTTTGAAATTAATTGTGATGTAGCTATTGTTGGTGCCGGTCCGGCCGGTATTTCAGCTGCTGTAGCGGCAAAAAAAGCCGGAGCGGAAAAAGTGCTTGTAATTGAACGTGATGATAATGTAGGCGGTATTTTGCAGCAATGCATACATCCGGGATTTGGTCTAAGTTACTTTAATGAAGAACTTACAGGCCCCGAATACGCCGGACGCTTTGCTGATGAGGCTTATGATTTGGGTGTGGAGTTTTTACTTAATTCAATGGCTTTGGAGATTATCCCCGAACAAAATACAATTATTTGTGCCAATTCCGTAAACGGCATGACCAAGGTTACAGCCAAAAGTATCGTTCTGTCTATGGGTTGCAGAGAAAGAACAAGAGCCAATATTATGATTCCCGGTACAAGACCGTCCGGAATATACACAGCAGGTTCAGCACAAAGGCTTGTTAACAGACAGAATGAACTCGTCGGCAGGAAAATTGTTATTTTAGGCTCCGGCGATATAGGCATGATAATGGCAAGGCGTATGTCATTGGAAGGAGCAGAAGTTGTTGCTGTAATCGAGCTTATGGACTTTTTGGCCGGGCTTACAAGAAATCGTGTTCAATGCCTTGATGATTTTGGTATTCCGCTTATGCTGTCCCATACCATTACAAGAATTGTAGGCGACCAAAGGGTAGAAGGCGTTTATGTAGCCGCTGTTGATGAAAATAAAAAGCCTATTTTAGATACCGAAAAATTTATAGAATGTGATACCTTGCTGTTATCTGTGGGTTTAATCCCTGAAAATGAACTTAGTAGAAAATCCGAACTTGAAATTTCTCCTGTTACCAACGGACCTATAGTTAATCAGTATATGCAAACATCCGTAGAATCTATATTTGCTTGCGGCAACGTTGTTCACGTAAATGACCTTGTTGATAATGTAAGTATTGAAAGCATTAAGGCAGGTGCTTATGCGGCAAAATTTGCAGCAGGCAGCTTTCCCAATTCCAAAAAAGAAGTTAAGCTTGTAAACGGTAACAATGTCAGGTATCTGTGTCCTCATAAATTAAATTTATCCGAAGACGAAGAAAGCATCAAAGTATATTTCAGGGTTGTATCACCGGAGAGTAATGTGACCCTCAGGGCTGTTTGCGGAAACGACGTAATTGCCAAGAAAAAAGCGCTAAGAATCAGCCCGGGTGAGATGGAATACATAGAAATTAATTCTACTAAAATTTCAGAGGATGAAGTTTTAATAGAGGTTGTTAAGGAGGTTTAATTATGGAAAAGCAGATTATTTGCACTGTTTGTCCTGTTGGTTGTTATATAAAGGTAGTGGGTGAAGGCGAAAACATAACTTCCGTTGACGGGTATACCTGTAAACGTGGCCTAGAATATGCAGAATCTGAATTTAGCCACCCTGTAAGAATATTAACCACTACCGTTAAGTTGGAAGACCCAAAAAATCCTTTGATCCCGGTTCGTTCAGCTAAGCCCTTGCCAAAGGAATTAATTATGGACTGTATGAAACAAATTAAACAGGTTAGTTTGAAACCGCCGGTTAAAAGATATGACGTAATTATCGAAAATATTTGCGGTTCAGGGATTGATATAGTGGCTACCGGAAGTGCAAAATGAGAGGAAGTTTTTAATGGCTGACAAGGTTAAAATTACTGTTTTAAAAAGACTTGTTATGGATGATATTATAACAGAATATGCCGGCGAAGGAAAAATAACTATTTGTAATAAATTTAAAGAAGGCGATACCTTTATTACCGACGGAAGAACCTTGCCGGAGGGATTTTGCACTTGGGCATTTGCCGACATATTTAAGGATATTATTTTTGTAAGAAACAATATGGACTGCATAGGAACCAAGGATAAAAAATCTCAGGTTGCCTCCTGTACAGACGGTTTCAGACCTGTAATATTTTTGATCGAACCCTGTGACGAATAATAACGGTAAGAAGACCCTATAAACTTAGTAAGAGTGCTTGATAATTTCAAGCACTCTTTTTTATGATACATACCAAAAAGAGGACGCTTTCCGGAACAATCATTTATTGTGTTTTTCAAACAATATTGGATAATTCCCGGCGGCGTGTAAAACTATGATTGTTAGTCGGGCATTTTTTTACCTAATAATTCATTTATCACCCTGTAATGGTGAAATGAAAACTTCATTTTTTTATAGTCATAGTTCTTGTAAAGATTTTCGAAATTGTTAACTGCTTTTTCTATTCCTTTATTATAGTAGGTTTGGTTGTCTGTCAGTTGGTTTGTACCCGGGTAGCCAAACTCGAATATACAGTTTATTCTTTTGTTAAACTCTTTTGCAAGCTCTACTTCTTTCTCCATATTTGAGATTTCATGAGTCAAATTATAGTTCATTACAGCAACCTCATCGCTTGCTCTGGAAATAATATATTTAAGCTTTTCAGAGTGTTTATCATCAAGCCAATACGGTATGCATACAATTACACGCAAATCCCTTTTGGCAGCAGATTCATAAGCAGTTTTTAACGACTTGCAAAAATCCTCCATTACAGCAGTAGGGTCTTTCTCCCATTCTTTGGTCAAGTAGGGCTCTATATCTAAAATAACGCCCTTAAACCTACCTGAATCAGCATATTTTTCGTTGTAATATGCTACTGTTTTAATTATCTTGATTGCTTCTGTTGCTTTTTTATCCAGTCCCCAATCCGGCTGACCCATAAGATAATACAAGTTCACTTTTTTTTCTTTCATTTCGGCAAAAAGAGATGGTATATCCTTTGATTTTATGGTGTCGTCGGAAAACGATTGATAAAGGTCTGTAATTCCAAGAGTATCGATTGTAGCATAAAGCTCTTTACGATTATCCTTTGTAATGGCGTTATCCATCCAAGAAAATAAGCCCTTTTCATAGACTAAAACCTCGGGTTCTTCCGGTATCAAAGCCGTTTCACCCGGTTGCATAGCAGGGCTGCCTTGTTGGGTGCCGGCGGCTTGATTGGATAGTATGTTTGAAGACGAATTTACGGAAAAAAACGTCAATCCTATTATACAGCAAATAAAAATAGAATATTTAATGGTTTTCATTATATTTATAGTCTTATTTTTTTTAGTCACGGACATCTCCATATTTACTCCAATCTTAAAGCTCTTTAGGTCGGCTTAACTTTTCTCTTGTAATTGCTCCCCAAGTGGTCTTTCGCTTTCTATATCCCTTAAAAGCAGTAAGCCTGGTAATTGCAAGTATCATTCTAAGCCCTATATTTTCAAACATACATATTGCAACAGCCTTGAAAATATCTTTTGTTTTAAGCTTAATATTCATAGAATGTATACGTGAAAAAAATGCAGTTAACGACATTATGGCGCCAAAACCGGAATATATTGCAAAGAATAACAGCATATAGGGTATATTGATAAGGTTAAAAAACATTGCCACACCAATACTTATAATGCCTAAAATTTCGATATAAGGCGTAAGCAACTCATAAATTACAAAATAAGCAAATGATATAAAGCTTAACATTCCATACATTGGATTGAACAGCATCTGCCTATGGGTGTATATGCTTTGAAAAAGCCCAATATGCCAACGTCTGCGTTGTTTTTTTAAATCTTTCAGTGTTGCAGGGGCTTGGCTCCAGCAGATTGCATCGGCGGCGTATTTAATAAGATAATTTTGCTTTGCGGCCCTGCAAAATGCATGTAAGCGCACAACAAGTTCCATATCTTCGCCCATAGTATTCCTGTCATAGCCGCCTACGGAAATTACTACATCCTTTTTAAATAAACCAAACGCACCGGAAATAATCAGGTTTCCGTTAAACTTGTCAAAAAGCAGGCGTGCTGCCAAAAATGTTCTGTCATATTCCAAAACCTGCATACATAAGAGCAGATTGCTTGGCAGTTTATAATCAACAACTTTGCCGTCATCCACAGTAACATCGTTTACTATTCTAACAAGACCGCCACAGGCTACCACATCGTCCTGCTCCAGCACAGGCCTTGCAATATTTGTAAGGGCATCATGCTGCAACATAGAGTCTGCATCCATACAAATAAAGTAGGGATATTCCGCAACGTTTATACCCATATTCAGTGCATCCGCTTTACCGCCGTTTGCTTTCTTTATAAGGGTTAGGGGTACCTTTTGTGCATAGGTTATATAAACAACTTCTTCTTGGGCACAGGGAATTTTTTTGCGTATAGGACGGTTTATTTGCTGTAAGTCAAAATACTCTATCAGCTTTAATGAAGTATCGTCACCGGAGCCGTCATCAATAACAATAATTTCATATAATTTGTAATCCAAACTTAACAGAGAGTTGACAGAATCTACAATGGTAACCCCTTCATTGTAAGCAGGAACCAAAATTGATATGGGTACATAAAAATCATGCTCTATAAAGTTATAAAGGGACTTTCTTTTTTTTTGCTCATACAAAGAAAGCGCACCTATGCTGACGGACAAAACGAGAAAAACAGCATATAAAGTTAAGTATATAACAAAAAAGGTTTCAATACAGGCGTAAATACTCTTAATATTATCAATCATGATAAGGCAAACTCCACTTTGCGTTTAGCCGTTTCTTTCAAGGCTTTGATTTCATTACGATAAAAAATCATTTCCGCTGCATATTTATCGGTGTTTTTTATTTGTGCGTTTTCAAGCTCAGTTTCCAATGAAATAAGACTTTCGGCAGCATTTTGGCGAATGTACCAATTTCTGCTGGTGACCACAGAATACAGCGCTTCTGTTGTTCTGTTACCGGGATAACTTCTAAGGGAAGTGGCCGATATAGCGGCATATTCCCATTGTCGCTCATCCTGCTCAAAAAGAAAGGAAAGGAGATGTTCGTACACAGGGTTAAAGGTATATTTCCCGAAATATCTGATAATAGCTATGCGAACTTCTTTATGTAGATTTACGTCTTTCAAATATTCCAATAACCTTTCATGATACCTGTTTTGATCTATTTTTGTTTTTGGTAGTAGACGCAAATAATTTATTATTGCCACCTGAATGTTATAATTAAAATTCTCAAAATTTTTAAAGAGCTTATCCGCCAACAGCTGATGATCGCCTATAAATGCAAGCAAATCATCACCGATAAGCTTTTCGTTTTGATGTGACGGCGTTTTATTTAGGGTATTTAAGCACAGCAGAATACAATCCGGGTTGCCAATGCTTATTATGGCTCTGAAAGCGTTTTCCCTTACATAGACCGAAGGGCTTATAACGTATGGCACAAGCTCACTGGCAATAAGGCTTGAAATTGACTTTGCGAACAGATCTTTTTCGTCTTGGAACAACCCGAAATTAAGCTTTGATACAACATAAGCAAAGCAGGCCTTTTGCTCATCGGGACGGTTTGCGTAAACCGATGAAAGCCTTCTGAAAATTTTCATACAATCTCTTAAATATAAAAGATAAAAGTCTTGATTTTGTTTTCTTATGTCTTCCATTAGGTTCATGAAAGCTAAAATATATGATACCTTATGCATTTTTTTTGTAAGCAATCGTTGTATTCTTTCATCACAAACGTCACCGGATTTTAATCTTTCAAGTTGACCGGATATAACACTTTCAAGTTCGACAGCCAAACGCTTGGCTGTTGATTCAAACCTTATTGAATAAACGAAAAAGAACACATCGAATAATGTTATGCAGGCACAAACATATATGCATATAAATACTAAGGTCTCAACATTCATTTTTGCCTCCAAATCGATTGCATAGCATAATATCCGGGTTTAAGCCTTTCGTGGTAGGTTGGGTATCGTCCCCAACCGGCAAGCTTAAACTCACCCAGCTTTATCGTTTCCGAAGCATCGCCAATGCCTAAGTAAATTTCGTTTATTTTTATATCTTCGATACCATAATGTATATAATAATCGTCATGTATTTGCATTTCGGCAGGGTTTGAGAAATTCAATATCTGCCACGGTAGCTTTATTTCTACATAATCTCCGCTAAAGCAATAATCTGCCAGAGAGTTATAATTTTCTTTGTTAGGGTTTGCACTTCCGTAGGTCAAAGCCCCGGTTTCAAATGTTTCTGCCAATGCCCTATCATCAGCAAGATCCTTCGGCAATTTTGTAGCGGTTTGCAAAATAAGGTTAATGGGTTTAAATAATGTGCCGTCTACTGCCGGCGGATGTTCATAGGCATCTATTTTTTGTAACTCATATGAAAACCGGGCTCTAAGAACCTCATATCTCTCCTGAACCATAATTCGGCTGTTTTCTTTACCATCAAGAGAAATCACAAAATCAACAAGTCGATTAAAAGACATGTTATAATTTTCGCAAAATTTTGTTCCCGATTTTGGTGTTACGTCAATGGGAATAAACAGCTTATCAGAATCCTTCCGGTCACTTTTATGAGCAAGCATATAAATGAACTTTTCATCATACATAACGGCGAGCGACATATTTTCGTTGTTTATAACCGGTGCTACACCTTCCCATTCGGAAATATCACCATCAACGTAACATATGCTTTTCTCCTTGCCCGGGTCAAAGGATAAAAGACCAAAATATTGCTCATTAGACTGATAATCGCTCCAATATGCTGTTTTCAGCAAATCTATGGCGTACATAGTATTCCATGTGCGTTTAAACCACTCATCCTGCCATGTAAAAACAATGCTTCCGGCACATCCCGCTGATTTTATATCTTTGTAACAATCCACCAAAGCCCGGGCTTGGTCTGTTTCGGACATTCTTCCTTGGTTTCTGTTTGTATATTTGTCTCTTTGTGCCATGCCTCTTGATGAAGGTACACCAAATTCGCTGATGACCAGCGGAATTGTATGGTGTTCGGCAAGCTGTTTAATATATGCATAATAAGTATTTATCCGTCCGGTTTCATCAACAAAGTCCGATACGTTTTTAAAGTAACTAAGATAATCGGGATAATATGGATAAACATGGTATGAAGCAAAGGTGCCGGATGTGAACTCATCTGTCAGCTTTATGTGCTCTACATCTACTTTTGCTGCCTTAAAAAAAAACTCTGTTATATCGGAAGGGTAATCAAAGGGGTCGGTGGTGGGCCAGTTGGAAAAAGCAACCAAACGTTGAGTGCCGTATCTTTGAGTTTCATAAGAAATCTGCTTATCTCCAACATATGCAAGCATAGCCTCAAACGGTGTGGCTTCATCCGTAGTTTGCATATATTTTCCGGTATAGCCGGTTATTTGGTTTTGCATATGGTCGGTAAAAACAACGGTTACATCTTCCCATTCCACGCCAAGAATATAACCTATAACCCACCGGGAAATGTCCTTGTTATAAGATCCGCTGCCCATACCGCTGCCGAGATAAATCTTTCTTTGCCCATGAATAACATCTGTTAAAACAATAGAGTCCCTTACGAAAGTATCAACAAAATCCGGGCTGTAGGCATCTCTGTGAGAATTTTGTATGTAATCGTTTACCCATAATCCGTGAAGAAGATAAAGGGGATTTTCATTATCTATATTATATTCGTAAAAAGCGTCATAAAATTCCGAACTTAATAATGTGTAAACACGGATAGTATTGGCACCCATATCCTGTATTTGCTTAAACCACCGTAAATAATCTTCCTTTTTAATAGCAAATTCGGTAGCAAAACTGCCGGGAAGCCCTGCGCCAACATTCACTCCTTTTATTTCAAATTCAAGAAATTCATCATTTTGTTTTAGATATATTTTTTTTCCTATACTTTTAACATTTGCAGTAACAGGAGGCGCATCAAACATGATGTATAAACCCATGCCGTAGGTTAAATAATCTATTACCAGATATAGCACAATTACGCAAACCGAACCAATGAGAAACTTTCTCATGTAGCTTTGCTACCTCCTAATGATTAAACTTTTTCACTGCCGATTCGTGGCTGTATTGTTTCAAAAGCTCTATGTTTTCATCAAGCCAGCGTCCTCGGCCAATGATAAAGCTGTTAAGCCGGTTAACCGCCTCGTCATAGCTTTTAGGGTTTCTTTCGACCGGTGAAAGCCTGTTAACTCCCGCTAAATTCTCCGGGCTAAAACTATATCCCCAAACGCTGTAGTTTCTGTCTATTGCATCACCCAAATAAGCTATGGTTTCGTCTATGTAACGGGATAAATAGTCTTCATTTAAGGCGGTAGTTCTAAGTTCCTTGTAACGCCTTATAATCTTATCCGTAAATTGTGGGTCTTTAACAAGCATAAAGTACCTTGGCCTATGAATTAAATCAAAACCGGCAAGGTCATGATCTATGTCCATAAAGTTGTTGCAGGAGTTGTTAAAATCCCATACAGGCCCTATGTGAATTTTCCCACGAATGTCCTTATAGAAAAATGTAGAAAACAATCCGGCATCGTAATTTTTAAAAAACTCATTTATAACAAAATAATCAACAAAGGAGCTGTCGTTAATATAACGGGTGTAACCAAGCTCTCTGTTGTCATAATCATAGGAATACAAAGCTTTTTCAAATTTACTGAAGTCCTTTTCTATGTATTCAAGCAACTCCGGTGAAACACGCTTAATGTTTGGATACACAAGCTCCAATGTGGTATGGGACGGCATTTTGTAAGAGTATTCCGCAAAGGTGTCAATTCCTTTGGGTTGGTTTGTGTCACGGTCTGCCCGGAGTATGTAAGAAGAAAATTGATCTTTATCGTTATAGCTTTCTATATTTATTCTGTCCCGAGAACGGGCTACAGATTCTATTGCAAGATAAACGCCTCGGTACTCTCCGTCTACAAACACCTCGCAAAAGCGAACCTCAGGGGTATCCTCCATAATCTGACCGGAAATATTAAAGCACATATAATTTCTTATAAGGGTTTTATCAAGAAACGGGCCGTTAAGAACCCATTCGTCGTCTGAAGGCATACCTACAAATTCATTTTTATTTTCGCTTAGATCCTTATTTACAAAGTTCAGCTTAAATGATTTTTTATCAAATAATATAGAAGAATACCCTCTGTATCCTATTTGAGACAATGTTGTCATTATGGGAGTGTCTTCGAGGTGATTGTATGTATCTTGGCTGTCAAAAACAGTTACCCGGCCTGTTATGATATTGGATTCGTGATATACAATCTCATCTTTGCTAAATCTTTCTAAATTAAGCTCTCCGCCTTTTGTGTCTATGGCTACCAGCGGCAGATGACTGCAAAACAAGTCTTTGCCGTGAGTGCAGGTGGCTTTTTCGGTTTTTTGCAAATGCTGATGCACTCTTGCGCTTGTTGGCGAAGCTTGAATTGATTTAATGAACGGTATTATAAGTAAAATTGCCATGCAGCAGACAGAAATTGTTTTGTACCTCACGCAAATCCCCTTTTCTATACAATTTCATCATTTTGCGCAACAATGTTTACATACTCAACAGCACCCAGATCATAGATTTTTTTAAATGTGTTCTCTTCTCTGCCACGCTTTTTGTTGTACATTTTTTGGGATATTTCATAAATAATCTCTATATGTTCCGCAGTAGAATTTTTTACACGCATCCTTGCTCTTTTATCAAAATCGGTAAAAACTATTGCTTCTATGGCACCCTCTAAATCCCTGGGAGCCCGAATGATAATTAAAATTCGGTTGTCGCCTTTTATGCGACCAAGAGCAAGCAGAATTAAAAATACTATGCCTGAACCTACCGCACCTATCATATAATCGCCTACGCCACAACAAATGCCGCAGATTATTGCCCAAAATATGTATGCTGTATCTCTTGAATCTTTTATGGCCGTTCTGTACCTGACTATGGATAATGCACCTACCATACCCAATGATAAGGCAATGTTATTTCCGATTACAGCCATAACGGTTGCCGTTAGCACAGTAAGCATTATAAGAGATGTATTAAATTTTTTACTGTAAACAGAACCTGCGTGAGAAATCCAGTAGGATATGTATATAACCAAACCCAACCCGGTTGCCGCAAGAACATTGGTAAGTACATTTTCAAAGGTTAACACTTTATTGCTTTCCAAAAGGTTTTGCATTAATTCCATCATAGTACTCTAAATATCCCCCGTTAAAATAAGTAATTTAATGAAGCTGCACGTCCCAGCGCATATTTGCTGACAGACAGACTTGACCGAGTGCAGGTATTTATCTGATCACGAATATAAGAAAGTAAAAATCCATTGTACTTAACTTCAAGCACTACACAAGTAGGTGATAAAACCGGATACAGGTTAAGTTTTGGTGAAAATATATCAAAGGAGCTTTCAGTTGCCTCTATTCGGTTATCAAATGTAATACGTATTTTATTTTCATTTGCTATAAAAGCAAACCTGTTATATTGCACGATTGCTTTGGGTCTGTAGTTTTCCATATTCATCAATGCATAACATTCCGCCGCAAAAGGGTTTTTATAACTAAGAAGCGGACTGTAATTCCCATGAGTCAGCTTAATTGCATCTTCTTGTAAGATTTGCAAAGAACGTTTTTTTTGCTCGGCGCCCTGTTTTTGTTTCATTTCCAAAACCGCAAAGTCAGAATCCGTACTATATATACGCAACCTTACTTTCTTTCTGGTTTCAATACCATCTTCTTTTTCCCAAAAATCTCTGTCGTTTTGCGTATCAAAATACAATGAACGAACCATATAACCGTC
>CAYMOU010000079.1:0-12995 GCA_964392115.1 uncultured Defluviitaleaceae bacterium | reverse complement strand
CCCGGGAACAGAATTTGCCCTTATTGAAGGTAGCAATCAACCCCGGGTTATTTCCGGTTTTACGGATTCCAAAACCCTGCTTGCCGAGCATTTGAACCAAATTGCGGTTACCTTTTCCCAAATTAATTTGGAAGGCACAGCGGAACTTATTAATATGCTTAACGAACAAAACCAAGCCGGGGTGTTGTTTTTTTCCGATACAACCCACAAAACAGAGAAAATCCACAAACAGGACATAGTTGTAGGCAAGCCCGTTTCGAATACAGCCTTGACCCTGATTTCCCATACCCACGACAAACCTCGGGTGGTTGTGTTGGTAAAGGTTAAGAATTACGGTAATCAAACCGAAAATAATAGTGTAGAGTTATATGCCGACGGTAAAATTCATGACATAGCCGATATTTCCTTGGCACCGTGGCAGGAAAAGGACGTATTTTTTACGGATGTGCCGGATTCGGTAACTCAACTGGAAGCAAGGCTTACCAAGCCTGACAAGTTACCGGCGGACAACGTTATCTACGATGCCGTAACCTACAAAAAGCCCGAAAAAACCATACTTGTTACCGAGCAGAACTATTTTCTGGAAAACATTCTGTCTCTCTTGCCCAATATAGAGCTTTATAAAGCCTCCACTCAAGAATTATCCGGTGCAAACCTTTATATCTTCGATGGAATTTTGCCTGATGCTTTACCCACGTACGGGCATTTGCTCATAATAAACCCACCGGTAGATAATTCTCTCATCGTAACCCAAGAGGAAGTTCAGATAACGGGCTTGCAAAAAAGCAATTCTTCATTATTTCAAAATATAAGCAATTTCGATTTTGCCATAGGAAAGTCCAAAAAGCTTACTCTGCCGGATTGGGCAGAGTCGGTTCTGTCTTCACCGGAAACCCCTTTGATTTTTTACGGAGAAAGAAACGGTCAAAAAATAACCGTAATAGGTTTTGACCTTCATAATACAGATTTACCCCTAAAACGTGAGTTCCCTATATTTATGTATAATCTGGCGGAATGGTATATGCCGAGAGTTATTACCGCCGGCAATGCCTTTTGCGGAGAAGCCTTGAGCCTAGAATTATTTCCGGACACTCAATCCGCCGAAATTACCGACCCTGACAACAAAATAACCACCATAGACCCACCGGTAAGCCCCACGCTTTTTACGGCAACGCTAACCCCGGGTATTTATATTTTGCAACAGGTTAGGCAAAACGAAACCGTCTATTCAGCCTTTGCACTTAATCCGGTAAAGACAGATTCGGACTTAACCGGGGAAAGCACCGGTGTCAGCGAGGTGCAAAGGCTCGAGTTTAAGCTTCCGGGTGATTTCAGCCTAAAAGGGACGGTTATTTTACTGATATTGAGTATTTTATTGTTGGAATGGTGGGTGTTCAGCCGTGTCCGTTAATTTTGTTCAGCCCCTGTATTTGTTGCTGATACCTGTAGCTATAGCTTTTGTTGTTTTTGTCAGACCAAGGAACGTGACCCCTTCTTCAAACCCAACAGCCTATAAAACGGTACGTTCGGTAGTTCTGGTGTTGCTTATTCTGGCGCTTTCGGGGCCTGCCATAAGAGGTTATACCGATAAAATCACCACCGTGCTTGCCGTGGATTTATCCCACAGCACCTTAAGCCGAAAAGAACGTATTTTAAGCATAATTAAGTCTGCCTATACGGAAAAAACCGAGGATGCTGTGGGTATAGTCTGCTTCGGCTCCGATGCCAAGGTAGAAGCAATGCCCACAGGTAAATTTTTACCTTCCTTAAATACAGCCGTAGGCACAGATTTTACCAATATTGATTCCGGGTTGAAAATGTCCGGAACAATCTTGCCGGAGGATACAAAAAAACGCATAGTCCTCTTTACCGACGGCTTGGAAAACATGGGCGATGCCCTTACTCAAGCCAAGGTTTTAAAGGACAGAGGAATAGAGCTTAATATTTTCCCGGTAACCGGGGATTTAGCGGAGGAAGTTCAGCTGGTCTCCGTAAATATCCCAAAATATATAAAAAAATCCACCCAATATCCCATCGAAGTTTCTGTATATTCCCTAACCGAAACCGATGCACAAATTTTTGTATACAGGGATAATCAACTGACTGCTCAAGACGAGGTTGTAATTCGCCCGGGAGAAAATAAATATATTTTTAACGATATAGCCCAAAAAAGCGGCGGCACGGTTTACCGGGTAGAGGTTGTAGCCGAAAAGGATACATTTCAGCAAAATAATCGGCTCTACGCTTACAGCTACATCGAAGGCGAGCCGAATATACTGTTAATAGGCTCTGCGGAGGATACCGGCGAAATATATAAGATTCTGAATGGGGCCGGTGTAAATCTCCAACAGGTGCAGCCTTCTCAAGCCACCGAGGATTTGCAAATTTTAAGCACCTACGATGCAATAATTCTGACTAACACAGCCGCCGATTCCCTGTCCGAGGAATTTCTCAAGTCTCTGGAAAGCTACGTAAAGGACAACGGCGGTGGGCTTTTGGTAAGCGGAGGAGAAAATGCCTTTGCTTTGGGTGATTATTACAATACACCTCTGGAAACCGTTTTGCCTGTTGAAATGCAACTCAAAGATAAGGACGACAAGGCCAATCTCGGTTTGGTTACTGTTATAGACCGCTCCGGCTCCATGGGAATGGGTGAATACGGTGTCTCCAAGCTGGAAATGGCAAAGGAAGCATTAATACGTTCAACGGATAATTTGAAACCGGACGATTATTTCGGTGTGGTTTCTTTCGATACTGAATTTGAATGGTCCTTGGATTTAACCCGGGTTGAGGGAAATACCGAATATATCAACGATAAGATAGCAAAAATCAATATGGGCGGCGGAACAAGCATACTTCCTGCTTTGACCGAGGCTTATGAAAAACTGGTAACTGCCGATACAAAATTAAAGCATATAGTTTTGCTGACCGACGGACAGGCGGAGCAAAACGGCTATGACAATTTAATAAAAAAGATGAACGAGGCAGGTATAACCCTGTCTACCGTAGCTGTGGGCAGCGATTCGGACACGAAACTGCTGAATAAGCTTGCCTTAACCGGTAATGGGCGTTATTATTTTACCAATGAATTTACTGATTTGCCCAAGATTTTCGTAAAGGAAACCATGATGGCCGGCAGAGATTATTTGGTAAACGAAGAATTTTACCCCGTTGCCGACTATGACCATTCCATACTCCGGGGCATAGAATCTTTGCCAAGGTTAACCGGTTATGTTGCAACCACGGCTAAATCCACAGCCGATGTTGTTTTACAGCACGTAAATCAAAAAGGCATTCCTGAGCCTATTTTGGCTTGTTGGCAGTATGGTCTGGGAAAAGCCGCCGCATGGACTTCCGACCTAAACGGAAGCCGTACCCAAGAATGGCTGTCTACGGACGAGGGTGTAAAAACTCTTCTGAATACGGTTTCTTGGACTATGAGAAAACAGGATGCATCACAACTTAACATAACAACTAAGGTTAACGGCACCGGTACGGATATTATAATAGATTTCCCTTATTATCAAGATATTCTGTCTGTAAAGGCGACCTTGGTTTCTTCGGATGGTGTTGCGTATCCGGTAACTTTCAATACAGTTGCCCCGGGCCAATACTCCGGGTTTTTGTCTGAGAACAAAAGAGACGCCTACTCTGTAAATATGGAAATCAGCCGTTATGGCTCCGAACAGCGGTTTGTAACGGGTCTAAGCATAGCTTATTCGCCGGAATACGACATACGTAATAAGGAAAGTGGCTTGCAGCTCTTAAAAAAAATGGCTCAAATCAGCGGCGGTTCCATATCAGAAAAACCTGAAGAGATTTTCGAGCCATTAAAATTAAATGAAAACGGCTACACAGAAACCGATTTAAGCGACCTGCTTCTCACCTTGGGTATAATTTTGTTTTTGGCAGACATTGCAATCAGGCGTTTTCCGGGTATAATAAGAATGTTAAGCATTAAACCCAAATTAAAGAAACCTGCAATTCGAAATAAAATTAACATAAAACCGGTTGCCGAAGCCAAAGAAATAAAGCCGGCATCTCAAGCGGACACTACAACCCCAACGGCTCAAAACCGGGAAAATCTCAGTTCGGTTTTACTTGTGAGCAAGAAAAAGCGCACGGGCAAATGATTGGATGAAATATTAAAAGAGGTGAAGTCATGTTTTGGGATAATTTGTTCAAGAAAAATAAAGCCCAAGAAAGTCATAATACCCCGGCCGGCAATACCGAAAACGTTTCGGAAGAAGCCAACGAAAAGGTATTACAGGATAATCTCAGCGGAAATTCGGCTGACCATAATATAAATTTCATAAATAATACTCTAAATGACGAAAACGGCGAAATTAACCAAAACAGCCCTCAAACAAACGGTATTTCAAATCCGGAAATCCCCGACAGTGAGGTTCCGGAGGAAATTATGGGTACACAGGAAATTTTGTCCGAGGATTATATAGGTGAAGCGCCGGATAATGCCGAACAGGGAGTGACCGAAGATTTCACGGATTCTGTGGAACCGGAAGTTATGCAATCTACCGAACCTTTATCCGAACCGGAAACCTTGTCCGACGAAGAAATATTGCACGATGCGGGTATTCCCCGGGAACCGGAAATCGAACCGCAAGCAACCCTATCCTATGAGCCTTTAGAGCCTCAAGAGGAAACCCGGGAAGAGGATACAACCGAAAACATCTACCACGACAATGTGGATGAAAGTGTATACGAGACAGCAGATTCACCGCAAGACAATAATATTGACACCCAATCAACGTTTGGCGATGAACTTCTTAATGAACCGGATGACGATATTACCGCATACGAAAAGCTGGATTTCAGCGATTTCGGTGATTTTGTTTCAGCCGATGAACAGGATATTCCGGGTTTTGATGATCCGGGTAGCCTTGACAATATTCCCGGAACTCAAGAAGCATTTGACGAATTTAATAATCTTTTCGATAAACTTGTAACAGACAACCCAAGCGATGATTTGTTTGATAGATTGAATACTTCGGACGATTTGGACAGTCTGGATAAAATGATACAAGAGGCTATGGAAGCTGACCGACGCTTTGCGGAATCCGGCCAATTTGACGATCAGTTACAGGAATTTGTGTCCGATATAGCCGTTTATGACACCGAAGAACGAGAAGAAGTAATGGGAGTTCTTCAAGAGAATGCAGACGAATATAGCTCCGAAGATATAGAAAGACGCAAGAAAAAAGAGCGCACCATGAGGCTTTTTGCTTTGGGTACCGCAGTAATGATAATTATTTTGCTGGTAGCTGCGTTTTTTCTTTCTAAGCAACTGGAATCCATCAACCAACCGGTGGTTAAGCAAACCAACACAGCCGGCTTTATCTTTGTATCCAGAGAAGCCATGTTGAACGACCAAAAGCTTGTGTTGAAAAAATTACTGTTGGATAATGTATCCACCGTATTTTATTTTAGCAAGGATATAGGCATAGACAGCAAGGTGATTACCCTTACCGATGATAAAAACAACAATTATGCCTTGGATTTATCGTATATGCTGCTAAAATTTGAGGATCCGGAATTAAACGAACCCACTGTTTTGCGCTTCGACCCTCTGGAAGACGACATTACCGAGTTTACGCTGAAAATTGAGGATATAGCAAGCGACGAGGCCGTGGAATTTCGCTTCGGTGCCGAGGAAGATTTACAAAAAAATATTTCCCGGCATTTGAGCCATCCGCTGAAGGTCTTGGACGACACCGAAGGCTTAACCGTAGATATTACCTCTGCGGATTTTTCAACCTCCGGTTCCAAAATCGGGTTTACCATGAACTGGGGCGATGCTTCACCGTCATTGTATCTGGGTAAATCTGCCTATAAAGACCCTATAGTTCTTCAAGACAGGCGTGGTTTGGTAACAAAAGCCTTGCCGGAGCCTTTACAGGTGCAATTTGATAACATGATAGTTGGCAGGGTTGACTTCGGGCCGGTTAAAAGCGTGGAAGAAAAAGTGGATTTACACTTTGACAACCTCTATAAACGTTTCGAACTGAATGAACTTTTCCCAACGGCGCCCATAGTAAACAATATCGAGGGCAACGAACGTGTTACGGAACTGGGCAGTTATAAGTTTGTTTTGGAACGCTTGATAAGACAGGAAGGCAACTATATACTGGTTATGCACAGCGAAGAAAATACCGGCGACACCGGCTTACCGGGCAAAAGGGTAGAAACCATAGTAGAAGCCCAACTGGCTGTGGTAAGCCCGGAAGGAACCGTATCATTTTTGGACGGTACAGTACATTCCGGTGCCCAAGGAACAGATGTGGTTTTCGACACAACCGAAGCCGATGATATATTTAAAAAAGCACCCATAAACAGCCTTATGTTGAAGCTGGATGCGGTTTTGATTAAAATGCCTACGGTAAGCACAACCATAGACTTAGCCAAACTTAAAACAACAAAAGAACGCAACTCTAATCTTGCTTTGCTTGAGAATATTTTTATGCAGCGCCATGAATATAAGGCCGGGAAAATACCATATGTCAAAATAACAGGCTTCACCGATGAGCTGCTTAACGACCCCTTGCTTAAATCCCATTATATGCCTATAAACAAGGTAAATAATGCCGATTACAGTGTTCAAATTTTAACTCACACCGTAAAAGACGGCTTACTGTATGGGTTAATGGGCGAAACATTTAAAGGCGATACCATGAAAACCCAAATGAGCCTGCTTCATAAAATAATTGCAAAACCCCAAGGTAACGGTTTTATGGTTCTTTATGATGAAATAATTGGATAGAATAATAAAGAAAATAAAAAAACAAATATCCGTCGAAATGAGGATATTTGTTTTTTTGTTTAGATAATTTAAAAAAGAATAGCTCTCTTAACGGCTTCTACCGTTTCCTTACCCTGCAGCAATTCAAGGCATTTAAGTGCAAAAAGAAAGGCTGTTGCCGGGCCTCGGGAAGTGGTTATATTCCCGTCTGTAATTACGGCCTCATTATCAACAAACTTTGCGGCGTTTAATTCGCCTTCGCAACCGGGATAACAGGTGGCTGTTTTGTCTTTCAACAAGCCCAAAGAGCCCAATATAGTGGGAGCGGCACAGATAGCGCTTAAATATTTGCCTTCATTATTATATTTTATGAGCAAATCAAGTAAGTGTTGGTTTGACTTGAAATTAGATGTGCCCGGTCCGCCGGGTAAAATAATCATGTCGAAATCCTCTGCGACCATTTGAGAGAATACCTTATCGGTTTTGACTTCAACCCCACGGGAAGAAACAACAGCGTTTTCCTCGGTTACAGAACAGGTGGTAAGTTCAACCTTACCCCTTCTAAGAAGGTCGATTACAGCAAAAGCTTCAACCTCTTCAAATCCCTTTTGTATAAAAATTACAGCTTTAGACATATAAACTCTCCGTTCTTTTATCGTTTTTTAAATCGGTGAAATATAAATAAAGACAATCCGGGTGAATTGTCTTTATGCAAGTACGAGATGAGACATATCAGTCTCTTCTTCTGTTATTTGCAAGTATAATTAAGCGCAAAAGGTTGGCTAATGCAACGGCTGCGGCTGCAACATAAGTCATGGCAGCAGCTGAAAGAACTTTCTTTGCGGGAGCCACTTCGTCTTGGGTCAGAATGTTATTGCTTTGAAGCATGGCAATGGCTCGGTTTGAGGCGTTAAATTCCACAGGCAGGGTGATTAATTGGAACAGCACTGCACAGGAAAATAAAATAATACCTAAATTTACCATTATCATTCCGAAGGAATCGGATGCACCCCTAGAACCAAGCAGAAAGCCTATAAGAATCAAAGGAAATGCAAGATTGGAACTTAAAGAAGCCACAGGAAAGATGGCGTTTCTGATATTCAAAGCGGTGTAACCGGTATTATGTTGAACGGCATGACCGGTTTCGTGAGCGGCAACGCTGATAGCCGCTATGGATCTACTTGAGTAAACCGAATCGGACAAACGCAATACCTTTTTGCGTGGGTCGTAATGGTCGGAAAGCATACCCGAAACGTGTTCCACGGTAACATCGCTAATACCTTGAATACTTAACAACTGTCTGGCTACGTCTGCACCTGTGTAGCCTTTTTTATTGGCAATTTCCGCATATTTGTTAAAGGTACTTTTAACTTTAACCTGTGCAACCATTGCCAGAATAGCAAAGGGCAACACCAGTACTAAATAAGTATAGTCGAAATAATAGAATGGCATATTAATCACTCCTTTGTACAAATTTTTCTCCGGCTTGGATTTTGTTACCTCGTAAGAAGTCGGCAACTTTCAGGCATTTTCCGCCTTGTAATTGCAGCTCATCAATGGAGATAGCACCGTCGCCGGTTTTTACGCAAATCTTGTCTTTTGTTACTTCGGTAACGGTTCCGGGAGCCCCGGGTTCAGTGTAGGCTATAGGCGTTGCCTTCCAAATCTTGAGCATATTTAAGTTATAATAGGTATAAGCGCAGGGCCAGGGATTTAAGCCCCTTATTTTATTTACTATCTCTTGAGAGGAATTATTCCAATCAATCAAGCCCAATTCTTTGGTAAGCATAGGCGCATAGGTGGCGTTTTGATGGTCTTGTTGGGTTTTTTCGGCTGTGCCTGCTCCCAGCAAATCCACCGCTTCTACCAAGGCCTTACCGCCTATTTGAGATAAGCTTTCGTAAACGGTGGCGCTTGTATCCTCCGGCAATATGGGGATTTCACGTTTTAAAATCATGTCTCCGCTGTCCATACCTTGGTCAAGATACATGATGGTTATACCGGTGGTGGTTTCTCCGTTTAAGATAGCCCAATTTATCGGTGCTGCTCCTCTGTATTTGGGAAGGAGAGAGCCGTGTACGTTTATGCAACCCAGTTTGGGTATGTCCAGAATATCACGGGGCAAAAGCTGTCCGTAGGCCACAACGCAGAAAATATCGGCGTTATAGGATTGCAGTTCTTCTTTAATATCCCTGATTTTCAAGGGTTGCAGTACAGGCAGGTTGTGTTTTAAGGCTGTTTCTTTAACCGGGGTAAATTGAATTTTTTTACCTCTGCCCTTGGGTTTGTCCGGTTGGGTAATAACCGCAATAACTTCATGTTTGATTAACAAATTTTCCAAAGAAGGAACCGCAAATTCCGGGGTTCCCATAAAGACTACTCTCAATCGTCAAATCTCCTCGTCCGCTTCAAGGTCTTCTTCGTCTATGTCCTCAAGTTCGGTAACCTTGTCTACGTATAGTATTCCGTTAAGATGGTCAATTTCATGTGAAAGAGCAACTGCCAATATTTCGTTGCCTTCGATTTCATTTTCTTGGCCGTTGCGGTCGGTATATTTTACCTTCATAAAAGCCGGGCGACAAACTTTGCCGTATTTTCCCGGGAATGAAAGGCAGCCCTCGGTGTTTACTTGCTCACCGGTCATTTCAATAATTTCCGGGTTTATCATTTCCACAACTTCTTCGTCCACCAGTACAGTCACAACACGTCTTAAAATTCCTACCTGCGGTGCCGCCAGGCCCAGGCCGTGTTTGTGAATCATGGTTTCTTTCATATCGTCCAAAAGGGTTAAAATTTTAGGGGTAATTTCTTTTACGGGCTTTGCGGTTTTCCTTAGTATGGGGTCGTCGGTTACCCGGATAGTCAATAAGGCCATTGGTTTCACTCCCAAGTTAGTTTTTCTGTTTCTGCTTCGTATTAATTTAAAAAAGCAGGGTTTAGTGTTAAATTTATGTTAATATCGTTAAGATTGTGAGAACTTCTCAATTTTTCGGTACATTGCAGCACAAATTCTTTCAGCTTCTCCTCGTCAACAGATTTTACCAGTATCATCCAACGATAACGCTTGTTTATTTTGGAGATTATGGCCGGAGAAGGCCCCAATAGTTCAAACAGGTTCGAATTATTCCCGGACTTCATAATATCCGATAATGCAAACAAAGCTGTAATTACAGCTTTTTCGCCGGGCCCGGTCAATAAGACGGAGAATATATGAGTAAACGGAGGATACATCATCTGTCGCCGCAGGGATATTTCGTGCTTGTAAAAGGTGACATAGTCATTATCCTTGGAGCATAAAACGGCGTAGTTATCCGGACTGTAGGTTTGAATAAAAACTCTGCCGCTTATCAAAGCTCTGCCGGCCCGGCCCGAAACTTGGGTCAATAACTGAAAGGTATGCTCTCCGGCTTGGAAATCCCCGTTATTTAAGGAAACATCCGCAGCAATTACACCTACAAGGGTCACGTTGGGAAAATCCAAGCCTTTTGCTATCATTTGCGTTCCTATTAATATATCGGCTCTTTTTTCCCGGAATAGGTTTAGTATTTTATCATGAGTTCCCTTGCCCTTGGTGGTATCCATATCCATACGCAAAACCTTGGCTTCGGGAAAGAACTCTCTGACCGCATCTTCAACCTTTTGAGTACCCACGCCGAAATATTTAATATATTTAGAGCCGCAAACAGGGCAATTTTTGGGGTTATCGGCGTTTTTGCCGCAATAATGGCAGATAAGCCGGTTGTCGGACATATGATAGGTAAAATTAACGTTGCAGTTCTCGCATTTCATTACTTCTCCGCATTTCCTACAGGAAACAAAGGTTGAGTGACCTCGGCGGTTTAGAAAAAGTATGGTCTGCTCTTTTTTCTCCAGATTCTCTTTTATTGCGTTATACAAGCCTTTGCTGAATATGGAACGGTTGCCTGCTTCCAGCTCTGCCCTCATATCAACAATTTCAACCTGTGGGAACTGTTTGTTTACTCGTTCCGTAAGGGTAATCAAATCTGTTTTGCCTGTTTCCGCTTCATAATAAGTGGCAACCGACGGAGTGGCAGAACCCAAAACAACTGTTGCTCCCGTTCTTCTGCCTCTTTCTGTTGCCACTTCTTTGGCGGAATACTTGGGAGTAGTGCTTGATTTATATGTAGTTTCGTGTTCTTCGTCTATAATTATTATTCCCAAGTTGGTAAAGGGTGCAAAAACAGCGGAACGTGGCCCTATTATTACCGAAATTTGTCCGGTTAGGGCTTTTTTCCATTGGTCATAACGCTCTGCCGCAGAAAGACGGCTGTGGGTAAGGCTGACGCATTTTCCCAGACGCTTTACAAAAACATCCACTGTC
The DNA here is from genome assembly GCA_964392115.1 of uncultured Defluviitaleaceae bacterium. GTDB lineage: Bacteria > Bacillota > Clostridia > Lachnospirales > WRBF01 > CAYXWM01. The sequence continues at coordinate 1,896 of CAYMOU010000079.1, read as the reverse complement.
TGCCCGGTTAAGGAAATTTCGGGTACCAAAACAATAGCCTGTTTTCCTTGGGCAAGAACCCGGTCTATAAGACCCAGGTATATTTCTGTTTTTCCGGAACCGGTAACGCCGTGTATTAAAACCGGTTTATTGTCGGTTATGTTTTCAAAAAAAGCAAGGGCTTTTTGCTGTTCTTCGGTGTATTCCGGTGGGGTATCTTTAGTATTTTTGTAAATTACCGTATCTTTTAAAAAATCCGAATACGTTACCGTAATCAGACCTTTTTTTTCAAGCGTTTTTATGGGAGATTCGGATATAAGTAAATCTTTGCGCAGGGCGATTAGGTCATAAGTTCCTTTTTCCTGCAAATAATCCAAAATACTCTTTTGTTGTTCGGTTAGTTTGATTCCGGCTGTGTCCGCATTAGGGTTTAAGGAAACACAGCGTCTTTTTTCCGTCAGGCCTTCTTTTAAAGCCATACCGCTTGGTATTATGCAATTAATGCATTCAACCAAGGTGGTATAATATTTATGTTGCATCCAACGTGCCAATTCCAATAATTCCTCGCTGAATACCGGCTCTTTGTCAATAATCCGGATAACTTCTTTAAGAAGCTCCGGGTCATTGCTTTGGGCTTCTCTAACGCCTACCACATAGCCTTGGCGTTGGGTATTGCCCTTTCCGAAAGGCACAATTACTCTAATACCCAAGCGAATTTTATCCGCCATGTGGGCAGGAATGGCATAGCTGTAAACCCTGTCTATGTTTCTGTGAGAAACAGAAATAATAATTTCGGCAATCTGCATTATAAATCCTTTGGTTTAACGGGCGAAATCAAGACTCGTCCGTAAAGCCGTAAAACAGAGTTTTGTTTTGTTCTTCGGATTCGAAAAAGCGAATATCTCCGGCATCTTGTTGTACTTCCAAGTCGATTTTTTCATCGTATTGAGATTGTTGGCGTTCTTCGTAAATATCGTTGGAGTCATAGTCAAAACCGGAGGCTTCTCTGATAACCAATTCATCGGTCATGCCTTGGAAACCGTCATTTGTGGCAGGAATAATACGCAATTTTCCGGCGTACATCTCGTTTACCGCTACCGAAACCGATTTGTCGGAATTGGTGGGTATTAGAGTGGGTGAGCCGTCTATTATCTGTCTTGCTCTTTTTGAAGCGGCTATTACTATGGTGTAGCGACTGGTTATGATTTCGTCCACACCGGGGTCATTGTTAAAGAGTTCCATTAATTCCGAGTATGATGGTCGCAGCAAGATACTTCAACTCCCTTAAAATTCTCTATGGTATAGTGATTGCGAAACGGTTTGGAATATTCTGCAATTACTATGGAATTTATTAAATTTACGGCCCTTTCGACCTTATCGTTTATTACCAAATAATCGTACATTTCAACCAATTTAAGCTCATCTTTAGCACGTCTTAGGCGTTCTTCAATGGTTTCGGGGTCTTCTGTGTTGCGTTTGCACAATCTATGTTTAAGCTCTGCCATGTTCTGGGGCATTAAAAACACCAAAACCGCTTCGGGATAAAGCTTTTTAACCTGCAAAGCTCCGTTAACCTCTATTTCAAGCACAACTACTTTACCTTTTTGAATTTGTTGCATTACGTAAGATTTGGGAGTGCCGTAATAATTACCGCAAAACTGGGCATGTTCCAGCAGTTCTCCTTGCTCTCTCAACGCTTCAAATTCCTTTTTGGTTGCAAAGAAATAATCCCGACCATCTACCTCGCCCTCTCTCGGTTTACGTGTTGTAACCGAAATTGACAAGGCGTAACCCAATTCGGGATTTAACTGCTTTACAACCGTGCCTTTACCGGAACCTGACGGACCCGAAATAATCAGCAGCATTCCTATTGTATTATCCATTATTGCCCTCCTTAGTTCCTCTAATACAATAAAA
>CAYMOU010000078.1:0-13004 GCA_964392115.1 uncultured Defluviitaleaceae bacterium | reverse complement strand
GCCCTCTTTTGAGGGCTGTTTTTTTGATTATATATAGTTTTAAGTTACGTGTTTTTTCATTGATTTCAGGGCACTTTTCTCCAATCTGGAGACCTGTGCTTGGCTTATGCCTATTTCTTCGGCAACTTCCATTTGGGTTTTGCCTTCAAAGAATCGAAGGTTTAGGATATGTTTTTCCCTGTCGTTCAATCGCTTTAAGGCCTCTGCCAAGGTAAGGTTTTCCAGCCAGCGAACGTCGGTATTTTTTTCGTCGCTTACTTGATCCATGACGAAAATAGCGTCTGAGCCATCGTGAAATACCGGTTCGAAAAGGGATATGGGGTCTTGGATAGCCTCAAGTGCAAAAAGCACATCGGACTTTGGCATCTCCATTTCTTTTGCAATTTCTTCGATGGTGGGTTCTTTGGAATTTTTGCTTATGAGTTGTTCCTTAACTTGAAGGGCACGGTATGCCGTGTCCCTAAGAGAGCGGCTGACACGGATTGAATTGTTATCCCGCAGGTATCTGCGAATTTCTCCGATTATCATAGGAACGGCATAGGTACTAAACTGAACTCCCTGGGTCACATCGAAGTTATCTATGGCTTTAATCAGGCCTATGCAACCCACTTGAAATATATCGTCCACATATTCCCCACGGTTGTTGAAGCGTTGAATAATACTTAAAACAAGACGCATATTGCCGTAGATGTATTTTTCCCGGGCTTCTTTGTCGCCTTGCAGAATCTTGTCGAAAAGCAGCTTTTTCTCTTCACCTTTCAGGATGGGTAGCTTTGATGTATTTACTCCGCAGATTTCAACCTTGTTGTACAGCATATTCATTCCCTCCAAAGTCAGCTACTTTATACCGAGCTTTATTGATCAAAAAAACATTAAAAAGACCGGTATTTTTATGCCTAACTGCATGACAGGATTTTGCATTGCAAAAAGGCTTATCATTTGTAAAGATGCGTAAGAATTTCCCGTGCATGAAGTTTACAAATGGTTATTTCCCATGAGATAAATCATTTCCCAACCACCCAAAAATATACATATATAAATTTCCTATAATTACCGGGGTCGCCCCTAAAATTCCGGTAAATTTGTATTAACCTGTTTATTAGTGCCCAATTCCAACCAGGTATTTAAGACTTTTTCCAGTGAAGTTTTTAGGTCGTGACGGGTTGCTTCGTTTTCAGCCAACAAATCTATTTCTCTGAAACATTCATTTTCCAGATAAACTTTACAGATACCCACCTTGTCTCCTTGGGAGACCGGTGCTTTTATGGCCGGCGGAATTTGGTAAACCAGTTTCAATTTGTCCTGTTCTTCCTTGCTTAAAGGCAGAACCACATCTTCTTTGAAACAAACCTTTACCTCCGGTATTTTGGAGCGTTCTACGGCCACCACTCCGGCCTCCGAGTTTCCGGATACTACTTTTATATATTCAAAATTATTAAAACCATAGTTAAGCAGGGATTTTGTGTCTATCCACTTTTGTTCTTTGCCCTTATTACCCCAACCGCTGGCAAATACCACTGTAATAAGCTGCATTTCTCCTCGTTTGGCAGAGCCTACAAAACACTGCCCGGCCTTGCCGGTGAAGCCTGTTTTTACGCCGTTTGCACCTTCGTATTCTCGAAGTAAGCGGTTTTTGTTCATAAGGCCATAAGTACGTTTGTCGGATTTAACCTCTATTTCCGGGGTATTGGTTATATTGATAAATTCCGGATTTTTTAAGGCATAGGCCGTTATTAAAGCCATGTCATAGGCGGTTGAATGGTGGTCATCCAGGTCCAGCCCGTTAGGTGTTTTGAAGACCGTATCTGCCGCTCCCAGTTCCTTTGCCTTTTCGGTCATGGTCTTGCAAAATTCCTCAACACTGTTGCCTACGTGTTCCGCTATGGCTACAGCGGCATCGTTGGAGGATTCCAACATTAGGGCATACATTAAATCCTTTAATTTGATTTTCTCTCCGCTTGACAGACCCATTCTCACCTTAGGTGCAAGTGAAGCTCGCCTTGAAACGGTAACCTCATCGTTTAAATCAGCGTTTTCCAGGGCAATAATCGCTGTCATAATTTTTGTGGTGCTTGCCATTGCCATGGGTGTGTGTTCGTTTTTACCCCAAAGTACCCTTCCGGTTCTTTGATCCATTAAAACCGCCGCCAAGGATTTTATCTCTCCCGGTTCTTGCTCTTGCTCATTTGCATATATGTTGACTTGAAACAATAGACATAATATCACTGCAAGAATAAGCTTTTTCATGTTGACACCTCTCCTGTGTTTGCTTAGTCCAATGTAGTTTGTGCAAAAAATTCTAAAATATAAAAAAATCCTCAATCGAGTGACCGAAAAGGCTAAAAAATTCCAATAAAAGATAAAACCTTGAGGGAAACTTTTTCTGAAGAAACAGTTTCTCTCAAACTACCTTAAAAAAGACTTTAACATTTGTTATTTTTCATACTTTCAGTTAATTTGTTTTATGTTCGGCTTTTTCGGAAAGAGGGAGTTTATGACTGATTCGACTTATATCTACTGAGGTTTTCTCCCTCAAGGTCTTAGTTGCAAACCACTTAAAAATCTAATACAATAGAACCAAGCAAGCAAATGTGACTGCCAAAGGAGAATCAGATGTACAATTGGGAAATCAGGCATGAGGAAGCTAACATAGAGCTGATGTCTGAAGTTTTAAAAATCAGCAAAAGATTGGCACAAGTAATGGTAAACAGAGGGATAAGAACCAGAAACACAGCCTTGAAATATTTGAACCCTAAAATCGAAGCTATGCATGACCCAAGGCTAATAAAAGATATGGATAAAGCCATAGATATATTGACAGAAAGCCTTATAAAGAACGAAAAAATAGTAGTTTTCGGCGACTATGACGTAGATGGGGTTATTTCGGTTGTAATCCTCTACAAAGCCCTAAAACTCTTGGGCGCCGACGTTACATATTACATACCCCACCGAGAACACGAGGGCTACGGCCTAAATATGACAGCCATTAAGCGTATGCATGAGGCACAGACCGATTTAATAATCGCCTGTGACAACGGCATAGCCGCCTTGCAAGAAGCCGAATACATAAAAGAAAACGGTATAAAACTAATAATCATAGACCACCACGAGCCTTCCTTTGTTACAGACTCGGAGGGCGAAAGACAGGACGTTCTGCCCAAAGCCGACGCCGTAATAGACCCTAAGCAACAAGAATGCACATATCCTTTTAAAAAGTTATGTGCCGGGGCTTTGGTATATAAATTTGTAAAGTATCTGTTTCAACGCTTGAATAAGGACTTTGATACGGACGAATATTTGGTTTTTGCCATGATAGCCACCTTTTGTGATATAGTGGATTTACAGGACGAAAACCGTATAATCGCAAAAAACGGACTGAGAGTGTTAAATAACAACAAATCCCTAAATATGGGCTTAAATGCTTTAATAGACGCAAAAAGCCTGTCTGAAAAAGAATTGACAAATTTCTGCATAGGCTTTATCATTGGGCCTTGTATTAACGCATGTGGTCGGTTGGAAACCGCAGGCTTGGCAGTGGAATTATTTACCACAGACAACCCGGAAGAAGCAAAAGAACTGGCGTTGCGGTTATGTACACTAAACGACAACAGAAAATTGCTGACCCAGCATTCAACCAAGTCCGCCTTAGAACAACTAAGCAGCACCGGTCAATGCAATGACAGTGTCATAGTCTTTTATGACCCCAAAATGCACGAAAGCATAATAGGAATAGTAGCCGGGCGCATAAAGGAGCAACTTTCCAGGCCGGCCATAGTCTTTACCCAAGGCGAAACCCTTGTAAAAGGCTCGGCACGCTCGGTAGAGGGCTATAATATTTACGAGGAATTGTTTAAATGCCGTGATTTGTTTGAACGTTTCGGCGGACATCCCATGGCGGCAGGCATTTCTCTAAAGGAAGAAAACATAGAGGACTTGCGCCAACGCCTAAACTCCGATATTGCCGCAACTATGGACTTTACTCAAACCCTATACTGCGAATCGGAAATGCCGCTATCCGAAGTTACCTTTGATTTGGCTAGAGAATTAACCTATCTGGCACCTTTCGGCAAGGCTAACGATGAACCCTTGTTTTTAAGCCGTAATTTAAGACTTGCCTCAATAAAAGTCATAGAAAATAAATCCACAATTATTTTTCAGTTCAACGTGGAGGACACGAAACGTCAAATAAAAGCCGTTTCTTTCGGAATGGTGGAAATTTTCAGAGAACGTCTGGAAGAATTGTATTCGGAGTACGAGACGGAAAAAATCCTCTGCGGAATTTTACGTAATTGTGATTTGTTGATAGATTTGGTATACTCGGTACAGATTAACACTTATAATAACGATGTAAGCGTTCAGATGATGGTAAAGGATTTTAAATTGCATCGTGGCAATTAATCAACCCATGAACCGTAAGTATACTATTTACCTATAAGGAGAATTTGCATGGATATTAAACAATATATAAGAACCGTTAATGATTTCCCACACGAGGGAATAATTTTTAGGGACATTACCCCTATACTGCAAAACCCTGGCGCACTAAAAGCGGCGGTAAATCAAATGGCAGAGGTTATAGAACCCCTGGATTTTGACTATATTATCGGGCCGGAATCCCGTGGGTTTATTTTCGGCGTACCTGTTGCGTTTAAAATGGACAAGGGTTTTATCCCCGTAAGAAAATCCGGCAAATTGCCTTATACGGTAGTGAAAAAAGAATATGCACTTGAATACGGCAACGCCGTTATAGAAATGCATTCGGATGCTATTAAACCCGGGCAAAAGGTCGTAATTGTGGATGATTTACTGGCTACCGGCGGTACAAGCAAAGCGCTGGTAGAATTGATAGAAGAACTGGGCGGCGTGGTTCAAGCCATAGTGTTCTTAATAGAGTTGGAAGATTTAAAAGGACGGGAATTATTAGAGGGTTATAATGTTACATCGCTGTTAAAATATTAATACTTATACTTCTTATCAAAAAAACCTTGAGAAAACTTTTTCACCGGAAGAAGTTTTGCTCAAGGTTTTTTTACTTGCTATATTATTTCTGCCGAAACACGGCATATTTACTTAAAAAATAATTCAACACTATAACTATGCCTGTGGTAAGGATTTTACAAATAAGACTGTCAAACAACAACCGCTCCACCAGTAAAATCAGCAGTCCGGTCTCGATAAAATACGTGGCAACTCGGGCTGTAACAAATTTGAACAGTTCAGCGATTAAGTTTTTTTGCTCCTTTGACTTAAACACGTAATATTTATTGGTAAAGAAGGCAAATAGCACCGCAACTACCGTAGACACGGTGTTTGCCACCGCAACACCCACGTTAAGCCGGGTTAGGGCATGGTAAATAACCACGCTGATTACAGTTGTTAGCACGCCGAAAAACAAATATGCATGGGTTTGTTTCATATTAAACATCTTCGTCGAATCCTATCTTTTGGCTGATAAGGTAGATTGGGCGATTTTTTATTTCGTCGTAAATCCTACCTATATATTCGCCCATAATCCCCAGCATAATCAGCACTATCCCTTGGGAAAACAGGATAACGGCTATGGTCGAAGCCCAACCTTCAATTACGTTGCCGTACATCAGTTTTTGAAACAGTATTACTATAAGATAAATAAAACTCAACAAAGCTATGGCAAAACCCACGCCGGTGGCCAGTTTCAGCGGTTTGTAGGAGAAGGCGGCAATTCCGTCCATGGCAAAGCGTATCATTTTTTTCAAGGGATATTTTGTTTCACCGGCGAAACGCTCGTCACGTACGTAGGAAACGGCGGTTTGATTAAAGCCTGTCCAACTGACCAAACCCCTAATATAGCGGTTTTTTTCGCCCAGCATTTTCATAGCGTCGCAAACCTTACGGTCTATAAGCCTAAAATCCCCGGTATCCACGGGAATATCCACATTTGTTAATCTTTTAAGCATACGATAATACATCTTTGCCGTAAACTTTTTAAATGCGGATTCACCCTTTCGTTTGGAGCGTTGACCGTAAACCACATCATATCCTTGTCGCCACAGGTTAAGCATTTCCGGTATAACCTCCGGCGGGTCTTGCAGGTCGGCATCGATTATAACTATAGCATCACCTGCGGCAAAATCCATACCGGCGGTTACAGCCGGTTGATGGCCGAAATTTCGGGAAAAATTAAGCAGCTTTACGGATTTATCCTGCTTGCATAAATCCGCAATAATAGCCGCAGACATATCCCTGCTGCCGTCGTTTACAAACAGCAGTTCGTAGCTTTCTCCTATGCCTACCATAACTTTTGTCAATCTTTTGTATGTTTCGATTATGACCGGTTCTTCGTTAAAAACCGGAATTACTACAGATATTACGGGTTTCATAATTCCTCCGCCTAACACTAACCGTTAAGAATTAGCATATTCTTCCGCTTTTGCGGAAATTAAATAGAAAAACAGCCCAAACAACACTAAAATAGCCACTTCGAATAAGGGCATTAAGGTTTCCAAACCTTTTACGTAATAATCGGATAAAAAGAAGTATTGAATAAAGCCAAATTGGGGTAGTATGCTTGATATATCAACAAAACAGTTACCCAACAAGGCTGTTGCAAGTAAGGCAAAAACAATTATTGCCGGAAATACGCTTTCCTTTACAAATACGGATAAAAACCCTGCAAAAGCCGCCAATCCCAGTGCATATCCCAAGCATAAAAGCAGAGATTCAAGAGTCAGCGATAATCCCAAAGACACCTGTGCCGCTACCAAAAACACAAAAACCGGTATAAAGATAAAAACATCGGAATAAGCCACATATTTTGCCTTGGAAATGCCCGAACTTAATAACTTTTTATAAATCTCGGAGCGTTTTTCAGCCGCCAGAGACATACCCAGCAGTAAGGTAAGCAAAACGGCAAACAATGCAGTTAAACCGTGATTTACTCTGTTAAAGGCTAGGGTTTCAGGGGTGTTTTCTGCCGAATCCAAGATTTTGTAATTAACGTCCATAAGTTGCATATTGTCAGCGTATTCTTGGGTTTTGTTTTGCACCGTAGTCTTGATTTCTTCTGGGTCATTTTCCGGGAATAGGTCTTTCAAAACTCCGAAGGCCACTTCACCGGAATTGCTCTGCACTATGCCGGAAACCATCATAAGTGAGGCAATTTGGTCTGTCATGGACTGTTGGGTTTTATATAGGTTAACCGATTTAAAAACGTCGGCTTCCTCTAAAGAGGGCAACAATTCAAAGCCGCATTCCAGTTTGTTGGATGCCACATCTGTTTTCAACTCTTCCAAGTCGTCATATACTTGAATTTCACCCAAGTCACCCAAGACTTTTCTGAAATAATCGGCGGCAAAGTCTCTTTTTTCGCCGGATTCATAATATAAACCAACCTTAATTTTTAGCACACTCTCGTCGGAAAAAAGATTTCCGAACAGCATAATTCCCACCGGAAAAAGGCACAATGCGGTGATAAACGAAGGTGTTAGCAATAATTTTAATCTTGTATACAAAAAAGCAAAGAAAAGACGCATACCATCAGCCTTTAAATTCAAAATAACGCAGTTGCAGGTAAGTTACGGCAACAAACAGCAGAGCAAGCGGCACTATAAACACAACCGCATTTACAGAGCTGTACAATTCCAAGATATAATAATTCAAGCTTGTAAACCGCAGCACTTCAAACACCGAAGGCAAATACACAAGCGGAATTACTCCGCCGGAAACAAACAACATATAAAATGCCGCCAAAATCAAAGCAAAACAAGCACTTACCGGCTTAAAAAACGAGTGTATCATCATTATAAACGCCGTATTCAAAAGGCTTAAAAATATCCACTTTATATCCATAATCAAACACAGCGGTAATGTCAAAAGAGCATTAATTAAAAAGAATCCCCAGAATTTCAGCATTATCTGCTTAAAAAGACCCATTCCGGAAATTTTGCAAAGCATATGGAAATTCCTGTTGATTTTAAGATTGTGTACAAAAACCAAGGATAAAACAACAGAAAAAAACGATGCAAAAGAGATAATATAATGCATATCAAAGGGCACATTGCCCGTTTGCCAAAGAATATTTTCGTTTATATATTCTTGATAATTAAGCATTTGCGAGGCGAACTCTATGTTTATGGGATAGAGTAGCGTTTCCATGGCCTGTTCGTAGCTGAACCCCTGTGCATAGGCATAATCAAACGTGGCATATATGCCGGATTGGGATGATGCCAAAAAGGCCACCCCGGCCTTCACCAAAATGTTGGTAACCGTAAGCTGTAAGGGATATTTTGCGGAACCTATCAGCGTAAAGGGTGAATTTATACCCAGCTTAATATGCTCGACGAATTTTTCGGGCACTGTAATGTAAGCGGGGATTTCACCGTTTGCCAACCTGCCGGCCGCAGAGCTGTCATCATTTTTAACCAGTTGCACAGTATTCTTTATGCCCTTTTGAGAATTGAAGATGCCTATAAGCATATCGATTTCAAAGGCGTTGTCCTTGTCTACCACGTCTACTTCAAATGCCGAAACAATGGCCTTTCCGGCTATGAGTTCATTTGAAACAACATAAACCGCTCCAACCAAAATCACGCTTAACAAAACACAAATCAACAAAGCCAAATTAAAGTACTTTTTAAACTCAAGCAAGAGCAGTTTCATAAATAACCAACCTTAAAGGGAGTGATATTAAAACGGAACCACGGAAACTTTTCCGTAGGAAAACTGTTACCGGGCATTTACTCGAATTTTTTCCAGCAGGGCTGTTTTAAAATCCGACCCTTGAGACAAACCGCCGGGGCTTCCGGTGTATACCAACACTCCGCCCGTAAGTATAAAAATCCTATCGCAAAGGATAAGTTCTTCCGCATAATGAGACGAAAAAATAACCGATTTGCCCTTGCGTTTCAAATCAAAAAAGCGTGCCAAAATATCCTCTCTGTTGTCCATGTCCAGTGCGGTTGTAGGCTCGTCCAGCAAGAGGTAATCCGGCTCGTTCATCAGGGCAATTTCCAGTGCCAATTTCTTCTTTGTTCCTCCGGATAGGGTGCTGACCTTCTTTTTAAGGAAGGCTTTATCCCCAACCGGACATTTTTTCCCGTAAACGGCAGACCAAAAGCGAAGGTTGTCAAGAACGGAAAGGTTTTCGAAAAGGGCACTTTCCTGGGGAACAAACCCCAGAGACTTCTTCAACAGCTTTCCGTTTTTAAACAAATCCTCGCCATCCAAAGTAACACTGCCTTTATTGGGCTTAATAGCCGTTACCAGCACTGACAGTAGGGTGGATTTTCCCGAGCCGTTAATGCCGGCCAGTCCAATAATTTCTCCTCTTTGCACACTAAGGTTTATGTCCTGTAACACAGTTTTTCGGTAGGATTTGTTTATTCCTACAGCACATAGCATAAAATCACCATATCATACTAATTCCGGTTTGAAAACAGAATAAGTATTATTTTTAGTTTTACCAAAAATTACAGGCTGTTAAACCCTTGATTAAAATTAATATCTAGTATATTCTTATACTTCTGAAAATTAGATTCAGAGCAATCATATAGGAATAGTAGCGAAGTGTTTCTGTCAGCTCTCGTCCGTATTCTTAATGTCGACATTTTCCATGATGATTTTTGCCGCTTGAATGCAGGCTTCGTCAACCATTTCCGCGCATTTGGCCCGTTTTCCTATGTCATCGTGTTCCAAGTTCTCTATTATTTTGGCGCAACATAAAGCACCCTTTTTTTCGGACATTCTTTCATAGAAGGTTTTGGTAAGATTCATGGCGTTTTTAATTTTTGGGTCTTTCGGCTCTGTTCTGCCAAAACACAGGCCCAAAATCATTACAGCCCCTGTTACCGAACCGCAAATGCATTTTGTGCCGCCCAACCCGAATGAAAACCCGGATGCTGCCGCAATTATTTCATTGGAAATATTGGGTTCAAAATGTTTACGAAATGCATAAATCAAAGCTTCCGAGCAGGTGTAGTTACCTTCTTTGAAATTATTAAGTGCGGTATTGCGAAAGTCGTTTAGTGAAAATGTACTTTTCATAGGTCCCTCCGTAATAAATTTCCAAGTTAGTATGTAAAGTCTTTTAGGTTAAAGCGTTAAAAATTTAATTAACAGAAAATAATTCTGTTGTAGACTTTTTTCGGAAATTTTGTTAACATAATAATTTCCGGAATTTATTTTATTCAAAAATATTATAACATATATTACCGTTAAGGCAATGTTTTTCTTAACTTTGGACAATTTGCAGATTTAATAACAAAGTATTTTAGCCGGTTAATGTTTTAAAGTGCAAAAATTCTCCAAAAAAACAGGCTTATAATGCGGTTTTTTATGATTATTGACAAACTCGCAATTTCTACAATACATTGATATTTCAGTGTTGTTTTATTGTGAGTTTTTTAGGTTGTTTTGACAATTATTAGCACGGATTCTTCGCTCTTTGTCAAATATTTAGCATAAGTATAAAAAAAATTTTGTTTTTTTTGAAAAAAACTATTGAATTATTTTTATTATACTGTAAAATAGAAAGGGAGTTGATTTTTGCAATAATTATTTATAGGAGGTTTTCAGATGGTAGCAGAGAAAAGCTTTGAAAAGGAATATGCCGAGCTTAACGAGTACATATCAAGCCTTGAAAGTACCGACGGTGCTTTGATTACCGTTTTGCACAAGGCTCAACATATCTTCGGCTATTTGCCCAAAGAAGTTCAACAACACATTGCCCATAAACTCGGAGTTCCCACTTCGACCGTTTACGGGGTTGTTACATTCTATTCTTTCTTCTCCACCACGCCTAAAGGCAAGTACAGAGTAAATGTTTGCATGGGTACCGCTTGTTTCGTAAGAAATGCGGGTGACGTGCTTGAGGAACTTAAAAACGAACTTAAAATAGATGTAGGTCAAACCGGTGAAGACGGAATGTTTTCCCTGGATGCGGTCAGATGCGTCGGCGCTTGCGGTCTTGCTCCCGTTATCTCCATTAACGACAAGGTTTACGGCAGGGTTAAAAAAGACGACGTTAAAGGCATCGTAGAGGAACTTTTGGCCAATATGCAATAAAAAAAACTCCGGACACAGTGTAATATGTTTTGAGTTTTATATATTAAGTAAAGGAGAGTTTCTATGACAAAGCTTAATTCAGTCGAAGAGCTTATGAAGGTTAAAGAAAGCGTTCTGTCAAACACCGAAATCAGAACCACCGGGGAAAGCCCCGACAGAACCGTAATTAATGTCGGTATGGCTACCTGCGGTATTTCTGCCGGTGCGAGAGTTACCCTTTCCGCTCTTATCGATGCGGTTGCAAAAAACAATCTTAAAAATATCTCCGTAGTTAGCGTTGGTTGCATCGGCCCCTGTAAATCCGAGCCCATCGTTGAAGTTAAAATTCCGGGCAAAGATCCTATCAAATACATGAATGTTGACGAAAAACGTGCTGTCGAAATCGTCGAAAAACACGTTATGCAAGGCATCCTTTTGGAGAATGCTATTTTAGGTAAGGAGGTTGGCTGCGGTGAGTAAATATAGAATGCATATCCTCGTTTGCGGAGGAACCGGTTGTGTATCCACCGAATCCATGGAAACTCTTAAACAACTTCAAGCCGAAGTAGATAAAGCCGGCTTGTCCGATGAAGTTCAAGTATCCGTTACCGGTTGCTTTGGTTTCTGTGAACAAGGTCCCATCGTTAAAGTTTTCCCCGATAACGTATTTTACGTGCAAGTTTTTGCCAAAGACGCAGAAGAATTGGTTAAAGAACATTGCTTAAAAGGCAGAATCGTTGAAAGACTTCTTTACACCGATCCTATCAGAGGCGAAAAACACGCAGAACACAAAAACATTCCTTTCTACAAAAGCCAAGTTCGTATCGCTTTGAGAAACTGCGGTATCATCAATCCCGAAAAAATCGAAGATTACATATCTGTTGGCGGCTACGAAGCTCTCGGTAAAGCTTTGACCAAGATGACTCCCGACGAAGTCATTGATGAAGTCAAAAAGAGCGGCTTAAGAGGACGCGGCGGCGGCGGTTTCCCCACAGGCATCAAATGGGAAGCAGCAAAAAAAGCCCAAAGCAGCAAAAAATACGTTGTTTGTAACGCCGACGAAGGTGACCCCGGTGCGTTTATGGACCGTTCACTCTTGGAAGGTGACCCACACTCTGTTCTTGAAGCAATGGCTATTGCCGGTTATGCCATCGGCGCTGACGAAGGCGTAATATACATACGTGCGGAATATCCTCTTGCGGTAGACCGTCTCAGAATCGCCATGAAACAAGCGGAAGAATTTGGCTTGTTGGGCAACAACATTTTAAACACAGGATTTAACTTTAACATTAAAATAAACCTGGGCGCCGGTGCATTCGTTTGTGGCGAAGAAACTTCTCTCCTCAACTCTGTACAAGGTCTCCGTGGCGAACCCAGAGTTAAACCTCCGTTCCCGGCTCAAAGCGGTCTTTGGAACGAACCTACCCTTATCAACAACGTTGAAACCTTCGGCAACATTTGCCCGATTATCTTAAAAGGCTCCGATTGGTTCTCATCTATGGGTACAGAAACCAGCAAAGGCACCAAAGTTTTTGCTCTTGCAGGTAAAATCAACAACGTTGGTCTTGTTGAAGTTCCCATGGGTATCACCATCAACGAAATCATCAATTCCGTTGGCGGCGGCTGCAGAAACGGCAAAAAATTCAAAGCGGTTCAAACCGGCGGTCCTTCCGGCGGATGTATCCCCGCTTCTATGCTCGATTTAAAAATCGACTATGAATCACTTCAAAAAATCGGTTCCATGATGGGTTCCGGCGGTATGATCGTTCTCGACGAAGACGACTGTATGGTTAACATCGCTAAATTCTACCTTGAATTTACCGTAGACGAAAGCTGCGGCAGATGTACTCCTTGTCGTATCGGCAACACCCGTTTGCATGAAATTTTGGAAAAAATCACCAAGGGCTTGGGCACCAAAGAAGACCTTGCAGAGCTTAAAGAACTGGGTCAAATCATCAAAGATACTTCTCTTTGCGGTCTTGGCC
>CAYMOU010000077.1:0-13290 GCA_964392115.1 uncultured Defluviitaleaceae bacterium | reverse complement strand
ATGTCAAATTATTTTCCTTCTTAATATATTTTGTCATTTTTTCGTAAAGTTCCGGGTAATCCTGTTGAATTTCCGTTATGTCACAGGCTTCGGCGGCTGTTTGAGCTTCTTTTAAAATTTCCATGTCATTGTAAAAGTTGGCTATACGCATTTCCGGCAGGCCGTGTTGTCTGGTGCCGTAAAAATCGCCCGGCCCTCGGATTTTTAAGTCCAGTTCCGATAATTTAAAGCCGTCGCCGGTTTGGGTCATGGCTTTTAGCCGTTGTTTGCAGACCTTGGACTTGGAATCAGTCACGGTTATGCAATAGGATTTTTCCGCTCCTCTGCCCACTCTGCCTCGTAATTGGTGCAATTGAGACAGACCGAACCGTTCCGCATTTTCAATTAACATTACGGTGGAGTTTGGAACATTTATACCCACCTCAATTACGGTGGTGGATACGAGTATATGGGTGTTACCCCGGGCAAAATCCTGCATTATTGCGTTCTTTTCGTCGTTCTTCATTTTGCCGTGTAGAGCCGCCACCTTGTATTCGTTGAAAACTTCCTTTAAATCCTCGGAATATTTCTCTACGGACACAAGTTCTGTGCTGTCGTCCTCGTCCCGGTCTTTGTCCTCTATTGTGGGACAAATAACGTAGGCTTGCCTGCCGGCTTCCAGTTGTTTTTTTATAAAACTGTAGATACGAGGGCGGTAAGAAGTACTTACGGCAAAGGTTTCAATTTGCTGACGGCCCGGCGGAAGTTGGTCTATAACTGAAATATCCATGTCTCTGTAAATAACCAAAGCCAGCGTTCTGGGTATGGGCGTTGCGGTCATTACCATTACATGCGGATTTTCGCCTTTTTCGCTAAGGTTGGCACGTTGACGTACACCAAAACGGTGTTGCTCGTCGGTTATGACCAAACCAAGCTTTTTCAGCTTTACGCCTTCTTCGATTAGGGCATGAGTACCGATTATTATTTGACCGGTGCCCTGCTCCGCCTCGGTTTGGGCTTGGACTTTTTCACGCTTTTTCAGCGAACCGCTGATATATGATGTTATTATTCCCAATTTATCGAAATATTCACGGAAAGAATTATAATGCTGTCTTGCCAAGACCTCTGTAGGTGCCATTAAAACCGCCTGGTAACCGTTTTTTACGGCTAAATAACTTGCCAACATGGCAACGGCGGTTTTTCCGGAGCCTACGTCACCTTGAATAAGGCGATTCATGGCTGTGCCGGAATTAAAATCGCTTATTACCTCTGTTAAAACCTTTGCCTGAGCGTTTGTAAGGCTGTAGGGAAAAAGTTCTGTTAACGGAGTAAAATCCCTATCCGGAAAGCTTATTTTCGTTGGCTTGCATTGCCTTTCTTCGGAAAGAGCCGTTTGCATTACAAAAAGTTCCTCGAAAACCAACCGCCTTTTTGCGATGAAAAAACTTTCCTTATCCTTGGGAAAATGGATATTGTTTAAGGCGAATTGCCGTGAGCATAATTTATAAGGCTCCACAACATTCCAAGGCAAAATTTCCTCTATGTCTTGTGACATTAAATCCAACACTTGCTTTATTAACGAACGCAGGAGTTTCAGTGGCAGCTTTTTTCCTATGGGATAAATAGGGTCTATATTATGGCTGACATTACGGAAAATTTCGTATTCCGGCATTTCCATGGTGCATTTACCGCCACGGTAGGTTACCTTGCCGGTAAAGCGGTAGGTTTCGCCGGTTTTAATGTTGTGGCGGATATATGGCTGATTGTACCAGATTAGTTGCAACTGCCCGGTTTTATCCCGGACGGTGAGCTTTGTAGAGAATTTACCGTTGATGTTTTGCACTTGGGCATTGTCGCCTGCCTTTGCCCTAACGGTGCTTACCTCTCCAAAACTTAAATCCGCTATATCAGTTATTACGCTTTTATCGTGATAGGTTTTGGGGTAAAACTCCAGCAAATCCATAATGCTGTAAATCCCCATGGATTTAAGGATTTGGCTGCGTTTTTCACCTATGCCTTTCAGATTGTGTATGCTTGTATAAAGTAAACTCATATTATTCCACAGAAATTATATAGTAGTATAGAGGTTGCACACCGTCATGAACTTCGACTTCGAATTCCGGGTACTTGTCCTCTATGTATTCTTGTATGTCAAAGGCGTTTTCGTCGTCGGTTTCCTGTCCGTAATAGACGGTTATGAGCTCTCCGCCTTTTTGTACCATTAAATCTATTAAAGCCTTGGTGCCTGATTGCAGGTCGTCTGCTGCAAGGACTATTTCGTTTTCTATTAAGCAGAGATAGTCCCCGGCTTTGATTTCCTTACCAAACACCACAGAATCCCTTACGGCATAGGTAACCAGACCGGTGGTTACGTTTTCTATGGCACGGGTCATGTTGCTTAGGTTATCGTCAAGGCTGTTAAAGGCTAAATAATTAACCAAAGCCGTAATGCCTTGGGGTACGGTGGTTGTGGGTATTACGTGAATTTCCTTGGTTTTGCACAGCTCTGACGCCTGTTGTGCGGCTAGGATTACGTTTTTGTTGTTTGGCAGGATTATGATTATATCCTTGTCCAAATTTTCGGAGGCGTTTAAAAAGTCCTCTGCGGAAGGATTCATGGTTTGACCGCCTTCTATAACGTAATTTGCTCCCATTTCCTCGAAAACCGTGCATATACCCTTGCCTGTAGCCACTGCTACAAAGCCTATTTCCGGCTCGCCTTTTTCGGGGCTTTTTTTATTGAGGGTTTCGGTGTGTTGAACACGCATATTTTCGATTTTAATATCGCTGAGTTCGCCTAAAGTTAAGGCAAATTCCAAAACCTTGCCCGGATTGTTGGTGTGTATATGCACTTTTATAAAATCCGGGTCGGTTACTACCGCCGCCGAATCGCCTATGCTTGCCAGAAATCCTTTAAGACGTTCTTCCCGGTTAAAGTTGTATTCGCAATTTATCATAAACTCGGTGCAATAGGTGAATTTTATGTCCGCCGGGGTTTTGAATTCCGGTTTGAAGTTTTCTTTGGGCGCTTCTTCTTTGCGGATTATATCCTCAAAGCTGATTTCCTCGTCAGAATATAAGACCTTGGCGGCGGCTTCCAGAATAATAATAAGACCCTTTGCCCCTGAATCCACCACGCCGGCTTCCTTTAATTGAGGCAGCATATATTGGGTTTGTTCGAGAACTTCTTTGCCGTAGTCTATAACCTCACGGACCAATTCTCCGATGTCGTCGGTCTTATATGCACATTCCGTTGTTTTACGGGAAATTGCAGCGGCTACGGTTAGGATAGTGCCTTCTTTGGGTTTCATTACCGCATTATAGGCGGTTTCGGTTGCCTTATTCAATGCCACCGCCAAGTCCTCTGCGTAAAGTGTGGATTTACCTTCCGCTCCTCTGGCGAAACCCCTGAAAAGCTGGGACAATATAACCCCGGAGTTTCCTCTGGCGCCTCGCAAAATACCGTCGGATACTGCCTTTGCTACCTTACTTGCTGAATTCGTGTCTATGTTCTGCAACTCTTTAGCGGCGGCGGTCAATGTAAGGGCCATATTTGTGCCCGTATCTCCGTCCGGCACAGGGAATACATTTAAGGCATTGAGATGCTCTTTGTTTCTGTTAAGTTCTTTTGCTGCAAAAAACACAGCTTTTTTCAATAATTTTCCGTCTAATCCCGGCTTGCTCAACGCAATATCCTCCTTGTGGCTGCAACCGGTGAAGATTAAAAAGATAAGACCTTGAGAGATAAAACCTTTTTTTAACGGCAAAAAAAGGTTTCTCCCTCATACTGATTCCACTTTCAACAATAGGTAAAAACCGGAATCAGTCATAATCTCCCTCTTTCCAAAAAAACCGATTAAAAATCGTATGTTTAATTATAAAAATCTTGCGTGTTGTTAAAATTATTCTATTGAATAAATTTAGGTGAAATACAAAAGCACCGCTAGGGAAATAGCGGTTATTGTTAACTGAGTATCAATTGAACTGTTGTCTTTTAAGTAAGTAGGGTGTTTTTCTCACTATTAGTTGTGGACTCGTATACCTTCCACGAATATGTTAACTTGTTCCACTATTACGCCCACAAGTTCTTCCACCTTGTATTTAACCGCATTAATAAGCGAATCGGCTATGGCGGAGATATTTGTGCCGTATTCTACGATTATGTGTAGGTCTATGGCAACCAAATCGCCTTTTATGTTTAGGCGAACGCCTTTTGTAAGGCTTTCACGTTTTAGCAGATGCACAAAGCCGTCTTTTACGTTTTTGGCGGCCATGCCCACGATGCCGTAACAGTCCATTGCGGCAAGACCGGCGATGCGAGCTATCACTTCATTGTCTACTATCATTGTTCCGTATTCATTTTTTAATTTTGCCGGCATAAGGTCCTCCTGTCTGCGTAGAGCTATAATCCAAGCCCGAATTTACGGGCGGATAACTACCGAGCCGTACAGAAAATACAGCCCGGGTTCTGTTTTATATGTTACCGCTATTTTAATGTTACTTCAATAATTTTACGGTTAAATCAGAGTGATTGTAAAGATTGATAAAGGTTCCGTCCTCAAGACGAATAATGGGAGCGGAAAGTTTCGATTGGTTAATGAAAACAACTTCACCCGACGCATTGTTAGAAAGCACAACTTCCGACCCTATATAGGAATATGCAATATGACGCAAAAATTCCATTAAATATCCGGGGTCCATCATATCGAAGCCCACGCTTTCGAACTCTTTGATAGCTTCGAAGGGTGAGGTTTTTCTGTTGCCTTTGCGACCGGAGGTAAGGTTTTCGTAAATGTCACAGATGGTTACTATTTTTGTAAAATGCGTAATTTTTTCGCTGCGTAAGCCGTTGGGATAGCCTGTACCGTTATTTTTCTCATGATGCATAAGAGCAACCAGCTTTATGGATTCGGGCAAATCTTGGTCTTGGAGCAGTCTGTAACCGTAGATAGTGTGTTGGCGCATAAGGTATCTTTCGTCATCGGTTAGAGAGTCCTTTTTTGCCAGAAGTTGCGGCGAAAGCAGAGTTTTTCCTATATCGTGCAGGGTTCCGGCTATGGTTAGGTTAATTAAGTCTTCGTCGTTCAATTGAAGCCAGTTTCCGAATAAATTACAAAGTAAGCCCACGTTTATGGAATGGGCGTAAATGTCGGTATTTGTTTGTTGGAGAGAGTCTATAAAAATCAGCAAATCGGATTTAATTTTTAATTTTGACAAAGAATCTCTGGTTAAGTCAAGAATATCTTCTTGGGTTACTTTTTCGGCTTGGGAAATTATTTGAATGAGTTTCTTTGTTTTTTCTTTAGTCTCCTCATATGATTGTTCAAATTCCATAAAATCTTCACGATATGCAACAGAGGAAACACTGGAGTCTATAAATGCACCGGGAACGGGGTTGCCTTTTATTATAACAGAATCGATTCCGTTTCTTTCGAGCAAATTCAGGTCCAGTTGTTCGCAAAATGTACCTTTGATAAAAAGTACCTGCCCTGCCGGGGTTACTATATCTCTGGCTAAAATCATGTCCGATTTTACTTTATCCAAGGATATTTTTTTCGTGGTATATCTTTCCATACAACAACCTCACTTGCATTCATATTTAATGGAATATACTTTAATATAATGGTTTACCGGTTTAATTGCAATAATTATTTGTCATTTTACATATTTATTTTTACCGGTTTTTGCATACGTAACCGGCTGAAAAGGCATTAATTTGAAAAAGGCTTTACTTGCCTGGGTTTGTTCCGGGGTTTTATTACAGGAAAACTTGAAAATCAGGGAATGCCGTTTTTTAACATTCCTTGTTAAAGATATATTATCGTTCACACGTAGGTATTTTATTCCGCATTTTACCTTGTGTTTGTTGCTGCAAGGGCTATATTTTGTTTTTTTATTGTAACTTGAAAATTATAAGAAAAATTTAGGGTTTGCTTATATGATTTATGTCTATACTGATTATATACCAAAAAAGGTAAACTTGTAAAATCAAATTAAATTATAATTATTATTTATCGGAAAAATTACGTTTATTGAATTTTTTTGGGCTTATTTTGCTCTATATACAGTATTTAAAGGTAGGTAAGAATACTGTTGGAAGAAATATTATGTTTTTTAGAACAAAACAGCCAATAAAAATATTGCAATATTAATTGTTTTCCGGTAGAATTGTTTTCACAAACTTTGCAGTTGCAGGCTATGCTTTTTTTACAGTGCGTTAAAATCAAGTATGTGCGTTTAATTTCAGTGTATAATAAAAGGATACCGTAATAGTATTGTTTTGTATTGTTTTGCACTGTTTAACCCATAAAGGACGTTTTTCTCGGAAGTTTATCCGAATTTATACTATGGTTCTTTTAGCCAATCAACGCTGCAAATTATTTTACTTTAAGGAGATGCAATCATGGCAAAATGTGAAATCTGCCAAAAATCCATCCGCACCGGTCATAAACTCAGCATTACACGTAGCCAAATTTCAAGACGTGCAAACAGAACTTGGCACCCCAACGTTAAAAAAGTAAGAATCGTGGAAAACGGAACTCCCAAAACCGTTAAAATTTGCACAAGATGTCTTCGTTCCAATAAAGTTACACGTGCGGTATGACACTTCGCAATAATTGCGGAATATAAAAAAACGACTTGCCTATAAGCAGTCGTTTTTTTATATTTCTTTACCTGAAGGTTTAAACCCGGCGGTTATTTGATGCCCAAAAACACCTTTACTATTTTCCCTAAAAACTTGGGCAGTTTGATAACTTTGAACCGCAATAAAATCACTTCCTATCTTATATAAGTTTCGATTAATAAAGATAAAAATAATTTATATCAGCATCAGCACAGGAACAAATGCCAAAACCCAACAATTATCATTATAATAGCCAGCAAATACGCCCAGCCGGGTATTACCAGCACTATAAAAACACCTGTTCCCATTGATAAAAATACAACACCGCAGAGTTTTCTCATTATCATACAAAACACCCTTTCCTCAGGGCACAGACCAACCCGGTATAAAACCGAATAAACCGGCATGTTAATCCATATTATGCTAGTATATGAGAAAAGTGCCGGTACAATTTTAAAATAATTTAGCCGACTTTGGGCTAAAAGCAAACGGGCAAACTGAGTTCACCCGTTTTTTTACAACCCGCCGTAATTATAATATTTTTATGGAAAACACCGTTTTCGGGAAAAATATACCCATGATTTTTAATATATACGAGGTGAACCCATGAACAATCTTGAAAAAATCAGAACCGCCGCAGAGGTATACGAAACGGACGCTGTTTTAATAACCTCTAAGGAAAACCGCCGTTATGTTACGGGTTTTTCAGGCTCTAACGGTTATGTGGTGATTACCAAGGACAAGGCTCTGCTTATTACTGATTTTCGCTATACACAGCAAGCGGCTGAACAGGCACCGGACTTTGAAATAATCAAATACGATTCCAATATTGTTGACCATTTGAAAAAAGTTCTTGAGGGTTTGCCTATAAAAACAGTAGGTTACGAAACGGATAAGCTGACGGACAAGGAAGTAAACCTTTTCCGCAACTCCATAAATTTGGAGTTTGTACCTATAGACGGCTTATGCGTGCCTTTCAGAGAGGTCAAGGAACCCCATGAAATCGAGAAAATAAAAAAAGCCGCTTCCATTGCTGACAGGGCCTTTAACAATTTGTTGAACCTAATTAAGCCCGGGGTCAGTGAGAAAGAGTTGGCTTTGGAACTGGAATATTTATGCGGAAAAGCCGGCGGTGAGGGTCAATCCTTCGGGACTATAGTAGCTTCCGGGTATCGCAGTGCTATGGCTCATGCAACACCGTCCGAAAAACTGATACAGGACGGCGAGCCTGTAACCATAGATTTCGGCGTAATTGTGGACGGATATATGTCCGATATGACCAGAACCGTTTGTGTGGGTAAACTGTCGGAAAAGATGCAAGTTATATTCGATACGGTGATGAAAGCCCAAGATGCTGCACTGAAAGCTGTAAAGACAGGTATAACCTGTGAATATTTAGACAGCGTACACAGGCAAATTTTCCTTGATGCAGGACTGGAACAATACAGCCTTCGCAGTTTGGGTCATGGTGTGGGTCTGGAAATCCACGAATCGCCACGTATTGCCGTAGGCTCTAAAACCCTAATCCGCTCAGGTATGGTTATAACCATAGAACCGGGGCTTTACGTGGAAGGCTTGGGCGGTGTAAGGACAGAGGATTTGGTTGTGGTAACCGATAACGGTTACGAGATGCTTTCCTCATCACCCGGAATTATAAATTTATAGATATTTCTAATTCTATTTAAAACAGTAGATAAAAATTTGCAAATTAGACAAAGATTCAAGGATAATTTGCAAATTTTTATCCTTCATTAAATATGGAATTAGTATAAAAACCCAAACAGAATCCGCCCAAGGTCGGATTAGAGGGACACCCGGAGCGAGTCCCCTACATTCGGCCTTTTTATATTGTGAGATTGGTTGTTACTATTCCTTACTCATTTGAGTATAAATTTTCCAAAAAAATAAAAGCTGTCAACTGACAGCCTTAATTTCTTCTGCTATTTACGATTTCTTCGCACGCTCTATATTAATTTTTGAACCTTTGAGCTTTTTGTTTTTCATACCCTCGATTATGTGTTTTGCAAAGTCTTTGGGTACATCAACAAAAGTGTATTCTTCGTAAATGTCTATGGCACCGATAAGTTTACCTGAAATTCCGGTTTCGCCGGCTATGGCACCTACTATGTCACGGGCTTGAACACGCTTGTTCTTACCTACGCTGATAAAGAGACGCACCATGTTTTTGTCGGTGGTTTTTTTCTTGCCTTTTTTGCCGGGTTTATCGAAGATGTAGGAGGGTTCTTCCACAAACTCGATTTCTTCCGCCGCTTCGTCATGAAGGTTCATTTTAAGCAAGGCTGCGGCTATGTCTATAGCAGAGTAGTCATCGGAGATAATTTGTTCTGCCATGTTCACGTATTGGGTCAAGTGACCTTCTTCGATGGTAGCCTTAACTTTTTCAATGTATTGTTTGGAGCGAATTTCTTCAATGTCGTTTAACGTAGGCAGGTTTTGACGAGTAATTTTGGAGTTGGTGTAGCGTACAATGTCACGCAGTTTATAGATTTCTTTACCAACAACAAAGGTATACGCCTTACCGGATTTTCCGGCACGACCGGTACGTCCTATACGGTGAACGTAGTATTCTTCGTCTTGAGGCATATCGTAGTTGAAAACTATGTCTATGTCGTCTACGTCTATACCTCTGGCTGCAACGTCTGTGGCAACAAGGATTTCTATGGTTCTGTTACGGAACTTTTTCATTACCATGTCACGCTGAGGTTGTTTTAAGTCGCCGTGTAAGCCTTCCGCAAAATACCCTCTGCCTTGAAGCTGTTCCACAACTTCGTCTACACGTTTTTTGGTATTACAGAACACCAAAGAAAGTTCCGGGTTGTACATATCTATTATACGGCAAAGAGCCTCGGTTTTGGTTTTTTCTTTAACATCAAAATAAACTTGGTCCGTGCTGGTAAGGGTAAGTTCTTTGTGTACTACTTTAACGTGTTCAGGTTCGGTTTGGTATTCTTTGGTAAGGTCAAGAATGCCCTTAGCCATGGTTGCGGAGAAAAGTATGGTTTGTCTTTCTTCGGGGATTTTATCGAGAATATATTCAATATCCTCTCTGAAACCCATATCGAGCATTTCGTCCGCCTCGTCCAAGACCACCATTTTTACGGTTTCCATTTTAAGGGTGCGACGGTTCATATGGTCCATAACACGGCCGGGTGTACCGATAACAACTTGAACACCTTTTTTGATAGCCATAATTTGACGGTCTATGGGTTGTCCGCCGTAGATGGGCACAACCTTAATACTGTCCTTATATTTTAACAATTTACGAAATTCTTCGGAAATTTGGATAGCCAATTCTCTTGTAGGGCAAAGTATAACCGCCTGTAATTTTTTATCCTCTTGGTTAATTTTTTCCAGACAGGGTATACCAAAAGCACAGGTTTTGCCTGTACCGGTTTGGGATTGACCTATAATGTCACGTCCGGAGAGTATTACTTCTATCGCCTTAGACTGTATGGGTGTAGCTTCCTCGAAGCCCATGTCCGATATAGCCCTTTTAATTTCCGGCGATAAATTCATTTCTTCAAATGATAAGTTTTCCATTTATTGTTCCTTTCGATTTATGTTTGATACTAATCTTTTTAAAAACATAGATATATTTCCATCGTTACCAATGAACGAACGAGAGGTTTTAGCTAAAAATCGCTGTGTGGGAAAGCCTATATGCACCCGCATATATCGTACGTTAATCAAGGATTAGTATAATGTGATGAGTACAGCTTGTCCCGGTAAACAGGGCAACCACTGCATTTTTTACTCATCCCAATACGCTCTGCAAGTCGATAACGTATTCCGTATAATATGAAGCATTTCTACTTTCTTCAATATTTATACGGAATACTCATTATAAATCTAATTTATGTATATATCAAAGGTTTTTTCTACATAAATCAGCAAATTTTGATTATTTGGTTAAATTTACGGAGATTTTATGACCCAATAAGAAGCTTTGACCTAAAAAACAGCTATAATAAGGTAAACCGGCTACATTTTACATAAAATAACACTTACATCGTCCAACTCGTATTTTTGTGCATCGCTTGCCTGAAAATTATAAAACGAGCTTAGAACAATATCAATAGTTTCGTTTAAATCCTCAAGAGATTTTATGTCCAGGAGAGTTTCTTTGAGTTTAGAGGAGAATACGTCGGGGTTTTCTTTATAGAAGGCATCGCAAAGTCCGTCGGTATGGAAGAAAACAAGGTCACCTTCGTTATAGCTTAAAACCTTGCATTCATAGGTGGAATCGGGCAGCATACCTATGGGTGTGCCTGAAATTTCCAACTCTTTTACCGTGTTTGTACGGGAGTTTACGTATATGGGAAGTGTCTGGCCGGCGTTGGAGTAATAGATTTTTTTGCGTGCTGTGTTTATCATAGCATAAAACACACAGGCGTACATCTCATGATTCATGGAGAATATCTGATAGAAATTCTTGTTCATTTCTTCAAGCAATACATTGGGCATGGATGCGTTTCTTACCAAGTTTTTTATCATCATGTTAAGCATGGCGGTTAATAAGGCTGCGGCTATACCGTGGCCGGAGACGTCACCCATGATAATGCAGACCGTTTCGTTGTCTAGGGTGATAACATCGTAAAAATCGCCGCCTATATCTAATGCGGGCATATATTTGCTGATTATTTTTAGTCTGTTAAACTTAATATCCACTTCCGGTATGAGAGAACGCTGTACCCTTCTGCTCATTTTTAGCTGAAAATCCAAAATAGAGTTTTTCTCTTCCAGCTCTGCGTATTTTTGAACAAGCTGGTCGCTTAGGCTTTTTACCCTTAGCAGAGACTTTACTTTTGATTTAAGTAAGGTAGCATCGAAATTTTTTTCTATATAATCATCGGCACCCATTTGCAAGGCTCTAATGCGAAATTCGTTTGAATCGGATATGCTTACAAACAGTATGGGAATAAATTTGGTATCGGGGTTGGTTTTCAGCTTTTTGCACAGCTCGTAGCCGCTCATATCCCGAAGTTCCGTATCCAAAATTATTAAATCGGGCTTGAAAGCAGTTGCCTTGCTGAATGCTGTATTTCCGCTGATTGCGGTAAATATTTCATAGTCACTCTCGCTTAAGCACCGGGTCATTAGGTCTGCTGTCTGCTCTTGGTTGTCAACAATTAAAATGCTAGCCATTATGTTTCACCCTTTTATAAAACTTTATCTCGTTACCCTGTTGATTAAAGGTTAAAGAATCTGTCAATGAGTAAACAAGTTTTATCCCTCGTCCGCTTTCGCTTGTATATCTGTCCGGGTCTTCCTCCTTGGACAACAATCTTAAATAATCAAAGCCCACTCCTTCGTCGCAAATGACCGAGTTAATGTTCCCACCGTGAACTTCTATCATTAAATGCACGCTTTTGCTTTTGTCCCGCTTATTTCCGTGGATAACTGCATTGTTTAACAATTCGCTGTAAATCAGCTTTAGATCGAAGCGTTCGCTTTCCGTTAGGCAAGGCAAAGCCTGCTCGATGAAACACAAAGCATCCCTAACCACTTCTCTGACCTTTAGCAATTCACCGGGAAAGGTTGCTTCAAATTTACTCAAAGTCATTTTGCCCACCTCCTCTGAGGATTATTTTATACCGTTCCTTATTAAATTAAGATATGAGCATTAAAGATTAGCATTGCAATTACACAAAAATATCCATCTTTATAAAGGCTCGGTATTAGGCTATTGTTCATATAAATTCCTCGGAGCAACAGGCTCTGCTCCGAGTATGATTTTAAGTAGAAATTTCAAATTCTCATCATAACCCGCTCACTCGAATAATATTCTTATGCCACAGGTCTAAAAAATATTCTCATAACTCCGGTTTATTCGAAAGTAATTATTTTATGGCTTTTGGTCATATTTATACAGAGGTTGTTTTCTAGGGAGTCGTCTATAACCAAATCATCCATAAGGGCTTTTATCATAATAAGCCCCATTTCGTCTTCGGATAGGCTTAAATCCACGCCGGCATCTACGGTTAATTTAATTTTTAACACTCCGGGCGTAATTTCAAAAAACAGGGTAAAGTTGTGGCTTTTTCCGTGGGGCATTTTCTTGATGATAAAGGTGCAGGCTTCGGATACAGCCGCCTTAATATCCTCTATTTCGTCTATATCAAACCCCATACGATTGGCTATAGATGAAGCCGTAAGCCTGGCGGCGGAAACATACGATGCATTAACCGGCAGGGTTAAGTGAATGTTTTCGTTTTCCGGTGTCTGATTGCAGTTTTCGTGGTTACTCATGGTCTTCACCTTCTATAACGAATACTTTGTCAAGATTGGTTATCTTAAACAGCTTTAACAGGTTGGGTCTTACATGGCGTAAATGGATTTGTCCGCCGTAAGCCTTTACGTTTTTTAACACAGCTACCAAGGCTCCCAGGGCTGTAGAGTCCATATACTCCAGGTTTTTACAGTCTATCTCCAAGTCATAGTTCTTTTCGTTAATTATCTTCAGCAATTGCTCCTTCATATCTGTTGAATTAAATATGTCGATTTCACCGGTTACGTTTACCAGCCAGCGTTTTTTATTTTCATCGGGTTTGTGTTCTATAGAATAGTCCATTTAAAATTCCTCCTTTTAGTCTATGGTCTGATTATGAAATGCAAGTATAAGTCTTTAGTATTGGGCAAAATTTAGAGAACTTTGCCGAGTATAC
>CAYMOU010000076.1:0-13357 GCA_964392115.1 uncultured Defluviitaleaceae bacterium | reverse complement strand
AACCCGTGGCCTCTTGACTGCCAGTCAAGCGCGATCCCAACTTCGCCATATCCCCGGGGAAGTTTTTAAAGACTTTGATATATTACCACAGGATTTGCAGTTTGTCAACAAATTTTATTTTATATTACGAAAATTAACTATAACATAATAATTCAAACTTAATATATTTGATAGATTAATTATTGACTAATTAAGTATTTAGATTTATTATTAAAACATAATAAAACCGGTAAATAAATACAGTTTACATCTATAGGAATCTGTTTACCGGTCACTGACGTTTGGATGATACATCAATTTACATCCAGGAGGAGGAAATTAATGAGATTTTTCGATAATTTAAAAATTAAGGCTAAATTATTGGTAGCTTTTTCAATACTGATTATTTTGTTCTTAGGCTCGTCAGTTTACAGTATTATCACCATTAGCAGAGTAAACAACAGCTACAAAACATTAATAGAAGGGCCTCAAGCCGGTTTGACAACCATTTTAAAAGCAGGCCGTACATTTGCCAGAAGCCGAAGAGCAATACTGACCGTAGCCTTATTTTACAACAACAATGACAGGAAACAAAAATCAACAACAGATTTTAAGGATTATCTGGCTGATATTCGGAGATACTTTGACGAATACAAAAACATAATCCAAAAGGATTCAAGCCTTACAGATAGCGAAAAATCAGACAGAAACGCTTGGGCAGAAAATATTCTCAATCGCATTAATACTGATTATGTTACTTTTGCTGAAAAAGTAATTGCTGCCGCAAACCGAGAAATCAGCGATAGCACCGTTGATGTTGTTGATAAAAATATTCACATACCCGACGGCATTAATGCTGATTTGGATAAAAAAACCACAGAACTGGACGACGAAGTAGACGTTATTACCGAAAAGGTTAATGTTGAATCAAATGTTGCCATTACAATTTTATTTGTTTCTATGGTCTTACTTATTTTGGTTGCAGTATTAATAGCAATGATAGTGGCATCAAGAATAACCAAATCTATGACTGCAATTTCCGTAAAAGCACAGGAGATTGCAAACGGTAATTTTGATATTAAAATCAGAACCAATTCTCGAGACGAAGTGGGTATATTATCCAACAGCATTGCGGATATGAGAGATGTATTCCAAGCGCTGATAGGTGATGTGAATAAAATGGCTGTAGCCTTTAATGAAGGTGATACAGACGCACGTATTAATCCCCAAGGGTTTAACGGCGGCTACAAAGTAGCGGTGGATTCCATTAACAATACCGTTTCTTCTCTTATTGATGATACCACCTTGTGTTTCAACTATATGAATGAATTCGGCAGAGGTAACTTTGACGTAGATGTTAAAGTTTTCCCGGGCAAGAAATATAGATTGACCGAAATTACCAACAAAGTAAAATCCAACTTAAAAGATATTTCCCGTGACTTAAGCATCCTTATACAAGCGGCAATACAAGGCAAACTGGACGAACACGTTGATTCCGCCATTTACGAAGGTGACTGGAAAGAATTGATTGAAGGTTTGAACAAACTGCTTTCAGTGGTTTCCGAACCCGTAAAAGATGCAAATGATGTATTGTTAAAACTTGCTAAAGGCGATTTCAGCGTTAAAATCACCAAAGAATACTACGGCGATTTTGCCAAGATGAAAACTTCTTTTACGGTAATGATAAATACTATAGGCTCATACATTAAGGAAATCAGCGAAATTCTGAGAGCTATTTCTCAAGGCAATTTGCGTGCTTCCATTAATTCTGAATACGTGGGTCAATTCTCTCAAATTAAGGAATCTATCAACGAGATTACTTCCAAATTAAACGGAACCTTGAGCAACATTAAAACTTCAGCTGATAACGTACTTATGGGCGCCAAACAAATATCATCCGGTGCCATGCTCTTGGCAGAGGGCGCTACAGAACAGGCAAGCTCTGTAGAGCAATTAAACGCATCTATCATCACCATAAATGACCAAACCCAAACAAATGCGGCAAATACCCAGTCAGCTAACGAGCTTTCTTCCAAATCTATGGAAAACGCTCAAAAAGGCAATAGCGAAATGAAGAATATGTTAACGTCAATTGACGGCATTAAAGATGCCTCTAACAATATTTCCAAAATTATTAAGGTTATAGACGACATAGCCTTCCAAACCAACCTGCTTGCCTTAAACGCAGCAGTAGAAGCCGCAAGAGCCGGGGTTCACGGTAAGGGCTTTGCTGTTGTTGCAGAGGAAGTACGCAGCCTTGCTGCAAGAAGCTCACAAGCCGCCCGTGAAACCACGGCCTTAATAGAAGACTCTATCTCCCGTGTAAACGAAGGTACAGTCCTTGCAAAAACCACTGCCGAAGCCTTGGAAACCATAGTTAACGATGCAAACACCATTTCCGGTATCATTAACGACATCTATATTTCCACCACCGAACAGGCAGAGGCAATTTCTCAAATCAGCTTAGGCATAAGCCAAATTTCCCAAGTTGTTCAAAGCAATTCTTCAACTTCCGAAGAATCCGCCGCAGCAGCACAAGAATTATCCAGCCAATCAGAAGTTTTAAACGAATTAATCTCCTATTTCCACCTTTAAACACAAAAGACACGGCATACCCGTGTCTTTTTTTGTTCCGATGATATTATAAATAATTATTCCGGTTATAATTAAAGTGAATTGCGTTTATTAAAGTAACAAAAATCGTCCGTTCGGAATGGTGAGTGACGTGGTGTTTCTTGAAACACAGTAGAAGAAAGATTATTTTCTTTATCTTCGCAGTTTTATGTGTTGCAAAGTCAATAAAATAATACAATATTTAAAAAAACATTGCATTATACATATAATTTCTGCTAAACTATAAAAGAACGTCAGAAAATAATTCCACACATACTAAACGAGCCTGTTAAACGCCCGATAACCGGCGTTATTTGGAAGCAGTTCGTTCGGTATATTTTTTCTGTGCAAAACGGAATTTTTTTATTTTACAAGAAAAACAGAGAGGGTAAATATAAATAACCTACAGACAGATGAGGTGTACCAATGGGTTTTTTTGAAAAAATATTCGGTAATTACAGCGATAAAGAAATTAAGCGTATTACTCCCATAGTGGATGAAATCGAATCTCTGGAACCGGAATTCACAAAATTAACCGATGAAGAATTGGCAAATAAAACAAACGAGTTTCGCCAAAGATTAGCCGGCGAAGAAACTTTGGACGATATATTGCCGGAAGCCTTTGCAGCCGTCAGAGAAGCCGCCAAACGTACTTTAAACGAGCGCCACTACAAAGTGCAGTTAATGGGCGGTATAATTCTTCATCAAGGCCGAATTACCGAGATGAGAACCGGTGAGGGTAAAACCCTGGTTTCGACTTTGCCGGCCTATTTGAATGCCCTTGCGGGCCAAGGTGTACACGTCGTAACAGTTAATGATTACCTTGCAAAACGTGACGCCGAATGGATGGGCAGAGTTCATAATTTCTTGGGGCTTACCGTAGGCGTTATTTTGCACGACATGACCTCCGAAGAACGCCGTGAGGCCTATAACTGCGACATAACCTATGCTACCAACAACGAACTGGGCTTTGATTACCTTCGTGATAACATGGTTGTGTATCAGGAACAGACCGTTCAACGTGACTTAGCTTTTGCAATCATAGACGAGGTTGACTCCGTTTTAATCGACGAAGCCAGAACTCCGCTTATTATTTCCGGCACCGGAACAAAATCCACCGAGCTTTACAGAGTTGCAAACAACTTTGTCCGTGGATTGAAAAAAGGCCGTATCCTTAACGAACAGGAAGCCCTTAACCCCATAACCCGTGCGGAGCTGCAAGAAGAAGGCGACTTTGTTGTAGACGAAAAAGCCAAGTCCGTTTCTCTTACACAACAAGGTGTACACAAGGCAGAACGTTTCTTTTCTGTGGAAAACCTTGCAGACCCGGAAAACCTGGAACTGCAACATCACGTTAACAACGCCTTAAAAGCAAACTTCGGTATGCATTTGGATAAGGACTACGTGGTGCAAAATGACGAGGTTGTTATAGTTGATGAATTTACCGGCCGTCTTATGCCCGGTCGTCGTTACTCCGACGGTTTGCACCAAGCCATAGAAGCTAAAGAAAACGTAAAGGTTAACCGTGAGAGCAAAACCCTTGCAACCATTACCTTCCAAAACTTCTTTAATAAATACGCCAAAAAAGCCGGTATGACCGGTACTGCTCAAACAGAAGAAGGTGAATTCCGCCAAATTTACGGCATGGACGTTATAGCCATACCCACCAATTTGCCCGTAATTCGTAAAGACCTTGCTGATGTTATTTACCGCACCGAAGCCGCAAAATTCCGTGCCGTTGTTGCGGATATTAAGGAAAGTTACGAAAAAGGTCAGCCGGTTTTGGTGGGTACTATTACCATAGAAATGTCCGAGCTTATAAGCAAGCTTCTGAAAAAAGAAGGAATACCCCATGAAGTTTTGAACGCTAAATACCATGAACGTGAAGCCGAAATAGTGGCAAACGCCGGTTTAAAGGGTGCCGTAACCATAGCCACCAACATGGCAGGCCGTGGTACTGACATTAAGCTGGGCGAAGGCGTAAAAGAGCTTGGCGGCCTTAAAATAATCGGTACAGAGCGTCACGAATCCCGCCGAATTGACAATCAGTTAAGAGGTCGTGCCGGTCGTCAAGGCGACCCCGGTCAATCTCGTTTCTACATTTCTCTTGAGGACGAATTAATGAGATTATTCGGCTCGGAGCGTGTTATGAAACTGGTAGACGCATTGGGACTGGATGAGGACGAGCCTATACAACATTCCATGCTTACCAAGGCCATAGAAAACGCTCAGAAAAAGGTTGAGGGCAATAACTTCGGTATACGTAAGCACCTACTTGAATATGACCGTGTTATGAACGAACAACGTGAAATTATCTATGCGGAAAGACGTAAGGTTCTTGTAGGCGAGGATTTAAAAGACAACATCTTAGCCATGTTAAAATCAGTTATAGACAGAGCCGTAGACGGCCACACCGGCGAAACTCAATTCCCCGAGGACTGGGACTTTAAAGGCTTAAACGAAAACCTGCTACCCTTGTTCCATGAAAACGCTTATGAGTTAACCGATGAGAATAAGGAAACCCTTACCAAGGACGATTTAAAAGAAATCCTTTACAAAGATGCCGAAGAAATTTATAATCGCAAGGAAGAAGAATTCACCGCTGCCCGTATGCGTGAAATAGAAAGGGCAATAATGCTCCGTGTGGTTGACCAAAAATGGATGGACCACATAGACGACATGGACCAAATGCGCCAAGGTATAAATCTTCGTGCCTATGCACAGAAAGACCCCTTGCTTGAATATAAGTTTTTAAGCTATGATATGTTTGAAGAACTGACAAACAATATTCAGACCGATACTGTACGTGCTATGTTTAACGTTCGTTTAGCCATTAAAGAGCCGGAACGTGAAGCTGTAGCCAAAGAGATGTTTACCAATCATGACGAATCCGTCCAAAAAACACCTCAAAAACGCAAATCCGCAAAAGTCGGCCCCAATCAACCCTGCCCCTGCGGCTCCGGTCAAAAATATAAAAGATGCCACGGTAAACCTACAGCGTAATTAATTAACTTGACCTTTTAAGCACCTGCTTTGTAAATTCAGCAAAATTATTCAATCGCTAATTATAAAGTCTTTTTGAAGGGAGTTTGAGGGAAGCTTTTTCTCCGGAAAAAGTTTCCCTCATGGTCTTATAAGAAACTACTTTTGCCCACGAAAGTGGGTTTTAATAAGTTTGTAATTTTTAAACAAAGAAGGAAGTGAAAAAATGCTGGAATTGGAACAGCTTAATCAAGACCTGCAACCTTATGCAGCAAATTTAAAAGAATTGGGGGATTCACTTTGACGTTGCGGGATCAAGGCTCAAGATAGAGGAGCTGGAAACCGTATCGGCACAGCCCGAATTTTGGCAGGATATGGAAGCCGGCCAAAAAGTTTTGCAAACCCTCAAAGGCTACAAGCAACGTGTTGAGGAATATGACGGCTTGGTTCGAGACTACGACGATTTATGCACCTTAATAGAACTTGGCATAGAAGAAAACGATGACTCGGTTACCAAAGAATGTCAAAAGCTATATAAGCAATTTACAAATAAATATGAAAATATCCGTATAGCAACCTTATTAAGTGGCGAATATGATAGAAGTAATGCCATTGTGACCCTCCATTCAGGTGCAGGCGGAACCGAAGCCTGTGACTGGGTAAGTATGCTCCTCAGAATGTATACAAGATGGGCAGAAAAACGTGGCTACTCCATCGAAACACTTGACTTCTTACCCGGAGACGGTGCAGGCTTTCGCTCGGTAACCTTTCAAGTTAACGGTGAAAACGCTTACGGTTATTTGAAATGCGAGAAGGGCGTACATCGTTTGGTAAGAATTTCTCCCTTCGATTCCTCCGGACGCAGACATACCTCTTTTGCCTCCTGCGACGTAATGCCCGAGTTGGACGACACCATCGAATTCGAAATCAATGCCGACGATTTGCGTATAGACACCTATCGTTCATCAGGTGCAGGCGGCCAGCACGTAAACAAAACCTCATCAGCCATTCGTATTACTCATATACCAACAAATATAGTGGTTCAATGCCAAAACGAACGCTCACAGCACAAAAACAAGGACAGAGCCATGAAAATGCTTAAAAGCAAGCTATACGAGCTTGAACAGCAGCAACAATTGGAAAAGGCTCAAGACATCAGAGGAGAGATAAAAGATATAGCCTGGGGCAGTCAAATACGCTCTTATGTATTTCATCCTTACAACCTTGTTAAAGACCACAGAACCAACGAGGAAATGGGTAATTTACAGGCAGTAATGGACGGCAGCATAGATAATTTTATCAATGCCTATCTTATTCTTTCAAAAACCGGTAACAGAGGCGAGTAAGCCTAATCTACCTAGCTTTATACGGCCGTAACAATGCTTGTTTGCATTTTTGCCGTAATCATATATAATAAAGGAGAGTGATATTTTTTGTATTGCAAAGGCGACAAAATCGTCTATCCTATGTACGGTGCAGGGGTTATTGAAGACTTGGAACACAAGGAGATAGACGGCAACAACCAAACTTACTATGTATTGCGTATTCCCGTGGGTAATTTGAAAATCAGCGTTTCGGCAAGAAAAGCAAAAGATTTGGGAATAAGACAGGTGTACAACAAAGATGAAGTTATGGAAGTAATTTCCGGGGTTAAAAATTTTCCTATGGAAATGCCCGATAACTGGAACCAACGTTACAAAGAAAACCTGGAACGCATAAAAACAGGCAAACTTTCAGAAGCCGCCTTGGTTTACAGAAATCTGTTGATGAGAGAACGCACAAAAGGCTTATCTACAGTAGAAAAGAAACTAATGACCAATGCAAAACAAATCATTCTCTCGGAATTGATTCTATCCCAAAACATAGATAAAACCCAAGCGGAAGATTTATTGATGACTACTATCGGTGCGAGAGTAGAGCTTGTTTAAAAGGTTACAACAAACAAATCAACCCTTGACGTTATCGAACTTTTAAGTTAAAATTAAGTTTGAATGCAAAATATGCAATTAAATTCATCGGAGGTGAAAAGATTGGCAAATATTAAGTCTGCTAAAAAGAGAATTAAAGTTATTGCAAAGAAAACTTTAAGAAATAAAATTATTAAATCTGCAACCAAAACAGCAATCAAAAAGGTTGTTACCGCGGTTGAAACAGGCGACAAAGCAAACATCGCCGTAGCATTAAAAGGCGCTGTTTCTTCTATCGATAAAGCTTGTTCAAAAGGTATTTACCACAAAAACAATGCTGCAAGAAAAAAATCAAGCCTTACACGTTTTGCCAACGCTTCTTTATAATAATAGGCAATAACAAAAAAACATATTTTTACTCTAATTAAATGCAACGGGCCTCCCGGATGCATTTAATTATTTTAAGAGCCTGTTTAATATCTCGCTTTAGGAGGATTTTCGAGCAAATTTTTAGCTAGACAAGGAAGTTGTGACGAAGCATATTCGGAGAATATATGCTAGGAGCAACTGACGAAGTATAGCGGAAAATTAGCCGAAAAGACGCCTGAATGAAGATACTAAACAGGCTCGAAGAATAATACCGGTTCCATATAACACGGCAGATTAAAATTTGTAATTTATCCAAAGATTGAAGGACAAATTGCAAAGTTTATCCCTCATTAAATATGGAACCGGTAAAAAAACCGGATGGGACGATTTTCGTTGAATAACTTCAGTGGGAATCGTCTTATTATGGTGTGAAAAAAATATTATAAAGGTAATAATGAAAATAATTTTTATCCTTATTCAGTTAATTATACCAAATACCCCATGATTTTTTGTGGTTTATTGACATTTAGACCGGATATACTTTTTGTGTGGCCTATCTAATGTAACTGAAATCTTAAAATTGCATAAAAATATTGAATTATATATTGACATTCAAAAACCCATGTGATATAATGTTGACTTTTCCTTTACCGTATGTTATTATTAGCTTATTATAATATTTTAGGTAAATGCTGATATTCAAATTTTTAAAAGGGCCCGGTGTTCATTTTATAGGATTTTTGGCAAAAACAGCATAAAACCGCCTCGTTATCCTCAAGCGATAGTCATTAACGCTAAGACTTTTCGAAAAATTTGAGTTATTATGCGTTTGCTTAGGCAATATAGCTTATGTAAACCTAATTGCCCTACTCTGTTTTTACAATATTGCCAAGTCAATTTTCGGTTTATTTTGTAATTTTCAGGGTACAATAATAAGCGAGGTGAAGGCTATGTATATTAAGAATGACGTTTTTTCGGTAAAGAGGGATATTGAACGCTTCATCGGTTCAAGAGTCAAGCTTGAATCTAACAAAGGACGACAAAAATCTACTGTTAATGAAGGTGTAATTTCCGACGTCTACCCCTGTATTTTCACAGTTCAGCTTTTCGAAGGAAAGCAGCCTTCAAGAAAAGTGTCTTTTTCGTATACAGATGTCCTTACCAATACTGTAGAAATAACCCTTTGCGACTGACAAAGGGAGCTGCGGCTCCCAAGTTTTATGCCCATATTCGGGAAACAGAGGTGTAGAATTTGAGCAATGAGAGCAATATATCTGTTTTTGACGAAGGCGATCAAGTAGAGAACAAACTCTTGTTGCTTTATTTAATAGACAGAATGAATATTCCCCTGACCAACAGTCAGATTTCCCAGTTTACCTTGGAAGAAAATTTCATGTCTTATTTTGAGTTGCAACATATCCTTTACGAGTTGGTTCAAGCCGGTTACCTTCAGCTAAAGCAGGAAAACAATTTAAGCTATTATTCCATTACCAACGAGGGCATTACCACCCTGGAATATTTTGAGAAACACGTACCCGTACATATACGTGACCGTATTTTGACATACGTAACCGAAAACCAACGCATAGACCACAAGGCCTATGACGTTACGGCAAATTACTTTTACGACCATTTCAGCAATGAATTTATCGTAAAATGTGGGCTTTATGAAAAGGAAAAATCTCTTATGGAGTTAAGCCTGTTGGTTGTTTCCAGAGACCAGGCCAAGCTAATTTGCAATAATTGGAAGGCTAATGTAAATAAACTATACGGAAACATTATTTCGGAACTGATTTCAAACGAATAGGAACTTAACTGCATTGCACTGCAATCCATAATATGTACCGGTTGAAAATAAATTATTCACTTAATTTTGCATACCCCTCATTAAGCCAAAACATCGTTTAAGGCTATTGCTTTGTCGGTGTTTTTTTGTTGTCCCACGATTTTACTTCCATATTCCGGATATACTCATCTCTTACTAACACTTTATTCTTGCATATTTTCGACGTTATCAGACAAAATATTAGTGTAATCTACTTAAATTTATTACGCAGTAAATATTTAAGCAGATTATGCGATTTTCGAGTATAAACGCAAATCGACCTAAATTATGATAATTACAGTTTCCCGGAACGGGATTGAAAAAATACGAAAGGGGATTTATCATGTCGCAACTTAACCAAATGGAATTCAACGCAATTCGAGAAATAGCTTCCGGTCATCAAATGATGGCCAAAAAACTTGGTGCTTATGCCAACCAATGCCAAGACCAAGAAATTAAGCAAATGTTCCAAACAGCTTCCAACGAGGCTATGTCCAGCTCTAAACGCTTAATTGATATGTTATAATAAATTTATATAATAAGGAGGAAAAACGGTCATGATGCAAGAAAAAGATATAGTAAACGACGTATTAAGTCAAACCAAAGCCAGCATGGGTAACTATGCAAAAGTAATTTCCGAATGTTCCGACCAAAACTTACGCAAAACTTTCCAACAAATGCGTGACGGCGACGAACAATTCCAATACAACCTTTATAAAATAGCTGAAAAGAAAGGCTATTATACTCCTGCACCGCAAGTTTCTCAAAACGAAAGCAGCCAGCTTAAATCTCATTTAAGCTCAAGCATAGGCGGTACAGGAATGGGTTCAGGCAATATGAACTCCGGCATGGGCGGCGGCCAAATGGGCGGCTCCACAATGTCATAACAGGTATTATAAAGGTAGAAAGCTTCCGAGGAATTCTCGGAAGCTTTTTTTATGTGTAATAAAATAAATAAAAAAAGCAGAGGAATTAATCCCCTGCTCTTTATCCCTATCCTTAGTTTCTTACACTAAAGTGTTTAACCTTTGTATGTAAATAAATTATCTGAGTAATTGCAGAATGTTTTGAGGAGCTTGGTTAGCTTGAGCAAGCATAGAAGTAGCAGCTTGGCTGAGAACGTTTTTCTTGGTCAAGTTCATCATTTCTTTAGCCATGTCTGTATCACGGATACGAGATTCGGATGCGGACAAGTTTTCGGAAGAGATGTCTAAGCTCTTGATTGTGTATTCAAGACGGTTTTGGAATGCACCGAGAACCGCACGTTGGCTGGAAACGATTTCGATAGCGTTATCAATACGAGTAGTAAGTTTGGAGATAACTTCGCCGGCTGTTAATACTCTGCCGTTAGCAGCGGTTAATTCTTTGCCTGTAGCGGCATCAGAGAATTTACCGGTGTCTTTATCGAAGTTTATTTCTCCGGCTTGGTTTCCGGTAGTGGGTTCGCCGGGTGTAGGACCGTCACGGTGGATGATTGAAGATACATTAGTAACACTACCGTTTACAGTTTGAGTAGGTACATTCATGTATCTAAGGGTATTAAAGTCAGCATCATATCTGAAAGCAGCAACACCGTTGATGGATATATCAAATGAAGATGTTATGCTTCCGTCTTTTGTGTTATAAACGCCGCTGTTAACACCAAAGCCTTCTGCGGAGAAGGTACCATCTTTGTTGATAACAAGTCTGGAACCGTTAGAGAATTCATAAACGCCTGAAGAAGAATCAAGTTGTAAAGCGTTGTTAAAATCAATAGTATCGGATACAGTACCGCCGTTGTCTATGAATATATCCTTGCCTTGTAAAGGTTGAGGTTGAGATTTTGAAGAAACAAAGGTTACAGATTTGTTACCGCCTGCAATGAAAATATTAGTAGCCGCAGAAGAACTGGAACCGCCACCTTTAACCTGATTGATAAAACCGGCTCCATCCAAAGCAAGTATTTTATTATCCATAGCAATGTTTGTTGCACCGGTAAAACCGGCATACAAAGCTGCTACTTGAGCCGCTGTTTTTCCGTTTATATCCATTGTACCTAAAGAATTACCGGCACTGTCCAAAACATGAACAGGATCAGTATATTTATAAGTAACATCACCGTTGCTGAGAGCTGTACCGTAAGCATCTGCTACGCTTACGTTTACAGTTAAACCGTTGATACCTGTTATCGTATGGTCACCCACAACATGATTGACACCAATACCGGTAATAGCGGTTGCTGCAGTTACAATGGTTTCGCCGCCTCTACCTTGGCCGAGGTCTGCTATTCGAACGGTTTTGTTTGTTGCATTATAAACAAATGTTGCACCACTCTTAGACATATATTGTACGCCACCGGTTGTGTTAGAAGTAGTAAAGCCAAAAGCGTCAATAGTACCATCCAATTTAATGGTTAATTTTTCGCCGTCTCCAAAAGTATAGGTACCGGCGTTTGCATCCAAGTCAGCTTGGTTTTTCATATCTAAGGTAGCGCTTGGGTTGTTGCCGTTAAGTCTGAATAAACTGGTTGAGTTGTATCTTGTAGTTCCGGCGCCGGATTGAGCAGGTGTGCTGCTTACATAAGCTGTATAAGTAGTTTTGATCGGATCGCCTACCGGTTTGGATTCCAATACAGCTCTGTTTTCGATAGTACCGTCAGCGTTAACTTTAACTTTATAACCGTCGATTTCAACGAAGCCGCCAACACCTTTGAACAGGTCTTTTAATTGAGCAGCGGTGTAAGCAGTGCCGCTTTCAATACCAATTGCAGTACCGTCATTTGCTTTAGCAATCAATTCTTTTGCGTCTGCTGCGGTGCCTTTGGTAAACTCGTAAGTTCTTAATGCAGCATTTGCATTATGAACATAATCAACAGTTCCGCCTTTTGTGCCAACATTTGTAGTGGAGTTAGCAGTCAAGTTGATGCTGGTAACATTACCGCTTACAGCATCAGAGCGGTTTTGAACAAATGTCAAAGTACCTTTATTATCAGGTCCTGCAACATAAGAGAATTTCAAACCGTCTTCGGTTTCAAATGTAGGGGGCATTGTAACAGAAGAACTTTGGGTATCAAAAGTTCCGTTCATATTGGAATTTCTGAAACCTTCTGTTGTGATAACGCCACGTTCATCGATAATCATTTTTGCGCCGTTGCCAAATTCATAAGTACCGGCAGCATTTTTAACGTCGTTAAGGTTAGCAAAGTTGAGGGCATTTTTACCGTTAAAGATGTCTCTGGTTTCGGTAGTAACGGAACCGGGTTTGTTGAAAGCGGCTTCAACGATATCGCCGATTTGGCCTTTTGTTACGCCTAACCAGGTAGAATCCATGTTAGCAATGTTAATACGGATGCCTTGGCCTTCGTTTGCGCCTACTTGGAAGTAGAGCTCGTTTTTAGCCCAGCTACCGTCGATAAGTTTCTTTTTGTTGAATTCGGTTCTGCCTGCAGTAGCATCGATTTCTTCGGTCAATTGGTTTAATTCCAATGTAATTTTGGTTTTATCGGATGCTTCGAGAGGAGAGTTGGAAGCTTTAACTACAAGTTCACGCATACGTTGAAGCATGTTTTCAACTTCTTGCAAAGCGCCTTCTGCAGTTTGGATTAAGCTAACGCCGTCTTGGCCGTTTAAAGAAGCTTGGTCAAGACCACGGATTTGAGCACGCATTTTTTCGGAAATTGCCAAGCCGGCTGCGTCGTCGGCTG
>CAYMOU010000075.1:7871-13376 GCA_964392115.1 uncultured Defluviitaleaceae bacterium | reverse complement strand
ATTCAAGGATAATTTGCAAATTTTTATCCTTCATTAAATATGGAATTAGTATAATTACAAAGTTTTTTAAGATAAATTTGCTCGTATATATTCGGCTCTTGCTATATCTCTGCCCTTTTCGTCCAATTCGCTGCCAACGATTTTTTGTAGGTTACCGGCTTGAATATTCATCATAATGTTATAAATATTAAGTTTGGGTTTTTCCGTATCCAAAACCCCGGCAACGTAACCCAAACGCACCTCTGACAGCAGGGACATGGCTTCTTTTGCACTGATTTTTCTGCAATTGGTCAAGATGCCGTAGGCACGGTAAATTTCGTCTGTCAACTCAAGTTTTCTCAAGTTAAAGGCATTGTCTCGCAAAAATATTTCTTTTTCGATTATTTGATTTGTAACGTTTTTTAAGGCGTTAATGGTTTCTTCTTCGGATTTACCCATGGTAATCTGGTTGGAGATTTGGTAGATAGAGCCGAGAGATTCGGTGCCTTCGCCGTAAATTCCACGGACGGTCATGCCGAACTTGCTTAATGCCTGCATAATGTTTTTCAGTTGTCCGGTTTGTTCCAGTATGGGCAGATGTAACATGAAAGATGCTCGTAACCCCGTTCCGGTGTTTGTGGGACAGGCGGTTAAATAGCCGTAGTCCTTATCGAAAGCATATTCTATGGTTTCTTCTATTAAATTATCTATGTTGTCAGCCAATTGCCAAGCTTCGTCGATTTTGTCCGCAGGGAAGATGCTTTGTATGCGAATGTGGTCCTCTTCGTTAAGCATTATGGAGACGGACTCGTCATCCCTAAGCAAAACGCCCCTGTTTTTGGAATTTTTCATCAACTCAGGGCTGATAATATGGCGTTCCAACAACATTCTTTTCTCGGTTTCGCTTTTGCTTTCCATAGGTATATATTCAAAAAGGTTTGACAGGAAACTGCGGTCGTTTTTTATGGTTGAAACGGCTTCTTCAACCATTTTTTCGGCCTGTTCGCCTTCGAGGAATCTAGAAAAAGGATATTTCTTTATATTTCGTGCCAAACGCACTCTGGAGGAAATAATAACTGACTGATCCAAACAGTCTTGATTATACCATTTGTTCATATTAAACGCCTCCTTCCAATTCCCTGATTTCGTCTCTCAGTTTAGCCGCTGTTTCGTATTCTTCGGCTTCTATGGCCTTGGTCAGTTGCACTTTAAGGTTTTGTATATGTCTTTTGTTCAGCAATTCGGCACCGGCCTTTTTAGGAAATTTGCCTTGGTGTTGGTTGCTGCCCTGGACGTTTTTTAGTATAGAATTAAGTTCGTTTCGGAATGTATGGTAACAATCGGCACAACCCAGTCTTCCCGTATTTTTAAAACCTTCGTAGGTCAAACCGCAGGTATCACATTTAACCATACGTATTTGAGAAGCTTCGTCTGCCACGCTTTTTAGCTGTGTATTAAAGAATGAATCCAAAAAACCTTGGAAAAAGTTATCAAAGGAAAAGTGCATATCAAGTTGTGATGCACAATCGGTACAAAGATGTATTTCGGCTTTTTGTCCGTTAACAAATTGCTGCATATGAACAGTAGCCGGTTGTTTATGACATCTCTCGCAATACATAATATTCCTCCTTCTACCAGTTTGCCCTTTTAACCTTTTTTCATACCTGTATTTTAACACAGAGATTGTTAGCCATCAAGCCTTGTGAGTGCTAATCTTTGTTTATATATGATGGTTATTTTTGTATATTTCTACTGATTATATTTTTTCTTCTGTATAGGTTGAATTTTCTTTCATTTTCTTATTGTATTTAATTTTTTTGTTATCAGAGCCTGTTTAGTATCTTCATTCAGGCGTCTTTTCGGCTAATTTTCCGCTATACTTCGTCAGTTGCTCCTAGCATATATTCTCCGAATATGCTTCGTCACAACTTCCTTGTCTAGCTAAAAATTTGCTCGAAAATCCTCCTAAAGCGAGATACTAAACGGGCTCTCAGAATTTTGCGTATTATTATTGACATAATGTGTAACAATAATACGGTTAAAAGAGAATACAAAATTTTTGTATTAACAAATTTCGATGAAAAATCATCCGAGATTAACAAAATCCATACCCAAAAAATCCTGTATTTTCAAGAAAAATCAATAACCGGGGAAACTCCCCGGCGTTTAAAATTATAGCTTATAAAGTGTCGTAATTGTCGAATAATTTGTACACTTTAAATAAAGGTATTGCATTCGTAAAAAAATATGCTATAATTAGTATGCAAACAGCTACATTAACATGCTGTTTTTATTAAATTATACTAATGTATTTTGTTGGTATAATTATGATGATTTGCAAAAAAGGAGAGATTTTATGAAGAAGTTGATTAAACTGCTCAGCATCATGATAGTTGCAATCC
Source organism: uncultured Defluviitaleaceae bacterium (assembly GCA_964392115.1). Classification (GTDB taxonomy): domain Bacteria; phylum Bacillota; class Clostridia; order Lachnospirales; family WRBF01; genus CAYXWM01. The sequence goes on along the minus strand of CAYMOU010000075.1, from coordinate 10,995 downwards.
TTGTTGTTGCAGCTGTAGGTTGCTCCGCTCCGCCGGCACCATCCTCAAACCCGGCTTCACCTTCACCGTCCGACGCCGCTCCCGTAGCCACGCCGGAAGGCCAAGCAAATACAGGAGAAGCGGTTGATGTTAACATCGGTGTTGCCATTTACAAGTTCGACGATACTTTCATGACAGGTGTTAGAAACGCTATTGCCGCTCAAGCAGCCGATTTGAACGTATTCGTAGACATCGTTGACTCTCAAAACAATCAACCCACTCAAAATGACCAAGTTGACGCATTCTTGACCAAAGGCATGAATGCACTTGCTGTTAATGCGGTTGACCGTACCGCTGCCGGCCCTATCATAAACAAAGCCAAGGCAGACAACGTTCCCATCGTATTTTTGAATCGTGAACCTGAAGCAGCAGATATGCAAAGTTATGACAAGGTTTGGTATGTAGGTGCAAAAGCTGAAGAATCGGGAACTATGTCCGGTGAAATCATTGCAGACTACTGGAAAGCCAATCCCGGTGCAGACAAAAACAAAGACGGCGTATTGTCCTATATTATGCTTACAGGCGAACCGGGACATCAAGACGCTACTCTCCGTACCGAATATTCCGTAAAAGCTATTGAAGCCGCCGGAATTAAAGTAGAAAAACTTGCGGAAGATACCGCTATGTGGAATAAAGTAACGGCTACAGACAAAATGAAAGCCTTCATTTCATCTGTTGGATTAGATAAAATCGAAGCCGTTTTAGCTAACAACGATGACATGGCTTTAGGCGCAATCGAAGCTTTAAAAGCCAGCGGTTACAACACCGGCGATGCTACCAAATATATCCCTGTTGTAGGCGTTGACGCTACCAGCCCTGCACTTGATTCTATGGCTAAAGGCGAGCTTCTGGGTACAGTTCTTAACGATGCAGTTAACCAAGGTAAAGCTACCGTTAACGTTGCTGCCGCCGCAGTTCAAGGCAAGGAAATAAACGCAGAAAATATAGGTTACGAAGTTACAGACGGCAAATACGTTTGGATTCCTTATGTTAAAGTAACCGTTGAAAATATGGACCAATTTAAATAATAAAGCCATAAGATAACAAATTTATAGTTTTGATACGAAATACCAAAGGGACGAATTACGTTACGGTTTTACCGAACCGTAAGGCGTCCCTTGTTTTATATAATCCCTACCGAATAAATTGTCGGTTTAAGGGATTTACCGGGAAGTTAAACCTATAGTAACTTCCTTGCATACTTATGTCAAAAAGGTTTACCCTATAAACAGAATGTTTTGTGGTTTTAATCCTATTTACGAAACAGTATCAAAATTTATTTTGAAAAACTTGAGAATTATTAATTTAATAATAAAGTCTTTTTAAAGGGAGTTTGAGAGAAGCTTTATTTTCAAAAAAAGTTTCCCTCAAGGTTTAATTCTTTTATTTGTTATTCGAAACAAAAAGGGGGTATCGAATTGGAAAAATTACGCTTGGAGATGAACAATATAACCAAAACATTCCCCGGTGTATTAGCGTTAAGCGATGTTAAGCTGCATGTAAAGCCCGGTACGGTTCATGCGTTAATGGGTGAAAACGGTGCAGGTAAATCCACCCTGATGAAATGCCTGTTTGGTATGTATAAGCCGGATGCAGGCGAAATTAAACTGGATGGCGAAACGGTTTCCATAACCGCCTCCAGCGTGGCTTTAAAATTGGGCATTTCAATGATACATCAAGAATTGCACCCTATACCCTACCGCTCAGTTATGGAGAATATCTGGTTGGGCCGTTTTCCCAAAAAAGGTATAGTTGTTGACCAAAGTGAAATGTACAAAAAAACCATGGAACTTTTTGCCAGTTTGGAAATAAACATAAACCCCAGAAGTATGGCAGGGGATTTGTCCGTATCAAATTTGCAGCTAATAGAAATAGCAAAGGCAGTCAGTTACAATTCAAGAATAATCATAATGGATGAACCTACCAGCTCACTGACCGAAAACGAAGTAAGTCACTTATTTAAGATAATAAACAATCTAAGAGCCGAGGGTCGTTCTATAATTTATATATCACATAAAATGGAAGAAATACTGGAGATTTCAGACGAGGTAACCATACTTTGCGACGGTAAATACGTAGGCTCTTGGCCGGCCGGTGAACTGACCACAGATTTGATAATTCAAAGAATGGTAGGCCGAGATTTAACAAATCGTTTCCCGGATAAGGAATACAAACCTACCAAAGAAGTTTCACTGTCTGTCAGCGGTCTGTCCGCAACCAACAACCGCTCCTTTAAAGACATTTCCTTCGACCTTTATAAAGGCGAAATTTTGGGAATAGGCGGTCTGGTAGGGGCACAGCGTACAGAATTGGTCGAGGCCATTTTCGGTTTGCGTGCTGTGAAAAACGGAAAAATTCTAAAAGACGGCAAAGAAATAAAAATCCGCAGTCCAATAGATGCTATAGACAACGGCATTGCCCTGCTTACCGAAGAACGCCGTGCTACCGGGATTTTCGGGGTACTTTCGGTTTTGGATAACACCGTAATAGCTAACCAGAAAAAATACTCTATGTCTCCTTTAAGAATAATAAAAGACAGAAAAAGGCGTGACGCTGCCGCCAAGGCAAATGAGCGTTTAAGAGTAAAAACGCCTTCCCTTGAGGCTTTGATTCAAAATCTTTCCGGAGGTAACCAACAAAAGGTGTTAATAGCCAGATGGTTGCTGACAGAGCCTGATATACTTTTGCTGGATGAACCCACCAGGGGTATAGACGTACTTGCCAAATACGAAATTTACACCATTATTAACGAACTGGCAAAGGCGGGTAAAAGTATAATTATGATTTCTTCCGAAATGCCCGAGCTTATAGGTATGTCGGACAGAATAATGGTAATGTGCGAAGGAAGATTAACCGGAATACTGGATAAAGAAAATGCAAATCAAGTTGATATTATGAATCTTGCAACACAGTTTATTGCATAGGATTGAGGCTTATGGATACTAATTTAGCTAAATTCTCACGGAAGATATATTTTGTGTGGCTCGGTATTTTGGGTTTGGTTGTAACCGGGGCCGGATTTTTTTTACAGTCTTTAAAAAGCAAAATATTTGACCTACCGGAATTTTTAATGATAATCGGAGCA
>CAYMOU010000075.1:0-7861 GCA_964392115.1 uncultured Defluviitaleaceae bacterium | reverse complement strand
TTTGTAATTTTGCTTGCGGCATATCAATATATACGTGCTGATAGGTTTAACAACGAAATAGACATTTCAAAAGAAAGAATAAAATCAGTGCTGATTGATAATGCAATTTTACTGGCATTGTTGGCAATGGTAGTAGTGATTGCCTGTATGCAACCGAGGTTTTTGCAGATGAGGGTTATGCGGGATATACTGTCCCAATCATCCACAAAGCTTATTATCGCTTTGGGTATAAGCTTTACCTTGCTTATCGGCGGTACAGACCTTTCGGCAGGACGTATGGTTGGTTTGGCGGCGGTAATTTCCGCATCTATGATGCAAACAGCAACCTACGCCAACAGGTTTTATCCCGAATTGCCACAAATAAACGTGCTTATACCTGTAGTCTTGTCCATACTTGCCTGTATGTTTTTTGGTATGATAAACGGACTTTTTGTGGCGAAATTTAAGCTACAGCCCTTTATTGCCACACTTGCTGTACAGGTTATAATATACGGTGCCTGTTCCTTGTATTTCGACTTTCCGCCTAACTATTCTCAACCTATAGGCGGTATTAGGCCTGACTTTGCCGATTTGGGCCAGTGGCTTATGTTTGGAACCCTACCCGTATTGATTCCAATAGCCATTGTTGTTACGATTATAGTCTGGTTTATTCTGAATAAAACCGTGTTCGGCAAGAATATTTATGCCATCGGCGGTAACAAACAGGCTGCCGTTGTTTCCGGTATAAACGTAAAAGCCACAATTATCTCTATCTTTGTTTTTGCTTCCGTATTCTACGCCATAGGCGGTGTTTTGGAAGCTGCAAGAACGGCCGGAGCCACAAACAACTACGGTTTCAGCTACGAGCTTGACGCAATAGCCGCTTGCGTTGTGGGTGGCGTGTCGCTTAACGGTGGTGTGGGTAAGGTTCGGGGTATAGTTATAGGCGTGCTGGTATTTACTGTTATACAATACGGTCTGACCTTTATTAAAGTACCGCCATATTGGCAACTTATTATAAAAGGTGTAATTATACTTGCTGCAAGTAGTATAGATAAAGTAAAACTGGATAAGCATTAATACTAATTCCATTTAAAACAGCAGATAAAAATTTACGATTTAGACAAAAATTCAAGTATAATTTGCAAATTTTTATCCTTCATTAAATATAGAATTATTATAAAATACAAAAACATCCTTTGCGGTAGAAGCAAGAGGATGTTTTTGTATTGCCGGAAACTAACGCTTATTTTTTATATAAACGGTTATTCCCGAAAGCAAGGCTATGGAACAACATAAAACAAGCAAAATAACGTAAGTATCTGTTTCTCTAAAGTGGTTGGGGCTTGATTTATCAGAACTGTTGAGTTTTGAAATGTGCAAAGAATCCACTTTATCGGTGTTTGGCGGATTTGCCGGGACAGTTTCCGCTTGGGTATCAACGATACTATAAATTCCGGGAGCATCCACCGTAAAGGACAGCAATCCAGTAATTTTGTTAAACGTTGCGATCGTTAATTCATTGCCAGATTGGTCTAAAATTTTATATGTATTTGAGATGTTAATAGGTTCATAGGGAAGCACGATTTGAATGTCTTTAAGCTCGGTTACAGGTTCATCATTTGCCCATAGCTCGAGAGAAATCGTGCCTTTGTCCTGTTTAGTTAAGGTTAGGGAAAAGGGCTGATTATCTTCCAAGTTCAAAGCGGAAAGTGAAGCGGACAAAATTTTCACGGCAACTCCGTTTTTTTCAAAGATAACCCGGTCGCCGTCGGCGCACATATCCTTTAGCCGTCTGCCGGAAATTACGGTTTGCGTTTCGGTGGAGATTTCGGAGAAAGTGAGATTGCCGGCACTACCGGTCTGATTTTTTTCAGGCTCACTGGTGTTTTTTTGTGTATAGTAAATTTGATTATAAATTATAGGATTGGGAGTAAGAATATCTGCTACCGGTTCTTCCGGGGTATCCGGAGGAATAATTTCATCAGCTGTTTTACTGTCCGGTACAGGGTTATCCGATAAATCAGGGAGAGGCTCGGTTAGGGGTATTTCCGGTTCGTTAATATAGATTAGGGGTAGTTCTGCCGGTTCCGGAGTAGGTTCTTTAATTTGATAAGCTTGTGCGGATCTTCCGCTATTCCTCGAAGGTTTTTCTTGGAAAGGCGGTGGCTGCACCGTATCCGGCGGTTGCATACCTTCGGCATCTCCTCCGTCCCTGTCGCCGCCGTGGTCGAATGTGATAGCGGATTTTCCGTCATCATAGATCTGAATGATGTTGGAGAGACGATTACCGCTTTTTAAACGAAAATAATAGTATGTGTTTAGTTGTAACTCTTCTCTAATTATAGAAAATGATTTTATTCCCAATATGTGTACCATTTCTTCCGGGCAAACTTCCCATTTAGCTTTCGCTAATTGTTCTAAGGTCAAGTTACCGGAAGAATCTATTAAGTAAAGTGCTTCCGGGCCTTTGGTCAATTCAATCCACCATTCGCCCATAAATGCTCTTTGATTATTGTTGTAAATAAATATGTCAAATCTTTTTGGGTCGGTAATACGTACAGGTATGAGTAAGGTAAAAAACTCATCCGATATGTAATAGTTTTCCGTAAATTCTTCATTTAATTTGAGCGTTACCGTTATGGTGTAATCGCCCACTTTGTTAATATCTACTTGAGATGTATCAAAAGTGACCATATCCAGTTCGACTTCTCTGGAGTAATCTTCCGGAACTCCGATGAGGTTTTCTATTGTTTCAAGGCGTTCGTTAATTATTAAATTCCAAGAATCAATATGGCCCACCGGTAGAAAAATTCCCTTCTTAGCATAATATTGATCATAAATATCTATAACCTGTACCGGGTCTTGGCTTTTAGGAGGCAACACCTCTATGGGAATAATGATTTCTTTTAAAACTCCGTCGGCAATAGAGCCACCCGTAGGAGGAATAACAGTGCCCACAGCCCTATAGCGGCCGGGCACTGACGTGTCTACATCATCCAACTTCCAGTCAACAGTCAGAGATATGTCCGGGTAATCTATATCGGCTTTGGAGACTGTGGCCTCGACTACACTAAGCAAATCCATAAGGTAATATAGATATGACAAATCCTCACCAAAGTCCATCTTCACAGTAGAAATATTTGATAAAAACCTGCTGTTTCTGATAGAGGTCACAATTCCGCCTGATAAATCCGGCGTCATAATATCCTGTTCCCGTGAGAATTCCTCGTAAATGCTTTCGATAACTTCATCTTCTTCGAAGTTTACATAAGCATCAGGAGGTTCATCATCAGCATAAACATAGCCGGCATTAATCAGAAATAAAATACACGAAAAAAGCACAGCTAAATATCTTTTCATGGTGCTTCACCCCTTAAATTTCCGGATACAAAGCTTAAAAAGGCCTTTAAAATTTGCTTTTTGTATCTTCTGCTGACAGGTATTCTCTCCAGGTTTTTCAGTATAAGGCAATCGTTTTGGGTTTCCGCCACATATTCCAAATTGACGGCTACACCTTTAAAACAAATCATAAATCTGTTATCTTCAAGCAAAGGTGCGGTTACCCCGGCAAACTTGCCGCTTACGGACAAAACCATGTCTTGAAGGTGTACGCAGACATTTCTGCCTACCATATCCACGTACATTATTCGGGAAAATTCGATAGCGAGCTTATTTCGGTTGTGTATAAAAGTCACGGTCTTGGGAGTTGACTTGGGTTTTGGTATACAAAATTTAAGAGTATGCTTTAATGCTTCAAGGGTTATGGGCTTAACTATATAATCAGCAGCCCTAACGGAATAGCTTAATACGCCGAAATCTTCACTGGTTGTTAAAAATACTATTCGGCAATTCTCGTCGGTCTTATAAATTTCTTTTGCCGCATCCATGCCGTTAATTCCGTCCATATATATATCCAAAAAAACTGTGGCAAAGTGCCCTGCGGAGAATTCCTCCAGAAAGGCTTCGCCGCTTTCGTATTCGGTTATATTAACACCTTCGGGGTACTCGTCTTCCAGCATATGCCGTAAAATCTTTCTGTCCCGCTCTACATCATCTACAATAGCTATATTCATTTTTTTCACCGTCTACAGGTATAAGCTAATATTTGAGACATTAATCAGGGATTAGCATTATTCATAACAGATGCTTGTTTAATTGGGTATACAACTTAAATAATAATAACATAAGTTAGAATTTTTGTATACCACTTGCGCACTTTTTTGACCGCTTGCGCAAAGTCGGTTGAAGAACTCTTGACAGGGTGCTAATATATAATAATAACAAAAACCGAACTTTTTACGAGTTCGGTTTTTTGTTGTTTCCGGAATTATTTCGCAATATAATCCATCGTTTATATAGTATCGAAAGGAGTAGGTTTTATGAAATTGACCTCTGTAACAATAATTATAGCTCTACTAACATTGATAATAACCTATGAAATTTCGGCATATTCTGCAAATGCAAAAGTTGAAATTACGGTAAAAGTTTCAACTCAAAACGAGGTTGAAGAAGAACACGGTTCTTTGGTGGCACAGAATTGTTTAAGTGTTTTGAAAAAATTATGCAAATTTATTATAAGCATCGGCGGAAATAACAACGAAAAAGACATTGTGGCAAACTCCGGTTCAGGATTGGTAACCGCTGTGCCCGATGAATTAAATTATATTGGTTGATAAATCAAGCTTCCATGAATCCAACAGGGCAAAAACGTTCTGTTCCGGCAGTTGTTCGTTTTCATTTTCAGTGTTTTGAGTTTGATTGTCTTCGAATTTATTTTTAAGATTGGTTATAGCTTGCAACAGTTTTTTTGTAATGAAGTTACTGTGGTTGTTTTCGATTATTTTTTCTGTCAAAGTGCATAACAGGTTTAAAAGATAAACAATCAACCGGCTATCACCGTTGGGATCCTTCGAAACTTCGATAACAAAGGTTATAAATTTAACCAATACCGTAATCAGGTTAATCAAATGTACCGGCTTTAGTAATAAGGTACTTACGAATTTGCTTATAAACAAATCCAACAAACTTTCATGGTCCGGTTGGTCTGTTTTTTGGTTAAAGGCACACTCCAGGGTGGCTATTATTACATCTTGCTCGTGGAAGGCTATTTGTGAAAGTTCTTCGTCAAAATCCTTGGATTTTGCGGCCATATCAATAAATACTGTTAAAAGATTTGACAAAGCATCGGCAATTTCCTTAGGGGTTGCCGTTTTTTTATGCATCAGCAAGGTGATAACATGATTGACGGTGTTGGAACGATGGGCTTTGTATGCACGGTCGGTTAAAAACTTAACAACGAAGCGGTTAATGGGTGCAGAAATGTAGCTGTTTGGGAATTCCTCTCCTTGTTCACCGTCGGATTTGCGCAAAGCATCCGGGCAATGAAAAAATGGCAACGGCTCTCCATAAGGATATTCCCGGCTTTTTTCGCCTCTTCTGCCCCGGTAGAATACGGTTTCGCCGGGGTTTATTCCCAGACAGTTTACAAAATCCCTATGTTCGGCAAGCAAAATAATATTTTTGCGTCTGCTAATATTGTCTTCATACTTTTTAACAAAGGCCGGTGAAAAACCTTGGCCGTCTACAGAAATACAACGGTCCACATAATTATCCGGGGCCACTATGGCTACGTATCGGGCTTTGTTACCGCCCTTTGAATGGCCGGCAACGGTAAGTGAGGTTAGGTTAAAGTTTTCTTTAATATGTACGGCGTATTTCAGGGCGTATTTTTGTTGGACGGTGTCTGCTTGAAGCATTCCATGGGCATTGTCTGCCCATTCCTTATCTCCGCAGGTACCTCGGTATATAACATAGGCATTACGATTACTATCCATAAAACAGACAGACCGAAAACCGGGAAGAACATCCGGTTTTTCGGAGCGTATATCTTCAAAGTGGGCTATTTGTAATCGGCATAAAGCCTCGTCATTTAGGATGCTGCGGAATATATTACCCCATTCCTGTTTGTTCATTTCGCAGGGTAGATGTTTGTCCGGACCGCAAGTTGACAGATATGAAATAATCTCTCCCAAGCTATCCTCCGGTTTCGCAATGAGAATATCATCCAAATATACAATGGCACAAAGTTGTTCAACTTGTTCCGGGCTTAGAGGGTCATTGTTAACCTGAGAAGATACCGTCTTTTCCGAAACATCTTGCCGGATTATCTTTCCGTTTTTATTCAAATAAAATGAAGTTGAAGGCGAACTTAAATGTAGTTTATTTGTCACGGAATCGCCGGAGAAAATAAATTTTATCCATATATGGGTATAACCCATTTCGAAGAATTTTTCGGAAATCAGCCGCACAAAGGAGTTTGCTTTTGCTTGGGACTTTTCTTTTGTTTCGTTAATGTTGATAGTAAGGCGTTTCGTCTCTGTGGTAATCCGGAAGTTGCTAAAGTGTTTTTTTGCATAGGTTTCTGCTGTAGCCTTAATTTTTTTTAAATATGCCGGGGTCATGCGTTTATCAATTAAACTGTAACCGTCCGGTTTATGCATGCCGTAAACAGAAAAACTTTCGCCGGTATCCTTGTTGCAAATATGCCAATGTTCGGAGGTCATTCCCCAGGTTTGTTCCATATACCCTGCTATTTCAAAGTTTCCGCCGTATTTTTTCAGATGATCGAAAACAGCGGTTTCCTTAGCTTTATAGTCCATAATATCCCTCCGAGTCAAAAAAAGTGGGTAGCGAAGCAATTGTTTTTTATATGAATATATGACTATACTAATTTATATTCCAATTAAATATGTAGGTGACACACAAAAAAACAGCCTGCCGAGCTTTACTGCTCGGAGGCTGTTTTTGTATGGAGATTACTTATCTTTTTCCAATTCTTTTTTACGGGCTTCTATAACTTTTTGTTGAACGTCGGAAGGAGCTTCTTCATAGCGTTCGAATTTCATGGTAAACATACCACGTCCCTGGGTCATGGAGCGAAGGTCGGTGGGGTATTTAAACATTTCGGCCATGGGTACTTCTACGGCGATGCATTGTTTGCCGTTTTGTTTGTCCATACCCAAAATACGACCACGGCGTTTGTTCATGTCGCCCATAATATCGCCGGTGTAGTCTTCCGGAACTATTACTTCCGCTTTGGCAATAGGTTCCAAAATGGTGGGTTTGGCTTTAAGGAAGGCATCTTTAAAGGCCATGGTGGTTGCCATTTTAAACGCCATTTCGGAGGAGTCTACAGGGTGGTAAGAACCGTCAACCAAGGTGGCTTTAATACCTACAACCGGGTAACCTGCCAAGGGGCCGGCTTTGACACATTCCTGTATACCTTTTTCAACGGCCGGGAAGTATTGTCTGGGAACGGAACCGCCGAAGATTTTTTCTTCGAATATATAAGCAGAGGTAACATCGTTAGAAGGCTCGAATTCCATGTGAACGTCACCGTATTGTCCGTGACCGCCGCTTTGTTTTTTGTATTTGCCTTGAACCTTAATTTTGGATTTAATCATTTCCCTGTAAGGAACGATAGGTGTAATCAAATCAACGTCCAATTTGTAGCGGGATTTCAGCTTGTTTACAAGCACATCAAGCTGATTGTCGCCCAAGCCGGAAACTACGGATTGTTTGGTTTCGGAGTTGATTTCGAATTTTAAGGTTTTGTCCTCTTCAAGAAGTTTTGACAAAGCCTGGGAAATTTTATCCTCGTCGCCTTTGCCCTTGGGAACCAGAGCCATGGACATAAGAGATTCCGGGAATTGGATTTTCTTAAAGGCTATGGGGTTTTGTTTGGTGCTGAGAGTATCTTGGGTGGCTGTGCTTTGAAGTTTGGCTAATGCACCAATGTCGCCGGCACGCAATTCGCTTACTTCGATTTGCTCCTTACCTCTCATTACATATATATGTGAAGCTTTTTCAACAAAGTCTT
>CAYMOU010000074.1:0-14231 GCA_964392115.1 uncultured Defluviitaleaceae bacterium | reverse complement strand
GTAAAACCTTGTATCCCTTCATAGTTTTGTATCTTGGGATTATATCCTTAACCACACGGGTAATAATATGACCTATATGGGGTTTTCCGTTAGCTGTTGGCGGTCCGTCATAGAAAGTAAATACGGGGCAATTTTTGCGATGCTCTATACTTTTTTGAAAAATATCGTTTTCTTTCCAAAATTTCAATGTATTTAATTCTCTGCTGACAAAATCCATATTAGAATCTACTTTGTTGTACATTCTCTTTCCTCCTATCATTAGATAAGTATACCCATATTCGAAAAATTTGTAAAGTGTTTAGCGTTTTTCTGATAAAAAAGGGGTTAAAAGCAAAAAACCTCGAGGGAGAAAATCTTTTTAACGGTAAAAAAAGGTTTTCTCCCTCAGTATTTCTCTAGTTATGGCCTTTAAACTCAACAGCACCATCCGGGCGTATATTTAAAACATGAACAGAATCATCCCCGAAAACGGCAGACATTTTCTTGTTAAAGGTGTCCAGCAAGTCATTGGGCACAAAATTTATGGTTGTACCACCAAAACCGCCGCCTTGTACTCTCCAAGCACCTCTGCCTTTTAAAACATCTTCGGCTAAAAACAGTGCCAGTGTTAAACCCTGCTCTTTTTGAACGGAGCAAAAAATATTTTGGAGATACTGAAATGACGACAGCCCGGATTCTGTTACCAAATCCAAAAACTCCTGAAACTTACCGTTTTTCACATTCTCAGCTAAATTTTTCGCACGTTGGGTTTCTTTATAAAAATGCAAAGCACGAAGCACCGCACGGTCACCGCATTCTTTCCGAAGAGTGGCTATATTTTCGGAAACCTGCTCGGGGTCTACTTGAGACAGAGTATCTTTACCAAAATAATTTGCAACCGATTTCATATCGTATGTAATGGCTGCATATTCATGGGACAAATCCGAATGCTCGGTTTTGTTATCCACTATAACAACAGAAAAGTCACGGGCGGTTAAGTCGAACTCGATTTTTTCCACAACGGCAGGTTGGTTTTTAAAATCTATGGCAACCACACCACCGTAGGCACAGGCTATTTGGTCCATAAGACCACAGGGCTTGCCAAAAAAACGATTTTCCGCATATTGGGCAATTTCGGAGATTTCCAGTGCAGAGATTTTTCCGTCGTTAAATAAGTTGTTTAAAACAGTAGCTATCAACACCTCATAAGCCGCAGACGAAGAAAGCCCCGAACCTTTCAAAACAGAGGTCACCGCAACCGCATCAAATCCGCCTACTTTGTATCCCAATTCTTTAAAACGGGCAACTATTCCTCGAATAAGGGCATCGGATGTCCCCTGTTCATGTTCTTTCGGCTCAATATCCCTTATATCAACGGTATTCATGGGATATTCCACGGATTTCAAGCGAATTTGTTCGTTGCCAGTTTTTGCCGCAATTGATATAATATCTAAATTAACAGAAGCCGCAACAACACAGCCGTTATTGTGGTCGGTATGGTTGCCTACGATTTCGCAACGTCCCGGCACGGAAAACAGCCTAACTTCCTCGGGTTCGCCGAAAGTCTCTTTGTAATACTCACAAAGTTGGGTAAAACGTTGTTTTTGGTTTGGTACTTGACTTTTTGAATACAGTCTTTCAAATTCTTTGTTGTAGAAATCGGCATTGATTTTAGCAATTACATCATTTAAAGCAAGCATTTTTTATACCTCACTTAAATAATAATTGTGATTTTCACCTTGTTACAGGTTTTAAATAAATTTATCGTACTCACATTTTAAGGGGATTATATGAGCGGAAAACTGTTTATTTGCGGAACTCCCATTGGAAACCTTGAAGATATGACCTTTAGGGCTATAAAGACTTTGCGGGAAGTTGACCTTATAGCCTGCGAAGATACTCGTCATACCATAAAATTGTTGAATCATTTCGACATTAAAAATCACCTAGAAGCCTACCACGAACACAACAAAAATGTCAAGGCTAAAAAGTTGACGGAGCTTTTAAAATCGGGAAAAAACATAGCTCTTGTTACCGACGCCGGTATGCCCTGTATTTCAGACCCGGGCTATGAACTAATAAGCCTGTGCATAGAGAACAATATTCCCATTACCGTTGTTCCGGGCCCTACCGCCGTAACATCTGCCTTGGCTATGTCCGGGATTTCTTCGGAAAGGTTTATTTTCGAGGGTTTCTTACCACAAGGCAATAAGGCACGCAAGGAAATCCTTACGTCCTTGGCTAAGGAACATAGAACCGTAATATTCTACGAAGCACCACACCATTTGGTAAAAACTTTGGAGGATATACAGAAATATCTGGGCAACCGCAAAATATCGGCTGTACGGGAAATTACCAAGGTTTACGAGGAATTAAAAAGAGGAACTGTTGAGGAATTGCTGAATTTTTATAAAGAAAACAATCCCAAAGGCGAATTTGTGCTTGTGGTTGAGGGTGCAACCCAGGAGGAAAAAGATTGGGACGAAATCTCCATTGAAGACCACGTAGCCGAATACATTAATTCCGGCATGGATAAAATGTCAGCCATGAAGGCCGCAGCCAAGGACAGAGGCGTAAGTAAAAGTAAAATTTACGCCATACTAAATGCAGAAAAAGAATAGCCAACCTGTAGGAAACCATTCCGAGAATAAGTTCTCGGGGTGGTTTTTTTGGCTTTTTTGGCATGGTAGTACAGCCTATTCATTATTATGTACACTCTCGAAAAAAATCGCCGAGATATTTAAAGGTTATTAACATTAAATGCAACCTTTCTGTCATAAAATATAGTAATTGCCCATATCCGGAAGAAGCGTAACCTGTTATAAATTTGTCGTAACTTTATCCGGGTTTTCAGCGATTATTACAAAAAAATTACAACGCATTATATATAATAAAAATACTTCGGCAAGCTTATTCCGAACATATATGAAAACAAAGGAGGCGTAGGCTTGTGGAAATATATGCCGATGTGGTTTTTTTGGTTAATTTTGTAATGGATGTTTTTATACTATGGTCCCTGGGTATTTTAACGGGGCGAAAGCGTAAGAAATCAAAGATTTTCACCGCAGGGTTTGTAATGTCTGTTTTGTATTGCCTGTTGGTATTTTTGATAGAACTACGCTCCTATCTTAACATTTTTGCTTCGGTCTCCATAATATTAATAGGGGTAGCCATAGCATATACCCCGGCCAATGTAAAGGAACTGACTAAGCTGACCGTTCTTTGCCATATAATTGCCTTTAGCATAGGCGGTTTCGGCTTAGCTATATATTATTTCAGCAACATATATGATTTTTTCGGCAATGTTATCAGCGGAACAGTAACGAATTTTTCGTTTATAACCTTGATTTTTTCCACCGCTGCCTTTTACATAGTACTTAAATTGTTTCAAAGATGGATTTTGCGAAGGGCTTCTCTAAAACAAATATACTATCCCATAAAGATTTTTTGCGGAACACAAGAGGCTTCCTTAAATGTACTGGCAGATACCGGCAATACCCTCTGCGACCCCATAAGCAATGCACCGGTCATAGTGGCGGAATATAAGGCTATAAAGGGTTTCTTTCCTGAAAGCATAAAGGAAATGTTCACGGAAAACAACGAATGCGATTTGTACCGGTTAAGTGCCGCTGTGGAAGGCGGAGACTTTTGGGGTAAGTTTCGCATGATACCCTTTTCGGCCATAGGTCGCCAAAACGGTTTATTGTTGGGTTTTAGGCCCGACAGAGTGGAAATAACTCAAGATGATACAAAGATTACTTTGGATAACACAGTTATAGGAATTTATAATCTTTGTCTTACCAAGGACGGTGCGTATCAAGGTTTGATAAATCCCCAACTGTTGAGTTTTCATAAAAAAGGATAAAAAACAGCTTAACGAAAATTTCGTTGCCGGCAAAGCATAAGGAGGTTAATAATGCCGAAAATCAAAGACTTAATATTCGTCACAAAAGATTTGTTGGATAAGTTCAACACCAAAATTGCAGATTGCGAGCCCGATACCATCTATTACATAGGCGGAAACGACGTTTTGCCTTCGCCCTTAGACCCAAAAGAAGAAGCAGAGCTTTTGGAACAGTTGGGAACCAACGAGGACCTGCAAGTTAAATCTGTTTTAATAGAACGGAATTTAAGGCTTGTGGTTTATATAGCACGTAAATTCGAAAATACCGGCGTTAATGTGGAGGATTTGATTTCTATCGGCACCATAGGCTTGATTAAATCCATAAACACCTTTAGGCTGGATAAAAAAATTAAGCTTGCCACCTATGCTTCACGTTGCATAGAAAACGAAATACTAATGTATTTACGCCGCAACACCCGGACAAAAAGCGAAGTATCCATAGACGAACCCCTGAATGTAGACTGGGAAGGCAACGAATTACTGCTGTCGGACATCTTAGGCACTGACGTTGACGTTATTTACAGAGACATAGAAGAAGAAGTAGACAGAGAGCTTCTTAACAAGGCCATCGAAAAACTGTCACAGCGTGAAAAACGCATTATAGAACTAAGATTCGGCTTAAACAGCGAATCCCAAGAAATGACTCAAAAAGAAGTGGCTGATTTACTGGGAATCTCCCAGTCTTACATATCCCGATTGGAAAAGAAAATAATCGGCAGGCTAAAAAAGGAAATTAAACGGATGGTGTAGTAGGAATAACAAAAACCTTAAGTATGAAACTTTTTCGTTATCTTAAACTTTTTCACTATCTCAAACTCATTCTTTCCAAAAAACGAGCAAAAGCAGTTAAAGGCTAAATCCCTTAACTGCTTTTTTGTTTATACTTTAAAATTCGAAACCATTTGCGTCAACACTTCCGAAAGAGTACTAAGTTCTTCAGAGGCAGCGGCGGCTTCTTGTGAAGTTGCGGAATTGCTTTGAACCACTCCGGAAATTTGAGAAATACCGTCTGTAATTTTCGAAATACCCAGGGCCTGTTCGTTGGTGGATTTGTAGATTGAATTTATTATTGCGGATATAGAATTAATGTCGCTGATTATTGTATTTAACGCCTCTGACGTTGTGGTTGCAAGTTCTGTACCGGCACTGATTTTTGTGATAGCATCTTCTATCAAATTTGCTGTTTCTTGTGCCGCTCTCTGGCTTCTTCCGGCAAGGGAACGCACTTCTTCTGCTACTACGGCAAAACCTTTGCCGTGTTGACCGGCTCTGGCTGCCTCTACAGCGGCGTTTAAGGCCAGCAAGTTGGTTTGGAAGGCTATATCATCTATGGTTTTGATAATTTTCGAGATATTGTTTGATGCCTCTTTAATTTCGTCCATGGAATAAAGCATATTAGCCATATGCTTATTGCCCTCGCCGGCACTGGATATGGATTTTTTGGATAATTCGTCGGCAGTTTTGGTTTCTAAGGTGTTTTGTTGAGTTTGGTCGTTAATTATGTTAATTGAACAAGTCAAATCTTCAATTGTGGATGCCTGCTTGGTTGTACCGTCGGCTAAAGTCATAGATGTTTCGGAAATTTGTTTCGCACCTACGTATACGTTTTCGGCCGAATTTCGAATACCGGAAACCGTCTTACGAAGGTTTGAATTAATTTTATTGATTGATACCTTAATCATATTAAATTGACCCATATAATCACGGGTTATTTCCCTGCGCAAATCACCTTGAGACACTGAATCCAGAATATCTGTTATTTCATCTATGTATGAGCCTACAGAGACAAGGGTTTTTTCAAGTGATTGCATCATTTCCGCATAGGTACCGTGATAATTTTTGTTTATGGTTATGTTAAAATCGCCCTGTGACAAACGGTGCAAAGCCCTGTTAACTTCCGTTATAGGGTTATTAACGGCAATAAGTAAGTTATTCAACCCTTCGGCCAGTTTTTTCCAACCGCCGCCGTATTGTTCGGTATTTATTCTTGCGGATAGGTCACCTTCGATAGCCGCATGAATCAGTTGAGAAAGTTCATCGTGAAGTGAAGTAATACTGTTTTTCAATTCGTCGAATCTCTTATTTGCAAAGGCCTTTTGACCGGGAAACTCTTTTAAATTTATATTAAAGTTTCCGCTGCCCAAATCGCCGAAAACGTTGATTATTTCGGTGGTATCCTGAACCAATGAATTAAACAGAGAATTTATGGCGTCGGTTACCTTTTTATAATCACCTTTAAACATTTCTTCGTTGATTTTAGCTGTAATTTGACCCTTTTCAAATTGCTCTGTCATAAGGCCTATATTATCAACCAAATTAATTACGTTATCACGCATGGCGGAAACCGAGCGTGCCAGTGAGCCTATTTCGTCATTTCGTTCAGTATGCAAATTTACGTTTAAATTTCCATCTGCCATTTCTCTTACGGCCATGTCGATTTCACTTATGGGACGAAGGTTTTTGTTTATCATTAAATATAACAATCCGGTTACGGCTATAAGTGCAATTATACTAACTATAATTACGGTTGTAACCTGTTCGGCAACCGGCGCATAAAATTCCTTGTCTTCAACGCTTGTAATGCTTAACCAAACGGTTTTGGAATTTCCTACATAAAAAGGTATTATAGAGCTGAAATATTTTGTGCCGTCCTTCATTTCATCTATAAATTTAGTATTAACCGGATTTTTGGCTACGTTCAAAACAAGGTCGGGATTTTTGCTTTTAGATGCATCTTTGTATTTTTTTCCTATATTTTCGTTTGTTACGCTATCCATAATTACAGTCTGATGACCACAGACTATTTCGTTAAATTGGGTTTTGTAATTACTTGATTTATAGGTATTGGAGACAAGCAAATCTGTATCTATATCACTGCCGATAAGACCCATAAAGTTGTTGTTATCGTCCACAATAGGCGTAATAACGGTAATTACAGTATATTCTTTACCGTTTATGTTCTTTTTGTGAGGGTCAAGAATGGTAAGGGCTTTTGATTGGGCTATGGCGGAATATTCATCCTTGGTTAAGAATAAATCCTGCTTTAATTCATATTGTGTTTTGCCATCTGTAGAATAAATCGTATAGCCGTTGGGCTGTAGCAGTTCTTCTCCCACTGTATAAAAAATGCTTAACATATCGTCGTCGTTGGATTTAATGTAAGAAATCAGTCCGGACAAATTGGCCTGTCTGAGTTCTTGGGGAATGCTGCTGAGATTGATAACGGAACTTGCCAAAACCTCTTGCTTATTGGCCACAGAATCCATAAACTTTGCGGTTGCTCTGGAGCTTAGGTCGGCAATAAGAGAAATTTTTTCTTCTTGTTCCATTATCATATTTTTGCCGGTAGAGTTTGCTATGACTACAGTTAGTATGAGGAAGGAAATCAGCAAGCCCAAAACTGTAAATAATGTTAATTTTGACGCCAATTTCTTTTGCTTACCCATGTTCATTACTCCTATCTTTTAACTTCTTAGGGTGTGCCCTAAAAAACCGGAACAGAGGTTAAGACACACTCTGATACTTTATAAAAATACCGAAAGAATTTTAGAAATATAGTTGAGCATTGCAATTTCTTCACCAAGCCAAACACGATATTCATTGCACTTGTCAAAGCCTATAAAGCCTCTCATTTCGCCTTTGTTAAAGAAGGCACAGTGGATTACCGAGTTTATGCCTTGTTTTCTGAAAAATTCATATGTTTGTTCATCCAAATCGGCAATGTCATTACAGTAGAAGATTCCGTCTTGGTTATAGTGATTGAACATAAATTTCATTTCATCCGCCGGTAGGTTTTGCATGGATTTGTACTCGGGATTAATGCCCTCGGTACACCATTCATATGTTTTGCTTATATACTTACCGTCACCGGAAAGCTCAAACAGATAACATCGGTCTACATCAAATCGCCTGCCGATTATGCTGATAACCTTGTTTAAGGTTGTATACATATCCTTAGTTTCATAAAGCATCTCGAAAATGTTGTATATAGGGTCATCCGCATAATAACTGGCAACAAACCTTGCGGCATCCTCCAAGGGTGTTTTGTTGCTCATGACGCATTCTTTAATGGTGTCGCTGTAGATAGTATAGCAGTCTTTGCCACGTTTTTTTGAATTATACAAGGCAGAATCCGCCAGAGGATAAAGTTCTTTAAAAGCGGTGCCGTGGTCGGGGCAAACAGCTATTCCTATACTGGCTGAAATTTTATACTCGTTTTGGTCACCGGAAAAAGTATGACGAAAAGCGTCCGTTAAGGAATCAGCCTTATCCTTAATAACAGATTCCGAGCTTATGTCCTGCATGAGAACCACAAATTCATCACCGCCAAGCCTTCCAATTATATCGTCTTTTCGGAATATACCCTTTATCTTTTGTGCTATATCCTTTAGTACACTGTCGCCGAATTGATGCCCCAAAGTATCGTTTACACGCTTAAAATTGTCTATGTCTATAATAAACAAGGCTGACTTTTGGTTGTTGGGATTACCGGAAAGATATTTCTCTATTCTTTCTTCCGCTTCTTCCTTGTTTAAAAGCTTGGTAAGTGGGTCCAATTCGGCTTTTTTGGTCAGCCTGGCTATACGTTCTTTTTGTTGGGTTATGTCTGTGAGTTTGCCTATAATTCTGTATGGTATGCCAAAGGAATTAACCTGTGCCGTATAGTTTGCAGAATACCAAACATAACTTCCGTCCGGCTGTATAAGCTTGACTTCTTTTCCGTTATACGAATTCAGGTCGTCTCTACTGTACCCGTATTCCAAACCGGTGAATACGTCAATACTTTCCTCTGCAATTATTCCACTGTCTATGAGAGCCTGTGGGTAATTCTCAATAACTTCGGGTATTTTGAATCTTTGGGAGAAATTTGAAGTATACTTGATTTTTGAAGATTTTATGTCATAGTCAAAGAACACATCGTCAGTCAAACTGAAAATCAAATTGTTGTATTCCTGCTCATGTTTTAGTTGATTCATCAAATGAAGGTGTTCGGTAATATCCACTATAAGAAGATAAATCTTTGTGCTGCCGTCCTCCATTACACAACATCTTCCGCTGAAATGTACCCAGATAAAGCCCATTGTTTTATGAATCAGCTTTGATTTAATGATAAACGTATCGCTTTTGGCGGTTTGTTCGAAAAAAGTTTTTACCGATTCGTCTCTGTCATCCGGATGTATGGTTAAAATGCCTTTGTTTTCATATTTTGCATAAATTTCTTCCGGAGTAAATCCTACCAAATCATAGTAGCCTTTGTTAGCGTATGTTATGGTGAAATCAGGGTCGGCATCGGCAATAACTATACCGCCCGGCAAACAGGAATTTATAAGTTCCAGTTCTTTGACCCATTTTAATAATTCATCGTAAGTAAGTTTATTATAATCCGTATTCATAATTTCACCACCTTTGTTAAACCGCTTGAGTAAATTTTAATATTCTGCATAATTTATCGGTCCTTTACTGCGGCTTAATACTAAATCGACATATATCCGAACCGGAACCTCTGCATTCGGTCTCCGTAACGGAATAATATTTCTTAGTATATTCGTACAATAACCCGGAAATAAAGCCTTCTTCATAACTGCAAAGGCTTTTTCCACCGTAAATACCGGTACAGTTCAAATAATCGCCTATGGAAATCAATCCGGTATCCGATTCTTCGTCGTACCGGTCAATATTAAGGTAGCCTAATTTTGTTTCTCTGAGTTTTACAGAAAGTTCATCCAAAAATTCGCCGAAAGATAAACCGGGTGTAATATTCTGTTGCACAAAGGCACGACCTGCTAATTTTCCACAATCCCTGAAAACGGCTGTCATTTCGCCTATGCCGTATTTATCAATAAGAACTTCCGCTAAAGTAATTTGGAACAGCCTATATACATAGATAGGTATATCCGTAAAGGATTTTTTATCCGCATATTTTAGTTCTATCAAACGTGAAATATCCGGTTCATCCTCCGGCTCGTTTGAAATAGGCGTAAACAGTGCAGTATTCTCAAGAAAATCGTGGGCAGGCACAGGTCTTGCGTAATAATAACCCTGAACAATATCGCAACCTACCTCTCTGAGGAAGTCTATATGTTCCTGAGTTTCCACGCCTTCGGCAACGGTGTGTATACCCAATTCTTTTGCCATTTTCATAACATTTGCAATAACCGTCTTGGTTCTGGTTTTATATTTGGTGCCCAAAAAGAAGCCTCTGTCGATTTTAATAACGTCTACCGGCAAGTTCTTTAATAAGCCCAAAGAAGAATAACCGGTACCGAAATCATCCATAGAGAGGGTAAAACCTGCATTATGAAGTTGGAATATTATGTTCTCCAAAACTTCCTCGTTTTTAAATATGGTGGATTCGGTAAGTTCTATTTCTATATATTTTTTAGGTACGCCGTAACGTTGAGCAATAGCCTCGATTTCCTCAACAAAATTTTCATTTTGCAGATGCAGCCTGGAGAAATTTACGGAAACCGTTACCACCGGTATGTCGTTATCCATCCATTCCCTTATAATTTGGCAGACCTTTTCCAGCATATACATATCCAGTTTTGTGATAAATCCATTCTTTTCAAACAAGGGTATAAATTTACCGGGAGAAATAATCTTGCCATTTTCTTGCTTCCAGCGAACCAAGGCTTCTGCACCTACGACAGTATCACTCTTTAATAGATATTTTGGCTGTAAGTACACTTTAAATTCATCATTTTTTAAAGCGGACTCCATTCTGTCCTCAAGCTTGGTTTCTTCTATAACTCTGGTTTTAAATTCGTCGTTGTATTCGCAAATAACGGAATTTTTTTGATTCTTGGCTATGCTGTGTGCAAGGTCAACTTTTTGTAATATATCGTTAATGTCGTTTTCGCCGGGTTCTGTAAAATAAACCCCGTATCTAAATTCCAAACGGTGGTTGCCCAACGTGCCGTTTATCAACGAAAATTGAGCCTCGAACCTGTCACGGAAATCTTCGGTGTAGTCTTCGGAATCGTAATAATCAAAGGCCACAAACTTATCGGCACCTATTCTGGCAAAGGCATAGTATTTTCCTGAAGAAATATCGGATAAGGCCTTGGCTATGTTTGTTATTACCTCGTCTCCTATGGCAAAGTCAAAAAGTTCGTTAATAACCTTAAAATGCCTAATATCCAGCATAATTGCAATAAATTTTTTACTTGGGTTGTTTTTGATTATATTTTGAGTATCTAATTTAAACTTGGCCCTGTTGGGAACCCCGGTCAATTCATCGTAATAGGCTGTTTTAAAAAGATTGTTTGAATGTTTTTTATGGGTTGCGATTAAATAAATAATCAGAGCCATAAACATTAATATGACCCCGGTTGTAAGAAGCATAGCGCTTGTTAAAATCTCATTGCTGCTTTTGGAAATTATATCATCGGCAACAATTGTAACTATAAACCAGTCGTTTACTCCCAAAGGAGAATAATGCATAAGTTGCACTTGATTGTTAATTGAAAAAATCGCCTGACCGCTTTGCCCTCTTTTTATTTTTTCAATTACTTCTTCTTCCGTATAGTTTTCTAAAAATTTAATTTCTTTTTTTTCGTATGAATCTTTATTTACTCTGTTTGCGGAGGTTTGAGCAATTATATCTCCTTCTAAATTGCAAATAATTGCATATCCCATGCCGCTAAAGGAGCTTAAGAACAACTTGTCAAGTTCTTCTGTTTTATAAGTACCGAAAAGTACGGCTACGGTTTCATCCTTATATTTTACCGGTGTAGAAAAAACTACTATATTGCTGCCGTCAATTTTAGATTTTCTGGTATTGGAAAGAAAAGTCTCTCCTTGCAATGCCTTAGCGAAATAATCTTCTTCAGCAACATTGATTTTAACATCGTCATTGCGAATTGCGTTTCCTTCCAAGTCCGAAATCAACAAATGGCTGAATCCACTGTTATCTGTCGCCTCTTTCAGAGCTTTCAAAATGGTTTGCCTGTCTTTGTGGGTTACGTTATTTTCCTCAAGCATAGCCGTAATCAAGCCTGATAAGGTTTTAATTACCGCAACTTCGCCCTGTATCTTTGAAAGAAAGCTGTATTTTTGCTGATGCATTATTTCATCCAGCGTATCATTGGTGGTTTGAGACAGATTATGGTTCAAAGAGCTGTTATATACGGATAATCCCCAAGCAACAGCCGCCAACATAACTATAAATATTATAACAAAATTGACAGTTCTCCATTTTTTCGTCAACTTTTTTTGCACCCTCCATCGTTCGGGATTTTTGGATTTGTTGAACAGAATTTCCTCTGTAATCTGTAGAATATATTTTATGTAACCAATATTTTGAGGTTGATAATAATTGTAAAACGAATAATCATAAAGACATATTATTTATCGGTAAAAAATCAGCATTTGTTAAGTGGTTTTATATAAGATAAATTAAAGTTTGGTATAATTTTTTATTATACTACTATTTTGCTAATAACAAGTATTTCTACCGGAACCACTGTATAACAAGATAAATCATAACATAAAGCAAAAAAAATTAAAAGGAGAATTTGTTGGATTATAGTAAACCTTAATGCCGGAAAAGGTTCTAAATCTTTATTGTTGCCCTAAATCTTAATTGGTTATATAATTAAACAAATTGCTTGCCGGCAGTATCTGTGTTTTTTCTGAATATAGCCAATTCCGCATAAGGTAGTAACAAAAATCTATTCTCCATAAACGGTTCGTTTCCTGTGTTTCAAGAAACACCAACACCAACACTCACCATTCCGAATGGACGATTTTTGTTACTTAAAAAAACGCAATTGTCAATAACCCAACAGTTAAAATGAATCCGGTACCGAGCATTAGCATTTGAGCATAAATTAACTTATTTTAAATTATTCAGAGGTGTTCAGTGATAAACTTACAGGAATTATATAAAGCAGAAATTATTGATATGACAGCAGAAGGAGACGGCGTAGGAAAAGTTGACGGTTTTACCTTGTTCGTAAAAGATGCTGTTATGGGAGATAAAGTTACGGTTAAAATTGATAAATTAAAGAAAAACTATGGCAATGCAAGTATTACGGAAATTTCGGAACCCTCTCCTCTACGTATAGCACCTAAGTGCAGCCACTTCGGTAAATGCGGAGGTTGTACTCTCCAACACATGGAATATTCCGAGCAAGCCAAGATAAAGCACAAAAAAGTAACAGAAAATTTAAAACGCATAGGCGGAATAAATGTTGACAACAACAATCTGCAAATGATAGCCGCAGAACAGATTTTTAATTACAGAAACAACGCCCAGTTTGTAATAGGAAAAGAAGGCGGCATAGGAATTTTGGGATTTTACAAAAAAAATTCTCATGACCTTCAAAAAATTAACTACTGTGATTTGGTACACGAATCCCACAAAGAAGTATTTGATATACTGAACAATTATATTACCGAAACCGGAATTACCGTTTATGATAATAAAACAGGTGAGGGCTTGCTTCGTCATGCCATATATAGGGTAGGTTTCAAAACAGGCGAAAAAATGCTGTGTTTGGTAATTAACGGTGACGAATTACCGCATTCGAAAAAATTAGCGAAAAAACTCAGCAATATCGAAGGCTTTACCAACCTGAGCATTAACATTAACAAAGCGCAAACGGCTGTAGTAATGGGAAAAGAAACAAAAACCCTTTGGGGTAAGGACTGTATTACAGAGTATCTGGGAAAATACAAATATGAAATTTCACCCAATTCCTTTTTCCAGATTAATCCTGTTCAGACCGAAGTTCTTTATGACAAAATTATGGAACTTGCCGAGTTTTCTCCGGAAGATACGGTAGCGGATTTGTATTGCGGTATAGGAACCATATCCTTGCATATTTCAGATTATGTAAGCAAAGTGCACGGCATAGAAATATCTTCTCATGCTGTAAATAACGCCAAGAGAAACGCCGAAATCAACGGTGTTTCCAACGTAGAGTTCACGGAAGGCTCCGCCGAAGGTAAATTTGCAGACCTGCTTGACTTCAACCCCAATGTTATTATCCTTGACCCACCGAGAAAAGGCTGTAATTCCGGCTTGTTGGAACAAATTGTAAATTCCGGGGCAGAAAAAATAATCTATGTATCTTGTGACCCGGCTACCCTTGCCAGGGATTTAAAAATTTTATCCCAAAACGGTTTCGAATTTGTGCAAGGTTATGCCATAGATTGTTTTTGCATGACAATGCATACAGAAACTGTTGTATTAATGAAAAGGAAGTAAAAATTTTCGTTGATTTCCGGTTGAAAATTCACTAAGTATTTACAGTACTATGCCCGGATATTTGTCGTATCCGCTATTTACATTTCAGTGATAATGGTTTATTATTGTTTTAAATAAAGCAAATAATTCGACAAG
>CAYMOU010000073.1:0-14355 GCA_964392115.1 uncultured Defluviitaleaceae bacterium | reverse complement strand
GTTTACGGGGTTTTTCGTAAATTTCCTCGGGCGTGCCGATTTGCATGATTTTGCCTTATTCATATTAATTATATCAGGCGAAAACAACCACATAAAAAAAGCCTATATTGATGGCTGCTTACCATCAATATAGGCTTAAGTTTAGGTATGATTAGGCGAAGCAATTACTCCCCAATAATTTTTATCAAAACCCGTTTTTCTCTCTTTCCGTCAAATTCACCGTAAAAAATTTGTTCCCAAGTACCAAAATCCAGTTTACCTTCTGTAATTGCGCATACGGCTTCCCTGCCCATAAGTGTGCGTTTTAAGTGAGCATCCGCATTATCTTCGTAGCCGTTATGGTCGTATTGGTTGTAGGGCTTTTCGGGAGCCAGCCTTTCCAGCCAGCGTTCAAAATCTCGGTGGAGACCGCTTTCGTTGTCGTTAATAAATACACTTGCTGTAATGTTCATTGCGTTTACAAGCACCAGGCCCTCTTTAATACCGCTTTCCATCAACGCAGCTTCAACTTGAGGCGTAATGTTTAAGAATGCTCGTCTTGTATTGGTTTTAAAGGTCAACACTTTTCTGTAAGTTTTCAATTAAGAACCTCCTTACAATTAAATTATACGATAAATGGGTGTTTATCACTGTATACTCTCAATAATCATATCAACCCGATCGATTATATATTTCTGTGCCTCTTGGTTATACACATTAACCTTAACCGGAGCGTTTCGAATTATTCTGTCGTGGGTTAAGATACCTATTTCATGGCCTTTTTCGGTGGCGACTTTAAAACTTTGGCCACCGCTGTTCTGAATTTTCAGTAATTCCATGCGGAGTAACCAATCGTTTAATTTTGCGGCCGTAATTTTTTTGTAGCCCTTTTGTATAAGCTCACAGTTGATACGATCGGCAATTTGGCTGACCGGAACCGGTTCGTCCGTTTTTTCTATGTTCTGAGGGTCTAAGATTATGTCCTGTTCTGGGGTGCCTTTTTCCGGGGTAGGCTTTTCGCTTTCTTCGGGAGCATTTTCCGCATAGTTCTTGATAGTCTTTAGGAAACGCAACCCGTATTTGTCCAACTTAACTTGTCCCACGCCGGAAACGCCCAGCATGGCCTCTTCTGACGTGGGCATTTTCATGCACATATCCGTAAGGGTACTTTCCGTAAAAATAACAAATGGCGGTACTCTTTGTTCCCTTGCGATTTCCATACGCAGAGCCTTGAGTTTTTCCAGCAAGGTTTTGTCAACAGGTTTAAGAACGGTTGATTTGGAAGGTTTCTCAAGGGTTTCCTTGGGAAGCTTCATATGTATGGAGGCCTTGTCACGTAATATTTCATTTGCCCGTTCACCCGGTTTAAGTACGGGAAACTCGTCATTTGTGGAGCATAGATAATTATTCAGAACAAGGTGATTTATTATATCCCGCAGCCTGCTTTCGGAGAAAGTGCTTATTCCGTATGTAGAAAGTTTGTCAAATCCCAGGCTTTTAATTCTTTCGCTTTTGGAGCCTCTCAAAATGTCGATAATAATTTTTATGCCGTAGTTTCCTTTTACTCTCACTATACAGGATAGGATTTTTTGGGCTTCCAAGGTTATGTCCAAGTGTTCGTAATTTGTGTTGCAGGAGCTGCAATTTCCGCAATAATTTTCCGGGTGTTCGCCAAAGTATTTTAATATGTAGGAGCGAAGGCAGTCGTTGCTGTGGCAATAAAAGGTCATTTCTTTTAGGCGTTGGCGGTCCAGTTCTTTAAGCATTTTTTCTGTTTCCGCATCGGGATATTCTATATCTTTGTTGTTTTCTATGAGAAAAGTGTTGGTTCGCACGTCTCTTGCACTGTAGAGCAAAATACAATCGGCATTTTCACCGTCTCGTCCGGCCCGGCCTGCTTCTTGGTAATAGCTTTCTATGTTTTTCGGCATATTATAATGAACTACAAAGGAAACGTTGGATTTGTCTATACCCATACCGAAAGCATTGGTGGCAACCATAATTTGAACCTTGTCGTACAAAAAGGCATCTTGATTGACCTGACGTTCTCTGTCTGGCAAACCGGCATGATAACGCAAGGCATTGTAGCCCTTCTGCCTTAGACTGTCGCATACTTCTTCCACCGTGTTTCTGGTTGAACAATATACTATGCCCGATTTATCACCCACAACGGACAAATATTGCATAAGCGCCGAGAATTTATCCTTGGGTTTTTGCACTTCAAAATACAGGTTCTTTCTATCAAAGCCCGTAACCAATACTTTGGGAGATTTTAAGTCCAACAGTTCAATAATATCCTCTTTTACTTTTGGAGTGGCCGTTGCCGTAAATGCCGAGACTATGGGACGCTTTTTAAGGAGTTTGATAAAACTTTCTATCTTTACATAGCTGGGACGGAAATCTTGACCCCATTGGGAAATACAGTGGGCTTCGTCCACGGTCACCATGGAGATATTGCCGTTTACCGCAAAATCTATAAAGGAGCCTACTTCCAATCGTTCGGGTGCTACGTAAATAATTTTATAAATGCCCTTTTTTGCGTTTTCTATGGCAAGTTTGGTTTGCCGTTCGGTTAAAGAACTGTTAATATACGCCGCTCTTACCCCGGCTTGGGTTAAAGCATTAACTTGGTCCTTCATTAACGAAATAAGCGGAGAAATAACCAAGGTTATACCCTCCATAACCAGCGCCGGAATCTGATAGCAAAAGGATTTGCCTGCTCCGGTAGGCATAATACCCACCACATCTTCACCCTGTAAAATGCTGTCAATCAAAAACTCCTGACCGTCACGAAACTCGTCATACCCGAAATATTGTTTTAAGACCTTGTACTTTGACTGCAAAAAGACCACCTCTAAAGACTACTGTAAACTGCAAAAGTTTTCTCAAAACCCCGTTCAAAAAGACTTCATAGTTTTAATGTAGGGGTAACGGTTAAATTGAAATATATTGTCGATTGCGTTTATTCCTGAACCAAAATCATCCGCTCGGACCGGTGAGTGACACGGTGTTTTCTTAAACACAGGAACCGAACCGTTTACGGAGAATAGATTTTTGTTACTTACTTATGTGCAATTGGCTGCAATCATCAATTGTTTGTAATAAAAAACCCCTTTTTCAAGGGGATTAGTCATACTCAGCAGATAAATTATGCTCTGCCCAAATATTCTCCGTTACGAGTGTCTATTTTGATTACGTCGCCTACGGAAACGAACAGAGGAACGTTAACGCTTGCGCCGGTTTCTACAGTGGCAGGTTTGGTAGCTCCTTGGGCGGTGTCGCCTTTGAAGCCTGGTTCGGTGTCGGTTACTTCCAGTTCTACAAAGG
The DNA here is from genome assembly GCA_964392115.1 of uncultured Defluviitaleaceae bacterium. Classification (GTDB taxonomy): domain Bacteria; phylum Bacillota; class Clostridia; order Lachnospirales; family WRBF01; genus CAYXWM01. The sequence goes on along the minus strand of CAYMOU010000073.1, from coordinate 11,049 downwards.
TGGGCGGTTCGATGCCGAAGATATTGCCGTTATGAGCCAGAATTTTAACCATGTCGTTTTCTTTAACGAATTTCAAGTTATCGCCGATGTCGGAAGCGTCGATAGCGGTTTGGTCAAAGGTTTCGGGGTCCATAAAGTGATATAATTGACCGTCATTGTAAAGATATTGCAAATCCTTGCGGTCTATGTGAGCCTTGGGCATTTTTTCAGTGGGTCTGAAAGTACGTTCAACGATGCCACCGCTAACCAGGTTTTTAAGTTTGGTTCTTACGAAAGCTGCACCTTTACCGGGTTTTACGTGTTGAAACTCGATAATTACATAGATTGAGTTGTCTACTTCTACGGTTACACCGTTTCTAAATTCACTTGCTGAAATCATTTAAATTCTCCTTGTGATTGTGATGAGATTTCTTTTGAATTATATTGCGATTAATTTGGTTAAAGATAAATCGCTGTACAATAAACACAAAGTGCGTAATTGTCCTTTATTAATTTTGAGATAATATCTCTTTCATAGCCGTTAGGGCCAACAAATAACTTGAAGCACCAAACCCGCTTATTTGTCCGATACAAGCAGGGGCAATGACCGATTTCTGCCTAAATTGCTCCCTTTTATGTATGTTGGAAATATGCACCTCGATTGTGGGTATACTAACCGAAGCAACAGCATCGAAAACAGCGTAGCTGTAGTGGGTTAAGGCACCGGGATTGATAATAATACCGTCTGTCTGCTTGTGATAACATTCTTGAAGGCGGTCTATTATTTCGCCTTCGCAATTGCTTTGAAAAAATTCCGTTTCAAAGCCCAAGGCTTGGGCTTGTTGCAGAATCATTTCGTTGATTTTATCCAAGCTCAGTTGACCGTAGATATTTTTTTCTCGTATTCCCAAAAAATTAAGGTTGGGACCGTGAATCACGCAGATTTTTTTCATGCGTTGTCCGCCTCGTCATGACGAGGAGCTTTGCTGACGATAGCCGATGCCTTGGTTATGGCAGAGATTACGTCCACGTCGAACTGCTGTTGCAAGCCGGACAGTTTGGTATAAAATTGACCCTTTTTGGTAACAACATATTTAGGCGGCAACGAATTAAGGGCAATTGCCATAGTGTCGAACACGCATTTATCACAAGTACAACAATTCATACGTTTCAGAATAGGCAATACCATATCCTTTACACAATCTTCCATATAATTCTTAATATCAGGCATTGTTGACCCCCTTGAAATATTTAATTATATTATCATATAAATAATTTGATATACCCGGTTCAATTTTGGTGTCGGTCCAAATTTCATAAGACTTTACGGCTTGATAAAAGAGCATGTCAAAGCCGTTGATACATACACAACCGGCATTTTTTGCCAGTTTTAAAAACTCGGTTTCCCAAGGCTTGTATATAATATCAAAGGCAACCTTAACCTTATGGAAAAATTCTTGCTCACCGATAGGCGAAACTGCTTTATCAAGACCTACAGAGGTAGTTTGGATTAATAGTTCAAGTTCTGAAATTTTGTCAATATCATCGTAAGTCAAAATGTCTATGGAGATATTATAATATTTTTTGATTTGTTTAGCAATAGTATTTGCATTTTCGAGGGTGCGGTTTATTAAAAATATCCGGCAGGGGTTTTGCCCCGCAACGGCTGCCAAGGCGGATCTTGCTCCGCCGCCGGCTCCCACAACAGCAATAGGTCGGTCTTTAATAATTATATTGTATTTTTCCAAGGTCATTTGGATGCCGTGAACGTCTGTATTATAGCCTACATACCCGTCTTTCGAATACTTTAGCGTATTTACGGCTCCCACAAGCTCTGCCGAACGGTCCACAGAAGCCAAGAACGGAATAACTGCATTTTTATGAGGAACAGTAATATTAATTCCCAAAATATCAAGACAATATGCACTTTGTACAGACTGTTCCAGATTTTCTTCCAAGACCTTAAACGGAACGTAAACAAAGTTATTGCCCAGATGTTTTGAAAGACTGTTGTGTATAAGCGGTGAAAGAGTGTGTTCTATGGGGTTCCCAAAAATACCCAGTTTTTTTGTGCTTCCGTTAACAAAATCCTGCAGCATATTTCACCTGTTTTTCTTTTGTATTCTTTTATATTTTGCCATAACCGGCTTTTCCAGAAACCTTTTCAGCCGAATAAGTACTTCCTCCGTCAGCGACAAAGGCTCCACCAATATGGTATGCATACCTATACGGTTGCCGCACCACATATCCGTAAATATTTGGTCGCCTACAAGAATGGTATGGGTTACAGCGGTTTCCATTAGTTTCAAAGCCTTTTCCATACCGCCCAAACCGGGTTTGTTTGCGTTTGGAACGGTAAACAGGTTTAATTTTTTGTTGAATAACTCCACCCTACCCTCGTTGTTGTTGGACAGCAAACAAATCTTATAGCCCAGCTCCTTTAGGTGCTGCATAAGATTAATAATATCATCCGTAGGTTCCGGAATATTGTTGGGCGAGAGAGTATTATCTATATCGAAAATTAAACCTCTGTAACCTTGCTCATAAAGCCGGTCAAAGGGTATTTCAAACACTGTGGGCTTATAATCTTTCGGTAAGAATCTTTTAAGCATAGCAGCCTCTTTTGTGTGGAATATTTTTAAAAAAACCAAGACCTTGAGGGAGAGTTTTTACGGAGAAAAAGTTTCCCTCAAACTCCCTTCAAAAAGACTTTAACATGGTAAATAAAATAGCTTGTCAATTTATTTCAATACATAAATCCTTGTGGAACAGGTACAGCAGGCTTTCTTTTACCTTCAAGCCGGTACTGCGTTCTATGGCTTCTTTATAAATTTGAAGTTGTATGGCGTATTTCTTTTTTATTCGTTCTATATGACGTTTGCCGCCTATATAATCTGATTTGTAGTCAACCAACACTATACCGTCTTTTTCGCCGAAAAAGCAGTCTATAATCCCGTGAACCAATATTTTTCCGGAGGCATTGCGGAGAGGTTGCCGGCGGTATATTTCATTGGGGTTTTTGCTTAGAACAAACTGCACTTCCCTGTTAACAAATTCCGCCGTCATCATACGTTTTGCCAATGGAGATTGGGTAAATGCGTAAAGCTTACCTACGGGCACAGCTTCGGCAATTTGCGGTGCAATAATTTGCTTGGAAACCAAAAGACCTATTAAATCTTTTATAGCCGTAATGCTGTTGTGCAGGTTTAAATCCATATGCTCCAAAACCGTATGCAAAGCCGTTCCTATTTCCTGTTTGGAAACCCCTTGAATTTCTTTTAAAAACGTTGGCAGTATTTTAGGCTTTTCCAAACGGCGTTTTTTTACGGAGCGGAATTTATATCCTTTGTAATGGCTTAAAGATATTCTGCGTTTTTCGGGAGAATAAAATTCCACCGCATCCGGTACAAAAAGCTTTTGATTTATACGCTTGATTTCCGAAATACTAAGTTTTACGGGTATTAAGGTTTCGGCGATAAAGGCATAGTCACGCTCAAATCTTGATTTTAGTTCCTGGGTATCAAGGGCTTTCAGCGGCAATTCTTCAGTGTGGTCAACAGGCAATTCTTTCGGTGCTGATTCCGCTTCCGATAGAATTATGCTCTCGTTTTTTATGCTCAAGGAAAATTGACAGGGTAAATCCAAGCTACCGTCCTCACAGCTTTTGTGTTTTAACAAAGGCGGCATAATCCAATCAAGGAAGGTATTTGTTTTAAGAAGATAAAAGGGCGGTATCTCCAAGGTTTCCTCTGACTGAAATTGTTTCCAAAATTCAAGCTTTTTATTTATGTCAGTAGCACTTGCGGTTAGAATTAATTTTTCCTTTGCCCTTGTTAAAGCCACGTAAAGACAGCGTAGTTCCTCGAAATAATTTTCTTTGTGAATTTGGGATTGTATTGCCGAATAGGCAAGAGTCTTGGTTTTTATGCGGTTTTCCGTGTCTATATAAACCGAACCCAAGCCGTATTCTTGGTGCATAATAAGTTTACGTCGTTGGTCTTGTTTATTAAACTGCTTACCCAACATACTCACATACACCACGGGAAATTCCAGACCCTTGCTTTTGTGTATGGTTAAAATTCTTACAAACTCATCCGCACGGTCCGGCAAAGGTGCATCTCCGGTATCTTTGCTTGATTTTTGCAATTTTTCCACATAGCCTATGAAATGAAACAGTCCCTTATAGCTTGTAGATTCGTACCGTGAAGCCATTTCAACCAAGGAACGCAAATTTCTCTGCCTTACTTGTCCCATGGTCATAGCGCCTACATAATCAAAGTATGAGGTTTCCGTATATATTTTAAAGATTAATTGACTGATAGGTGTAAATACTGCAGTCTTTCGCCATTCATTCAGTTGGGTAATGAAGCATTTCAGCTTGTCAGCCAATTCAAGTGACATTTCATTTTTCGGATTATCCTCCAAGCAGGCTAATATGCATTCATAAAAACAACCGTTTTTGTTGACTCCTCGAATTGCCACCAGTTCGTCCGGCGTAATTTTATAAATCGGAGAAAACAACACGCAAATCAAATTTATATCTTGCCTTGGGTTGTCAATAATCTGCAAAATGCTTAACATAGTCATTATTTCGGGAGTTTCGAAAAATCCTCCTTGGGTGTTAACAAAGGCAGGAATATCGGCGTTTTTCAGTTCTTCTTCGAATACACCTGCCGTATCCTGCAAGGAGCGTAATATTATGACTATATCTCCGTAGCGTACCGGTCTAAGCTGTCCGGTTTCTTTATCAACCACCTGCAAAGGCTCCGGACCGTTTACCGCTTGGTTTATATGATTGGCTACCGCCTTAGCCTCCAATTGAGCCGCCGTTAATTGGGCTATTTTGTCTTCGCTTTCATCCTCGGTTTCCTCGCCGGGCTTTCTTTCGATAAGCATAACTTCTATCTGCTTGTCGTCTTCCTTTGAATAATACTCGGCACCGAAATAAAGCATAGCTCGGCTGTCATAAGGAATTTTTCCGAAATCAGGGGTCATTAATTGCACAAACAGGAAGTTGATAAAATTCAAAATGCTTGCCCTAGACCTAAAATTTTGCGAAAGGTCTATTTTTCGATACAGGCTTTCTTTATCGTAGGAATAGCTGTTGTATTTCTCAATAAAAAGTTCCGGCTTGGCAAGACGGAATTTATAAATACTCTGCTTAATATCCCCAACCATAAAGCGGTTGGGCGGATTTTCTCGGGCTACCAATGAAAGTATAGCTTCTTGAATGGGATTGCTGTCCTGATATTCGTCTATTAAAATTTCTTCAAAGCGTTCCTTGTATTCGTTGGCTACCTGTGAGGGCTGACCGTTGTTGTTAAGTATTTGCAGGCAGTAATGCTCAAGGTCGTTAAAATCCACTATGTTGCGCTCAAGCTTTGCCTTGGTATATGCCTGTTTAAAAGACAGAACCAAATCCGCAAAATTTTTCATTATGGGATAGAGTTTTTTTAAATCTTCCCTCATAGCGTCCGGAGATTTGAAGAATATTTTCGTTTTGTAGTCTGTAAGTATGGATTTAACGGTGTCTCTGATGTCGGCTATTTGTGCTTTAAGCGGATTTTCTCCTCTGACGGAGGGCATACGTTTAAAGCTTATCTTGGAAAACTCATCATAGGTGCGGTTTATATCATATTTTAAGGTTTGTAACAAATCCAGAACCATTTCTCTGTCACAGGATAAAACATCGGCATAGCCCTTAGGTGCATCCGGCGAGTATGTAAGCTCCAATGCACGGTTACATTCCCTTAAAGCAGATTGCAGTCCTCTGCCTATGTCTTCTTTGATAATTTCAAACCATTCAGGCTCGTTTTCCGAGATATTGTACTTTTCCGTCTGTTGTATCAACCATTCTTCGGGGTTCGGTGATGAGTTGATAAAGTCAAAGGTTTCAAGCACAAGGTTTTGCAAGCCGTCATCGTATAACTTATTGCCGAAAATTTCTACCAGTTCCGTAAAGCCCTCGTTGTTTTCCTTGGCGTATTCTTCTTCGAAAAGGTCTTGCAGCACTTGGGATTTCAGCAGCTTAATTTCACCGGCTTCTCCTATGGTAAAGGCAGGGTCTACCTCTGTCAGATGAAAATTCTGCCGAATAACGCTAAGGCAGAAGGAATGTATTGTAGTGATAGAAGCCTTGTGCAAAAGCAGGGCTTGTTTTTGAAGATGTTGAATTTCTTCGCCTTCGGTTTCGGTCATTTTTTGGGCCAAGGCTAGGGATATACGTTGGCGCATTTCGGAGGCTGCCGCATCGGTAAAAGTGACCACCAAAAGGCGGTCTATGTCTGTCGGGGTGCTGCTGTCGGTAATTATTCCTATAATGCGCTCCACCAAAACAGCCGTCTTACCCGAGCCGGCAGCCGCCGAAACCAAGACATCACAATGTCGGGTGGTTATTGCTTCTATTTGTTCTCTCGAAAACTCTATACCCATGGGCTGCTGCTCCTTAAAACAAAAAAGCTGAGACCTTTGGGAAAAATTTTTCCGGAGATTTTCCCCAAGCCCCTTTCAAAAAGACTTTAATTTTATGTTCTTCATAAATGCAGTGCTGTTTTATCTTACATTAAATCAAAAAGGAAATTTAAACTCGTTGTACATTTCTTTTAAAGCCTTGCTTTCTCCTATAACTCTGGGGTAAGAATATTGATTGTTAATATTCTTGATTTTCCTTAAAGTTATATGGAATTTCAATTGTTTTAACGGTATGGCCTTTTTATCAAAAGGATTATGGGTATTTTCCAGAACCAGCACAAACTCGTGATTTTCTTCGAATTCCAGGGTAGAAAGTTTTGTTTCGTCGGATTTGCTTGAGCGTTTGCCGGATTTAGAGGGCATAAATCGTACAAAGGGGCTTTCTGTGGTATCTTTGTAAAAAATATAATTATTGGCAATGGGCAGATTAAATTCATAACAAATTTCGTTATACAAATCGTGAAGGGTAAAGTTATCTGTCACGTCTATTTTAATCCATAGGTTTTTCTGCTCGTTAAATGCTATTTTCAGTTCCCATATTTTTAAATCCGGTTTTGATTCGCTTACCTTGTCCAGTATCAAATCCAGCTGTTTTTCTAAGTGGCTTTGGCTTACCAGCTTGGTGGTGGCAAGTTTGAATATTAAATCCAACGAGGTATCATCCCGTAAATTTAAAACACTCTTATTTTTGCTCTGAATTTGGAAAAAATCATTGCCCAGTTCCGTAAGATAGTAATTATAACAGGGCGCAAACATGGAAACTTCAACTTCGTCATCAATTTTGAAAGACTCTATTGCATAGGTTAAATCGTCTGCAATATCGTAGGGCAACATATATTCCGGGCTGATTATTTTTAAATAGAAACCGAACAGAGTATAAAAATATTTATCTATTACTATTCCCAAAAAAAATGTCGACGACATTATCAGTCCGTAAAATTCATCGGCATTGTCTTGAGGGTCCATATCCACTATGCTTTCAAAGCTTAGGCCTATGGATTCGTAAATTTCTTTAAAAATTTCGTCTGTGGTGGTTGGTTCTTTAAGTTTTTTGATAATATATTCTTTATTGAAATATTTTTTATCCAACGGCAATACTTGATTAATAAAGAAGCTGGAAATTTCAGCCGAAGCTTCTACAATTGCTTTAAATATTTCGTTGGGCTTTTTTGCGAATAATTTTTTATATTTTTCTGAGACTTGAGCTTTGTTTGAATAAATCGATACAGACTTTTTCAATAATTTTAATTTAACGGCAAGCATACCCAAATACTCTACATAAAACGGGTCGTAAACAGATACCTTGTCCAGCAGAGTATCCACATGGTCGGCGGTTGGAATACCGTTTTCTTTCAGTTCCACATCCGGATAACATGATTCTATGAAAATTTCCAAATCTTTAATAACGGGATGAGTGTCGATGGTATAAACTCGTTGCATAACTTCCGGAATTGATATTCTATCATAGGAATTAAGACTGATAATGGGATAGGTGCATAGGGGCTTACCTTGCAGACGGTTTAATTCGGTTATTAAATTAGCGGGTGATATAAGGGTATCTTCGATTATTGCCGAATGATACCAGCGTCTGTAAAAAGACACTATGAATTTTAAAATTTTTGTTTTGCCTTTCATTTTGTTGTTTTTATATGCTTTTAAAAACGTTTCCCCGAAAACGTTAATTATACTCGTAAAGCTCTGTTCGTAGTCCATAATGTCGGCTCGCTTTCCGATACAGTAAAGAGACAGTCGAAAAAAAACACCGGCTCTTTACAGTATTAATAATAATATGGCTTGATTGTACCGGAAAGTATCTGTTAAAATCAATAGATAAATTAAATAATCCTACCCGGTGTATAGAGTTTTTTGCAATATTTTCCCCGGGGTTATATAATATTTTAAATAAAACAACAAGTTAACCGAAATGCGCCGGATTACAAAAAGGCGTATTTCATTAACGGAGGTCAAGGAGATTTATTATGTCTACCCAACAGCAACTTCAACCAAACATAGATACGGATTTGTATATACCCAAAATGTACACCGTAATTATGCATAACGATGATTTTACCACCATGGATTTTGTAACTCTGGTGTTAATGAAGATATTTAACAAAGGCGCTCAAGAGGCAACGCAAATAATGATGGAAATTCATGAAAAGGGTAATTCCCCGGTTGGGGTTTTTACCTACGATATAGCCATAACCAAAAAAATGCAGACCGACCAAATGTCTAAAGAGAAGGGTTATCCTCTCAGATTAACCATAGAGGAGGCTAAAGAATGAAACTGGATTCTGTATGTAACCAAATATATATAGTGGCTCTGAACGAAGCAAAAATGCAAAACCACGAATACTTAACTCCGGAGCATTTTCTATATGCAGGCTTAATGTTTGACTGCGGCAGGGAATTAATAGAACGAAGCGGTGGCAATATCACCCAAATTAAAGCCGATCTGCAAAAATTCTTTGCTGAAAAAATACCCCAAAATACCTCGGATAACCCCACGGATTCCTGCCTTTTCGTGCGTATGCTGGAAATGGCAACGGCTCAAGCTCATTCTTCGGGCAAAACTATAGTACATTTCGGAAATATTATAGCAGCAATCTTTAATATACAAGAATGTTTTGCCGGATATATTCTTTTAAAAAACGGTGTAGACAGATTGGTATTTTTACAAATAGTATCAAACGAGATGAAGCCCGGCGAAGGTGAAACCGTAGAAACCGAAACCAATACACAAAACAAGCCTTCGGATAAGGAATTTCTCCGCTTATACACAACCAATTTCACCGAAAAGGCTCAAAAAAATCTCCTAGACCCCTTAATAGGCAGAGAGGATATTTTAAAACGCACCACCCAAGTATTAAGCAGAAGGCTAAAAAACAATCCCATACACATAGGTGACCCCGGCGTAGGCAAAACCGCCATAGTAGAAGGTTTGGCCCAACTGATAGTAAAAGGCGAAGTGCCTGAGGATTTATTGGGTTCACAATTATTTTACGTGGATATAGGTGCTGTGGTAGCCGGCACAAAATACAGGGGAGACTTTGAAGAAAGACTGATTAAACTGCTGGAAATCATAGGCAAGATTAACAAGCCCATAGTCTATCTGGATGAAATACACACAATAGTGGGAGCCGGAGCGGTTTCCGGCGGTGGTATGGACGCAACCTCCATAATCAAGCCCTACCTTTCCGACGGAAAAATCAAGTTTATAGGCTCTACCACCTTTGAAGAATACAAAAAATATTTCGAAAAAGATCGAGCCTTATCCAGACGTTTCCAACGCATAGACGTAGCCGAGCCTACTCCCGAAGAATGCATAAAAATCCTAAAAGGCATAAAACACAAATACGAAAGCTTTCATAATGTTATTTACACAGACGAAGTTATAGAATCAATCTGCCAACTGACTTCAAAATATATTCAAGACAGATTTTTGCCGGACAAAGCCATAGACGTTATGGACGAAACCGGTGCATATGTTAAAACCGAAAATAAAAGCAGTTTCACCAAAGTAGTTCTGCAAAAAGACATAGAAAGAACTATAGCCCTGATGGCCAAAATCCCTGAAAACACAGTATCTGCCTCTGAGTTGGATAAATTATCCACCCTGAAAAGCCGCATATCAGAGCAAATTTTCGGGCAAGATGAAGCTGTGACAAAGGTCGTAAATGCAATCAAGGCTTCCCGTTCCGGCTTAAACGATACAGAAAAGCCTGTGGCAAGCTTTTTATTCGTAGGGCCTACAGGTGTGGGAAAAACCGAATTGGCAAAGCAACTGGCGGAAAATTTGGGTATACATTTGCAGCGTTTTGATATGAGCGAATACCAAGAAAAACACTCCGTGGCTAGATTAATAGGCTCTCCTCCGGGTTATGTGGGCTACGAGGAAGGCGGATTGTTAACAGAGGCTCTGCGAAAAAATCCCCATTCCGTGGTTTTGTTGGACGAAATAGAAAAAGCACATTCCGACATTTACAACGTACTTTTACAGGTTATGGATTACGGCTTTTTAACGGATAACACAGGCAAAAAAGCCGATTTTCGCAATGCTGTTCTCATTATGACCTCCAACGCCGGTGCTTCTCAAATGAATAAGAGAATAGTGGGTTATGAGCAAAAGACACATTCTCAACACGCCGTAGACAAGGCTGTAGAAAACGCTTTCAGTCCGGAATTTCGTAATCGCTTGGACGAAATAGTGTTGTTCAATAACATAGATATACCCTTGGCAAGAAAAATCGCCGAAAAATGCTTTAACAAGCTGGCTAAACGCTTGGAAGGCAAAAAAATCACCGTTAAACCTTCTAAACGTGCCTTGGATTATCTGTCTCAGCAAGGCTCCCTTGAATTATACGGTGCCAGAGAAATAGTTCGTATAGTCGAAAAAGAAGTTAAGCAAAAGTTGGTTGACGAAGTGCTTTTCGGTAAATTATCCCAAGGCGGCACAGCCATTGTTGATTATGTTAACGAAAAAATTACGGTGAAATGCCGAAAAGATAAAAAAGAACCGGTAAAGGAATCTCCTCAATGTCTTTTGGTGGAAAGTTAATATACCCAAAAGATTTTTGGTCATAATTTTACGAAAGCCCC
>CAYMOU010000072.1:0-14471 GCA_964392115.1 uncultured Defluviitaleaceae bacterium | reverse complement strand
ATATTTTTGAATAGAAGGATTAAACATATATCTTGACACCGTAAAGATATTGCCCTATAATCTTTACAATGCAAAGATTATAGGAGGAAATATTTATGAAAGATATGCCGTATCATCATGGCGATCTGAGAAATAAGCTCATTGAGTCCGGAATTATGCTTATCAGCGAAGATGGTGTGAACGGTTTTTCATTAAGAAAAGTCGCTGCCAAATGCGGTGTAAGCCACGCTGCTCCGTACAGTCACTTTAAGGACATTGAGGAGCTTACCCGTGCAATGGGCGAATACGTTACTGAAAAGTTTATGACAAGGTTGTCTGCATCCGTTAATGGTCAAAATAATAGCCTTATGGCGGTATCAATGCTGGGAGATACTTATATTTCCTTTTTCAGCGAAAACCCGCATTACTTTCAATTTCTCTTCTATCATTCAAATTTAGTTATTGATTTGGATTGTGATGAAAACAACGATTATCCACCATTTGGATTGTTTAAGAAAATAGCATACCAAGCCTTTCGGGATTTGGGCGTGCCAAAAGAAGCATATATAAACAACTTGCTTTCCTTATGGGCTAAGGTACACGGCATTTCTTCGTTACTGACCAATAAGTGTGTCCGTTATTCAGGGAACTGGAATGATGTACTTAAAGCAAATATTTTAAAGGGAGGGTCACAGTGTGAAAATGATTATACATGATTTGACACAGCATGAGTTTGAATCATTACAACCCAATGTCCATAAGGATACAGTTATAATATCCGATAAGGGTTCCATCAAAAATTGCATAGGTTGCTTCGGATGTTGGATTAAAACCCCGGGTGTATGTGTTTTGAAAGACGGCTATCACAACATGGGCGTATTACTGTCAAAATGTAGCGAACTGCTAATTATCAGCAAATGCTTATATGGAAGTTACAGTCCTTTCGTTCGCAATGTTATAGACAGATGCATACCCTATGTATTACCCTATTTTGTTCAAAAGAACGGCGAGACACATCATAAAAACCGTTACGCCAACACCGTTGATTTCTCGGTTCATTTCTATGGAGATGACATCAGCCAAAACGAGCAAGAAACGGCGAAAAAGTTAGTCAGCGCAAATGGTGTCAACTTTTACTTTTCAGGATGCAATACGTATTTTCACAATAGCTTACAGGATATTGGAGGGCTGATTATATGAGGATTGCAATGATTAACGGTAGCCCAAAGCGTGGTGACAGCAATTCGGGAATACTCCTAAAATTGCTGGAAGCAATGATTAATACCGGCAATACAATCACCCAATACCAAATCAATAAAAGCCATCTCACTGAAGGGCAGTATATAGAGCTTTGCCATGCAGATACGCTGATTTTTGCATTTCCGTTATATATAGACGCTATTCCGTCACACTTATTTCGGATGATGGCTAATCTTGAATCTTATCTAAAAAGAGAGATGAACCATAAAATTCGGGTCTATATTATGGTGAATAACGGTTTTTATGAGGGACATCAAAATCATATTGTAATTGATATTTTTAAGAACTGGTGCAAGCGTTGCGGGCTGGATTTTGGGCAAGGAATAGGGATTGGTGCCGGTGAGATGTTAGATATCACCAAAAATGTGCCACCGGGTAAAGGGCCGCTTAAAAATTTAGGAGAAGCAATGCAGTCTCTTTCAAGCAACATCAATTCACAAAGTTACGGTGAAGACATACTGTTCAGCCCCAACTTCCCTCATTTTGCTTGGAAACTTTCTTCAACATTTTTTTGGCATAGGTTAGCGAAAAAAAACGGCCTGAAAAGAAAAGATTTAGCCATAAGGATAGAAACATAATGAGATTGGTTGGGAATTTATTGTTCAAATTTATCTAATCAAGTACTGAATAAAGAATGACCCAAGGAGCTTATGACAAGGAATGTCGGAAAATCAGCCAAAAGGATTGCTGTTAGCTTAGTAGGAACCGTTTTAACATTATTATGTTAGGCGCAAGGCTAATCTTAAAACCATGCGCTCTTATCAATTCTTGCTGCACACGCAAGCTTATTTTCTTAGCTTTAACGCTTTCTTGAGTGCCTTTATATATTGATTTTTAACACCGTTCTCGGTTTCATTTTCACAAACTGCGGTTATTTTATCAAAAAGTTCGCTGTTTGCAAATTTGGGCAGTACTATAATTCTTGATAATGCATATGCACTACCCCAACGAATAACAGTTCCTTCGTTGGTTGTGTTATTTAGTAGACTTCGAATAGAGAAATCAAGGTCATCTTCAAAGAATGCTGCAATATTACCAACAATTCTCGAAGCTTCTCTTTTTAGGCTGCCGGATGGCGAATTAATATAGTTTTGAGCAAACAACAACCACTCAATAGTTGCAATATTGGGTTTGTTTCGTGTTACTTCTTCCATTGCTTCTAAAACAGTTGCCAATTTTTTGTGGTCTATGTTTTCTGCAACCTTAATTATCTCATCTATATGTATATTACCCGATTCTATTGCTTGTACTATTTCTGAACGCCTTTCTGTTGGTTTCATATTTTTTGAATCTAAAGCAGTTAATAAATCCATACTTATCTCCTCGTTTCTTTTGATTATGTTAAGGTTAAAGGCTAATTTTTAAGAATATTCCGGCGTGTGTATAAATTTTTAGTGGTTGCATTGTATCAGAACTGCACCCCAAAAGTTAGACAGTGGATAAAACTGAATAACCTTTGGGGTGTTTTTCATCTAACAGGGATGCCGAATAAAAGATATCATGCAATTCTGTCATCTCTTTTGTCTTTTTGCACTTATTACACAAATTAGCCATAAAAGTATTTTATCAATATCTATAAACTTATCCGGGTATTATAACAAAATTGCAAGAAAAAATATAGCATTTCCGAAAAACCTTTGTTGCAGCGGTTATCTAAATTGCCCTACTTAACAGACACATAAAGCAGGTGCCCGGAAAACTTAAAGAGAGAAAAATATTTCGTACGTACTCTTCAAAAAATTGATGTAGTGCTTTTGATAATTTTCCGGTACGCAAATTTTATATAAAATTTTATATAAAATTATTATTACTAGCGATAATGATGCACAAGTATTTTTGCGTATTGTAAAATGACTTGCTAATGTAGCACAACATTCTGATGGCTTATGTTCAGACTATATATATTTTTATTATAAGTTTGGTGTAATTTTAGTATTGAAATTTTATATAAAAATTTTATAATAGTATTAAGTTGAATTCAGAAAAGCCAATATCGTTATGAAACTTATTTTATGTACCGGATTAACTTAATTACAAAAAAACACCGATGGAATTAAAAGCTTTTGCGGCATTTTGTCTCTTGCTTCTGAAGTTAATTAGGTAAACACGTTGAAGATTTCCCTGTTAACCTTTGTACGCATTATATACAAGTTATCTCATGAGTCATTAACATTTCGCCAAAGATGAGATATATCACATAACCGGCGAAGTCTTTTTTAGGCAATAAAATATTATGATTGTTGTATTTTCACCGTTAAAAATGTATTATTTTTGATACCGGCTTCATCTAAAATAATCTGTAAAAATTTTATATGATTTTCAAATTTTCTTACAATATGTTAGGCTTAACGGAGGGAACACCAAATGAAAGTAGGTATAAAGAATATCAGTGAAATTACCGGATATTCAGTTGCTACTGTATCAAATGCTCTAAATCATAAACCGGGTGTTAATAATGAAACTTTATTGCGTATCTTTCAAACAGCACAAGAAATCGGATATATCAACAACAAACGTATTAATAGAATCCGATTTGTTACATATAAACGTAATGGTTTAATTGTTGATGATACTCCCTTTTTTCCGGCTATAATTGATGGCGTAGAACGAGAAGCAAAGACCGGTGGTTACGAAACAGTTTTTTGCACCTTAGATAAAGAAAGCTCAGACTACGACACCCAAGTATCCGCAATTCTAAAGGACCCAACTGCAGCCATTTTGCTTCTGGGAACTGAGATGACCGAAGAAGATTACGCTCCCTATAAACAATCTATCTGTCCATTGGTATTATTGGATGGCTGGTGTGACAGTCACCAATTCGACAGCATTCTGATTAACAACACAGATTCCGTTTTCTATGCAGTAGAACATTTGATTAACAAGGGTCATAAAAGAATTGGCTATCTTAAAGGCAAATTTCGAATTAAAAATTTTGCATACCGTGCGGCAGGTCTTATGCAGGCTTTGGACAGCCATAAAATTCCGTTATTGCAACAAGATGTAGTTACTTTATTGTCTACTATGGAAGGTGCTTACCGGGATATGCGTATATGGCTGAAAACCGCTGAATCCTTACCCACTGCATTTTTTGCAGACAATGATGTGATAGCACTCGGAGCAATCCGTGCCTTAAAAGAGGCCGGAATAAAAATTCCGGAAGATGTATCTGTAATTGGGTTCGATAATTTAATGCTCGGGGAAGTATCCTCGCCTCGTCTTACTACAATTCATGTGTATAAACAAGAAATGGGGCAATTAGCAGTACGTAGATTGATAGAGAATATTAAGAACAACAATATGGGAGTAAAAACTAAAACCCTTTTATGCACCTCTCTTATAGAACGAGAAAGCGTTTTGGAATTAACCCATTAAATACTATATAAATTTGGCATGATGGGCTTTTTTAGCTGTCGGTAAATTCAGGAGGATTGATTTGATGGTATCTGTAAAACTGGGGTTTGCCCCAACAAGAAGAAGTATTTTCAGCGCACCGGATGCGGTGAAGTATAGCAACCTAACTCGGGAACGTTTAAAGCAGCTGGGCATCGAATTTGTGGATATTACCGAGTTTAATACAGAAGGTCTTCTCTATGACGATGGCCATATGGAAAAAATCGCAGAAAAGTTTAAAGCAGAAAAAATCGATGGGTTATTCGTACCTCATTGTAATTTTGGTACTGAATACTTAGTGGCCAGATTAGCTAAAGCAGTTGGAGTACCTGTTTTGCTTTGGGGTCCACGTGATGAATCTCCCGAACCGGACGGCGTTCGCCTTAGAGATACTCAATGTGGTTTGTTTGCTACGGGCAAGGTGCTTCGCCGCTTTCAAGTACCGTTTACATATCTAAAGAACTGTCGCTTAACTGATTTAGCTTTTGAACAAGGGCTTAAACGTTTTGTTGCTGTATGCAATGTGGTAAAGGTATTTAGAAATATGCGGATTTTACAAATCTCCACACGTCCCTTCGACTTTTTGACCACTATGTGCAATGAAGGAGAATTGCTGGAACGCTTCAATATCCAACTTGCCCCTATTCCTATGCCTGAACTGGTTAGTCTGGTTAAAAAGGTAAAAGAGGAAAAAACAGAGGTTGCGAAAGTAATATCTTTTATAAAAGACCGTATGGACGTCCGGGTAAAGCCGGAAGAGCTTGAAAATGTGGCTGCCCTAAAGGTTGCTATGAGTTCACTTGCGAAAAAATATAACTGTAATGCCATTGCTATCCAGTGCTGGAACTGTATGCAGGCTGAATTAGGCATTATGCCTTGTGCTGCAAACTCCTTACTTACAGACGAGGGTTTACCTGTGGTCTGCGAAACAGATATCCATGGAGCTGTTACCTCGGTGATGGTTCAAGCCGCAGGTATGGGTGAAGCCCAAACCTTCTTTGCAGATTGGACTGTTCGTCACCCTGACAATGAGAATGCTGAGCTGTTGCAACACTGTGGACCTTGGCCTCTATCCGTGGCTCGTACTAAGCCGGTCCTTGGATATCCTTTAGCATTTGATTATCCCGGCTCTGTTGCTGCAGAGTGCCGGCATGGAGAAATTACTTTGGCTAGGTTTGACGGCGATAACGGAGAATACTCTCTACTTTTAGGTAATGCCAAAGGTATTGACGGGCCTTATACCAAAGGCACTTATTTGTGGATTGAGGTAGATAATCTGGATAGGCTGGAGGATAAAGTTGTTTGCGGGCCTTATATACACCATTGTACAGGCTTGCATGGTGACGTTGTACCGGTGTTATACGAAGCGTGTAAATACATAGGCATTAAACCTGACCTATACGACCCTATTGAGGAAAAGGTAAAAGCGGTTATCAGGGGAGAGATTGTATGAGCAAAAGCCAACTTACAGCCAAAGCTTTTGAGCTTAGGCAAGATGTTTTAGATTTGGTTTATCGAGCAAAGACAGGTCATATTGGCGGAGATTTTAGCGTAATGGAGATTTTGGTAGCTTTATATTATGACCAATTGAACAATTCTCCCGGTAATATGAACGACCCCAATCGTGACCGCTTTGTATTAAGCAAGGGTCACTCCGTAGAATCCCTTTACACTGTTTTAGCCGATTGCGGATTCTTCCCAAAAGAAGAACTGCTCACATTTTCACAATTCGGAAGCAAATACATCGGGCACCCTACAAATAAGATTAACGGTATTGAGGTTAATTCCGGCTCTTTGGGTCATGGGCTTTCGGTTTGCGTTGGCATGGCACTTGCCGGACGAATGAGCGGTTTGTCCTACAGAGTTTACACGGTTATGGGAGACGGCGAATTGGCAGAAGGATCTGTTTGGGAAGGAGCTATGGCCGGAGGACACTACAAGCTTGCAAATCTAACAGCCATTATAGACCGTAACAGACTTCAGATTTCCGGTGGAACAGAAGATGTAATGGCTCAAGATAATCAAGATCTTCGTTGGTCCGGTTTTGGTTGGAATGTAATTCATGTAGAGGGTAATAATGTTTCATCTGTAATTGATGGTATTAAACAAGCCAAAGCTTTTACCCAAGGTCCATCTGTTATTATTGCAGACACAACTAAGGGTTATGGGGTTTCTTTTATGGAAAATCAAGCATCTTGGCATCATAAAGTACCCACACCCGAACAATACGAACAGGCGAAAAAAGAACTTGCGGAAAGGGCGGCGATGTCTAAATGAGCAACATTCCGAACAGACAGGTAATTTGCCGGACACTAATGGAATACGCCAAAACAGACAAGGATATTGTTGTGCTTTGCAGCGACTCAAGAGGTTCTGCCTCTCTGGCAGCCTTTGCAGACGCTTATCCTGAACAGTTTGTTGAGGTTGGTATTGCAGAGCAAAACTTGGTTTCTATTGCATCGGGGCTTGCTGTATGTGGTAAAAAGCCATTTGTAGCATCACCGGCCTGTTTTCTTTCCACCAGAAGCATGGAACAGATAAAGGTAGACGTAGCTTACACCGGTGCTAATGTTAAATTAATAGGTATCAGCGGAGGTATAAGTTACGGAGCTTTGGGTATGACCCATCATTCTGCACAGGATATTGCTGCAATTAGCGCTATTCCCGGAATGAGGGTATATATACCCAGCGACCGTTTTCAAACAAAAGCACTGATCGAAGCCTTGCTGCAAGACCGGCAAGGAGCATATATCCGAGTAGGACGAAACCCGGTAGAAGATGTATATTCCCAAGAAAATACACCATTCACTATGGATAAAGCTACTCTTTTGCAGGCCGGTAACGACATTACCATAATAGCCTGCGGAGAGCTTGTCTATGCTGCTAAGGAAGCCGGAAAACTCTTGGCACAACAGGGTATTCAAGCCAGGGTTTTGGATATGTACTGTGTAAAACCTATTGACAGAGAAGCAATTTGCAAGGCGGCCCAAGAAACCAAAGGTATTATTACCTTAGAGGAACATTCTAAATATGGCGGCATGGGTTCTATGGTTAGCCAAATTGCAGCTGAGACTTGTCCTGTTGTTGTAAAAAATATGGCTCTGCCGGATAGCCCTGTTATAACAGGTGTTTCCCGTGAAGTTTTTGACTACTACGGTCTTAATCCCCAAGGGATAATGAAGCTTGCACAGGAGATATTGTCATGAAAAAATATATTTTATCCATCGACCAAAGCACTCAGGGCACAAAAGGGATTCTATGGGACGAAAAAGGTGTGTTGCTTGCTCGTAAAGACAAAGCCCATGCCCAATTGATTAATGCTCAAGGATGGATAGAACATAATCCGAAGGAAATTTTTCAAAACACCTTGGAGGTTGCAAAAAACGTTGTTGCGGAAGCCGGTATTGCTTTAGATGAAGTTTTGGGTGTTGGTATCAGTAACCAACGAGAAACTGCAGTTGCTTGGAATAGGGAAACCGGAGAGCCGGTTTATAACGCTATTGTATGGCAATGTGCCAGAGGCTCATCCATTTGTGATCGTCTTGAGAAACAAGGTCATAGTGTCTTAATTAAGGAACATACCGGTTTGCACCTTTCGCCCTACTTTTCCGCAGCAAAACTGGGTTGGATTTTGGAAAATGTCCCTGATGCCGCAACCCTAATGGAGCAAGGTAAGCTTTGTATGGGTACGGTTGACAGCTGGTTACTCTTTCAATTAACGGAAGGTGCTGTGTTTAAAACGGATTATTCCAATGCATCTCGTACCCAGATGTTTAACATCAATACATTAAGCTGGGACGAGGAAGTTTGTGGATTGTTTGGTATCAAGACAGAAGCACTGCCGGAGATCTGTTACAGTGACAGTCTGTTTTCTAAATGCAATTTTGGAGGATTATTTCCGCAACCGATACCTATTCATTCTATTATGGGTGACAGCCATGGTGCCTTGTTTGGTCAAGGGTGTCTAACTCCCGGTATGATTAAAACAACCTACGGCACAGGCTCATCGGTTATGATGAATATAGGCGAAAAGCCTGTAATAAGCAACCAAGGGGTAGTAACTTCCCTGGCTTGGGGAATTAACAATAAAATCAACTATGTGCTTGAGGGTAACATTAACTATACCGGTGCGGTAATGCGCTGGATTGTAGAAGATTTAGGACTATTGAAAAGCCCTAAAGAAGCCGGCGACGTAGCAAAAACCGCAAACCCGGATGACGAAACTTATCTGGTACCGGCTTTTTCAGGTCTAAGTGCACCATATTGGGACAGTAATGCCAAAGCAATAATCTGCGGAATGACCAGAACAACCGGCAAGGCAGAGTTAGTACGGGCAGCAGAAGAATGTATAGCTTATCAAATAGCAGATATTGTACGGGTCATGAGTGATACAGCAAACGTGCCCATAGAATCCCTACGAGTAGACGGTGGGCCTACAAAAGACACTTACCTTATGCAATTTCAAAGCGACATACTGCAAATCCCGGTATTAGCATCTCAAATAGAAGAACTTAGTGGCATGGGCGTGGCATATGCTGCCGGTCTTGCCCTGGGAATCTATGACCAAAAAATCTTTGGCGGCATTAGGCGCAAATCATATACTCCTGAAATGTCATCAGAAACATGCAAGAAAAAACGTAAAGGTTGGGAAAACGCCATCAAAATGACACTGGAAGCTAGATACTAAATACCGGGGCTAGAAAATAGGTCATATTTGTGTTTTGTCGCAAGGCCGGGTTTATTTTGGGTTTTGTGCTGCTGCAAAGATGTTTCAAAGGGACGGTTTTGGTGCGAAAGAAGTAGTTTTCTTTTCGCACCAAAACCGTCCTTTTTTATTTCGTCTACTGAAAAGAGGGTTATCTCATGAGCCGAAAAAATGATAAAAAGCGAGCCAACTCTGCAGATGTAATTATTAAGTATAAGTGTGAACTTAATGAGGAATTAGGCTATGATAAGCAGCAAGGAATTTCTTCCAAACAAATAAGATTACATATAATTTTAATCATTATAGGCATTTTATCAATTAACATACTTCAAAATTCTGACTATGTCATTTGATGTTCTGTTATGATAAAGTGATAAAGAAATATATTTAAAATATTTTGAGAGAAAACAATTTCAAACGGATAGTATTTGTATGGAAGGAGGTTGAGCGCTTTGGAGCTTACTGATGTGCAAATAGCCCAAAATATTCAAAAGGGCGATATCAAAACATACGAATACATTATAGAAACATATTCAAAACAAGTATATTATCTTGCTTATAATATCCTACATATTTCTTGTACAAAAGAGGATATGGAAGAATGTGCAGCCGATGTATTTGCCGAAGCATGGCTTAATATTAATAAGTTTGATCCGGAAAGAGCAAGTTTCAAGACTTGGCTTTTTATTCTGACAAAATACAAGGCCCTCAAATACAAACGCAAGATTTCAAAAGAAAAAACCGTCAACATTGATGACTTGCCTATAATTGATAATGAAAATATTGAAAAAAAGATTATCGCAAGGCAGGATCAAGAAAAGGTTATCGACGTTATTAATCAATTTAATGATGTTGATAAAGAGCTGTTTCTCAGAAGATATTTTTATAATGAAAAAATATGCGACCTAATGAAATCATTCAATTTAACTCGATCGGCTATAGACAATCGCCTGTTAAGGGGCAGAAAATTAATAAAGGAGGTTTTTTCCTGTGAATGAAAAAGAAATAATGGATTTAATCAATAGTATAGATAATGATTTAGTTGATGAAAAAATTGACGACTTGCTTAACGAAAGAGGCGAAAGCGTCAGTATGGACAGAATCAAAGAAAAAGCTATGAATAAAATAACTGAGAAACAAGTAAAAAAATCAAAAATCAACAAAAAGACCGTAATCGCTGCGGCTATAGCGGCTACCCTTACCTTCTCCAGTGTTTATGCCGGCGAAATTTCTCAAGCAATACAATCGTTTTTTAATAAATCAATGATATATTCTACTGTTGTGGACGGCGATGCATATTATTTACCGCAAGAAGTTAAGCTGAATGATAAATTTACCCTTTTAAACGTAAGTGTATCAAACGGTTGTTTGGACATATCTGTAAAGCCTTACGAGAAACTTGCGGATAAGGAAACAGAAAGCCTTAATGTTTCGGTAACCCCAATGGATGACAAAGGAATCCGTTATAAAGTGGGTGGTTATGGATATAATGCTGAGGATGGTGTAATGCAATTTAGCTTTATGAATGAAACAGAGAACAACTATAGCATTAATCCGTTTAAAGATTTCATATTCTCGATCGACGGTTCTTCCTACGATATTTCTTTAGTGAAAGCCGAAAGTATAAAAACGGCCGGAAATTTAAGTGTAGGAAAGTCTGAAATCAATACCGAAGCTAAGGTGGATACCGGCAAGGAAATATCGATAAATAAAAATAAAACCACAGACCTTATAGCAAATGTAGCCGGAATGAAAGAAGCAAAGGACGGCAAAACAAACATTCAGCTTGTGGCCGGTTTTAATGATAAAGATTTGAAACTCAGAGCATTAGGAGAACCGGACTTAGGAGAATTTTTACATGAGTTTAAAAACTACGAAAACGGAATAATAGGTTCGAGCTCCGGTAGTACGACTAAGCCGATTACTGCATATGACAAGGATAATAACGCTTATACTTTGCATGAGCCAAAAAATGCAGTGGGCAGACCTATAACTATCTTTGAAATAAACGCAGATCAAGATACAGACCTTACCGTTAAGTTGCCCGCTGTTTGTGCAGGCTATGAAAAAAGTGTAGCAGAGATAAGCTTGAATATACCAAAAGAAGGAGAAGCTTCTGTTAACAAGGAATTGGATTTTATCATTCAAAAAGCAAATGTTAAATCAATCAAAAGAATTTCCGAAGATACTGCCGTTGTAGAGTTTGAATTGAATACCGGCAGCGACGAAAGCGTGTATATAATGGATATGGGCGCTTACAGCGAGGATGTTATAAAAGCCGTAACTACTATAAAAGGTAACACAGCAACCATGACAATGACGTTTGATAAAGACACCGAAAATATTGACTTCAAATTCTCTTGGCCGAATTACGTTATAAAGGGCAATTGGCTGATTGAGTTGGGTACAGTAGAGTAAATGAGCTAATGCTAAATAGCCGTCACCGAGGGTTGTGGAGAATTATAATTAAGAATTTTCAAAATCATACAGAATTAATGCACTGCTGTTTCACGCAAAAAGACCGTCTAATCATCTGATTAAGCGGTCTTTTTTGTTGATACTAATTCCATATCTAATGAAGGATAAAAATTTGCAAATTATCCTTGAATCTTTGTCTAAATTGCAAATTTTTATCTACTGTTTAAAATGGAATTAGTATGAGTTGATAGCTAGAAAACAGTCTTAATGTATCTGTATATTATTATTCCGTTTTGCGAACATACAGCTTTTTGTACAGTGACTTATACACTCCGTACAAAGGTTTCGCTTAATTCTCCTGTGAGTTTTGATCTTGCTTGTTATGATTATAGCCGGATCCAGTCTGGGCCATAGATTTTAGTCGATTATATTCGTTAAGTACATCGTCTGATTTTTTTTCATACGAAAGACCGGTGAACACGGCAATACCGTTAATAGTAAGACCAAGTCCCCAGCCCAACATGGGCCAAATAGGCCAAAAGTATCCTCTTGAAGTAACGAAATAAATACACACCAGAAAAGTATTAACTGCTATATAGGTAAACAAGTGCTTTTTAAATGCTTTTTTTAATTTGACCCTCTTTTTAGCCAGAGCCATTAATTCCACATCGGTCATGGGTGCTTCATAAGAATTATTCATACTAATTTCTCCTTCATTGTTTTATGGTTGTGTTTAAGATTTTTCAATCCTAACTATTTCAATTATTTATTCATGTTTGTATTCTGTTTTATTATTATTTAGTCTCATTTGCTCAAGCTTCTTGTTAATGGCTGTTGCATCTACTTGACCTTTAATCAACATAACGCAATGCACTAATACGAAAACCAATATAATCATTGCGCTAATCACCATGGTGTTGAGTGTATTTATGGTAAACACTTTAAGCAGTATGCCGCCTACAATAAATACAGTAAAAAATACATCTAAAAGTCTTAACATAATATTTGCCGGTGGATTTTTCTCTGTTAATTTATCCGTAAAAAACTGCAAAACCGATGTACAGCTTGTAATCGCAAATAATTTAAGGACTATTTCATTGTTTAGCTTCCATCCCAATCCCAACATATCAATCAGGGTATAGAAGATAATAACAAGGGTAAAGGAGATGCAATTTGTTACTATGTATCTTTTTATATTTAACATAACGAATTACCTCCTACATACCTAATTTTTCTTTGAAAAGGCGAATATAATGTCTGCTGATTACAACTTTTTCCTCATTACAAAGCTGTGCTTCCAATTTTCCGTTCAATAGTGAGCGCACATTGACAACGTGGGCTATATTTAAAATACAAGACTTGCTGACTCTCGTAAAATTAGTGTTAGTCAGCTTTTCTTCCAGTTCGTACAATTTAAAATCGCATTCGTATACGTCTTTGTTACAATAAACAAAAGTATGGTCATCTATGGATTCAAAATAATAAATATCCTCTAGGTGAAGAATACAACTGACACCCTCCCTTTTTCCGGTGATTGAAAACGAGTATAATCGAATTTGGGAGATGAGCTTTTGCAGTTTATCGTCAATTAAACCACATTTAATGGTTATCTCCACTTCATTATGTTCCAATGACTGTTCTATAATGAGTTTCAAGTTTTCGTCTCCTTACTCGAAGCCTTTTGGTGTAATAAGAATAGCATAAGTTTTAACGGTTGAAAACAGTATATGGGGTAAGTTGCTTTTTAATAGGGGTAAAATACAAAAAAACGAGATTGTACTCCATTATAAACACAACCTAAAAGAATAAAGGCTGCTGATTTATTTTGTGCCGGAATAATAATTTGAAGTATGCTGACAATGCTTATTCAACTTCTTGTTTGGATACATAAAAATCTCCAAAGGTGGACGGCTAAATAAGAAGTTTATTAAAAAATAGATACATTGTAATAACAACCGCATATCCGCAATCTTATCTTAACCCTTGTACCAAAGACTAGGTTTAATTCAATAAATTTTCAGGAGAAATAAAATAACCCCAAAAAAAACAGCTGCCATTTAAATAAATTATGGCGGCTGTTTTTGAGGAGGTGTTTTTAGTCCTGATTTGGGCTGTTGTTATGGTGCTGTTATAATAGGACTAAGTTAGAAAACCCGGTAAAATCAAGGGTTCACCAAGCGGGCTTACAAGTTCCGTTTCTTAGTCAGTGAGATTTTTTTTGATTGCTGCATAAATAAATCCTCCATAATTTTTAAATGGAGGTTATTGCCATTAACACGGTTGAATAATCAGCCTCAATTGCCTGTATGCTGTACATCTTGTTCATCATTATCGTTAACAAAATCATCAGTTGAAAAATTCAGAAAACCCTCAAGGCCACGAGCAGGATACGTGATGACTTAGAGGGTTTTATATAAGATTGAATACGAGATGCCCTTATTTATCCAATATATTAAGGTAGTTTGCAAAGATTTGTGCAACTTCTGCCCGGGTTGCTGTTGCCTTTGGTGCATAATTATTATCACCAAAACCATTAATAATTCCGGTGCTTCGCATATTGACGATTGCTTCTTGCGCCCAGGCACCGGCTTTATTGATATCTTCAAAAGCTACATTACTTCCGTTTTTAGGAAGTTCTATCTTTTTCGTTTTAAGATAATTGTAAAACATAACCGCCATTTCTTCACGGGTGATTGGCTTGTTTGGTGCGAAATTGTTG
>CAYMOU010000071.1:0-14536 GCA_964392115.1 uncultured Defluviitaleaceae bacterium | reverse complement strand
AAATCTATTTGTTTTATTTTCTCTTGCTTTAGTTCTTCTTCCATATTTTGCTCCGCTCTGTAAACGCTTTAATAAAAGATAAAGACCTTGAGGGAAACTTTTTCTGAAGAAAAAGTTTCCCTCAAACTCCCTTCAAAAAGACTTTGAAATGGTGTGTTTAATACTTATGTTAAATTTAATGCAGGTTGTATCTTATTTATATTTACACATCCAAGTTTCTTACGAACTGGGCGTATTCGTTTATAAATTCACGTCTGGGTTCCACTTTGTCGCCCATTAGTTGGGTAAAGATTTCGTCGGCTTGGATTGCGTCTTCAAGGGTTACTTGGAGAAGGACACGTCTGGAAGGGTCCATGGTGGTGTCCCAAAGTTGGATGGCGTCCATTTCGCCCAGACCTTTGTAACGTTGTATTGGTTTTATGCCCTCTTTACCGATTTTGTCAAGCAGGCGGTCAAGTTCCTCGTTGGAGTATACGTAATATTCGGCCTTGCCTTTTTCCACCTTGTATAGCGGCGGTTGTGCTATGAAAACGTTGCCGTTTTCGATTAACTGCCACATATAACGGTACATAAATGTTAATAATAAGGTTCTGATATGGGCACCGTCTACGTCGGCATCGGTCATGATTATAATTTTATGGTATCGAAGTTTGTTTAAGTCAAACTCATCATGTATGCCTGTACCAAAAGCGGTGATCATGGCACGGATTTCTTCGTTGGCTAAGATTTTGTCCAGCCTTGCTTTTTCCACGTTGAGGATTTTACCTCTCAACGGCAGTATGGCTTGGGTTTTTGGGGTACGTGCCGATTTTGCGGAACCGCCGGCGGAGTCACCCTCTACCAGATAGATTTCGCATAAACTCGGGTCACGCTCCGAGCAGTCCGCTAATTTGCCGGGAAGTCGTCCGGATTCCAGAACGGATTTTCTGCGAACCAGTTCCCTTGCTTTCTTTGCAGCATCTCTTGCCCTTGCGGCAACCAGACCTTTTTCCAAAATCGCCTTACCCACAGAGGGGTTTTCTTCCAAGAAATATTTTAAATACTCTGTAAACAGGGATTCCACAGCGTTTCTTGCTTCGGAGTTGCCAAGTTTGGTCTTGGTTTGTCCCTCAAATTGGGGATTTTCTATTTTTATACTGATTACAGCCGTCAGACCTTCTCGAACGTCGTCACCGCTTAGGTTTTTGTCGTTTTCTTTAAGAAGATTGAATTTTCTGCCGTAATCGTTTACAGATTTGGTTAAACCGGCACGGAAACCCACAAGGTGAGTACCGCCGTCGGTGGTGTTTATGTTGTTAACGAAAGTGTAGGTGTTTTCGTGGAAATCGTCGTTGTATTGCAGGGCAACTTCTACGTAAACGCCGTCTCTTTCTCCTTCGGCATAGAAAATTTTCTCGAATATGGGAGTACGGTTTTTGTTAATATGCTGAACAAATTGCTTAATACCGCCTTCGTAATGAAAGGTTCGTTCGCGTTCCATGCCGGGGCGACGGTCTACCAGGTTTATCTTTAAGCCTTTGGTGAGAAAGGCTGTTTCTTGCAAACGTTGTTTTAAGGTTTCGAAGCTGTAAACGCATTCTTCGAAAATTTCTTCGTCGGGCCAA
Source organism: uncultured Defluviitaleaceae bacterium (assembly GCA_964392115.1). Lineage (GTDB taxonomy): Bacteria > Bacillota > Clostridia > Lachnospirales > WRBF01 > CAYXWM01. The sequence goes on along the minus strand of CAYMOU010000071.1, from coordinate 12,932 downwards.
AACCGTACATAAGTTCCGTGGAGTTCGGTGTCGCCGATTACGGTGAGTTGGGTTATGACCTTGCCTCTTTCGAAGGTTTGTTCGTGGATTTTTCCGTCGGTATGGATATTGACTATAAGGCGTTTGGACAGAGCGTTTACCACGGAGGCACCTACGCCATGCAAACCGCCGGACACCTTATAACCGCCGGCACCGAATTTACCGCCGGAATGGAGTATGGTAAAAACTACTTCCACGGCAGGAATACCGGCTTGGGGTTGTATACCTACGGGTATACCGCGACCGTTGTCCATGACGGAGACAGAGTTGTCCGAATGAATTGTAACGGTAATTTCGTTGCAATGTCCGGCCAAGGCTTCGTCCACGGCGTTGTCTGCTATTTCGTATACAAGATGATGCAGTCCTCGGGAACAAGTACTGCCTATATACATACCGGGGCGTTTTCGTACCGCTTCCAAGCCTTCCAATATTTGAATTTGTGTCTCGTTATATTCACTCATTTTGCGAGTCTCCTCTGTTTCAACACCCTTTTGGGTTGTTCCGGTATTGCTGAATCCGGGGATTAAGACCTTGAGGGAAACTTTTTCTGAAGAAAAAGCTTCCCTCAAACTCCCTTCAAAAAGACTTTAATATAAGACCCCGGATTTTATAAGTATGGTTAACCGGTATATTGCGAAAGTGGATTTCGGTTGATAATACCGGTGGAAAATTCTTGGTTGTAAAATTTACGGGTTATGTCTGATTATCTATGTTTTTATGCCCTTTTTAAGGATGATAAGCACCCCGAAATTTTACCGAACCGCTACCCTTAAATATACCGGAAATCAGTTTAATTTACAATCCTGACTTTTCCCTTATATATTTCAAAAACCTCCGCTTCCTTTGTAACATTTTTTACAATGTCTTCTACGCCGGTGCAGGTGATAAAGGTTTGCACGTCTTTTATGCTTTTCAGCAGGTAGCTTTGTCGTGAAAAATCCAGTTCTGAAAGCACGTCGTCCAGGAGCAAGACGGGGTTTGTGTTTTTTTGGGTTCTGACTATTTCTATTTCTGCCAGCTTTGCGGAAAGTGAAGCTGTACGTTGCTGGCCTTGGGAGCCGTAAATTCTGGCTTCTTCTCCGTTTATGTTAAAGATTATGTCATCTTTGTGTGCGCCATAGGCTGTACTGCCGGTTTGTATATCCTTTTTTAGGTTTTTTGCCAGCTTTTCGGCGAAATCCTCGGCGGTAACGGATGGTTTGTATTTAATTTCAAGAGTTTCCTTGTTTTGTGTGATTTCGCTGTGAATTTGGGCGGCTATGGGGTTGATTTTGTTAATAAAATCAGACCTGTGTTTTATTATTTTAATGCCGTGTTCTGCAAGGCTGCTGTCCCAAACAGAGACCGTGTCTTGGTCGGCCGGATTGTAGCGTAGGTTTTTAAGCAGCTTGTTGCGTTGGTTTAAAACCCGGTGGTACTGCTGTAGTTCATAATAATACACGGCGCTTAGCTGGCATTGTTCTATATCCATAAAGCGGCGACGTACCCCGGGGCCGCCTTTTATCAGGCTTAAATCTTCGGGCGAAAAAATAACCACAGGCAGTATACCCAGCAATTCACCTAATTTTCGTATGGAAACGCCGTTAACGGCAACTTTCTTGCCGTCACGTTTAAGCTGAATGTTTACGGTTTCGCCTATGGTTTGGCCTTGGATACAGAGACCTATATGGGCCTGTTGGGCGTTGAAGTTAATAAGTTCACGGTCGTAATAGGTGCGATGAGAACGACCCACAGCGCCTACATAAATAGATTCCAACAGGTTGGTTTTTCCTTGGGCGTTGTTGCCGTAAAAAATATTCAGCCCGTGTCTAGGCTCCATTTCCAGCTGCTCTATGTTGCGGAAGTTTTTAAGTGACAGTTTTTTTATATACATGGCGGCATCGTAAAGCTTAAAAGCTAAAACCTTGGGGAAAACTTTTTCTGAAGAAAAAGTTTTCCCCAAACCCCTTTCAAAAAGACTTTAATATTAATTGTTCAACTATATATGCTACTTTGGGTGTTGCCGGTTTTTTTGAAACGGACAGATTGGTTTACGGTAATTATTGCCGGTTTTTTACGCTTTTAGTCTGAGCGGCAGTATCAAATAACGGCCGTTATCGTTGCCCGGCGGCTTGATAACGCAGGGGCTTAGAGAGGTAGAAAATTGTATGTTTACGCTGTTTTCCTCTATGGCTCGGAGTGCGTCCATCAGGTAACGAGGATTAAAGCTTATTTCAAGGCTTGCGCCGTCCTGTTCTATGTTCAATTCGTCTCTTGCCATGCCCAAATCGGTTTTTGAAGTAAGGGTGAGCAAATCGTTTTCTATTTTAAAATTAATGGGATTTTTCTTGTTTTCCTTGCTGGTTACAAGGGCAACACGCTCTATGCTTGAGAGCAGGGCCTGTCTGTCGGCGGTAATCATGGTGGTGTAATCCATGGGAAACATGGTTTCGTACTTAATAAACTCGCCTTCGATAAGCCTTGAAACCACCTTGCAGTTATCGAATTCAAACATTATATGTTTGTCGGTAATATAAGCCGTAAATTCTCCGTCACCGGCAGCAAATTTGCTGATTTCGTTCATGGTTTTTAAGGGAATAACACATTTCATGTCCGGAATAGGGTTATTCAAGGGCATTCTTCTGCAAGAAATACGGAAACCGTCCACGGATACAAGGTATAGGTGGTTGTCTTTAATTTCAAAAAGTATACCGGTCAAAACGGGCTTAGATTCGTCCACCGCAACAGAGAAATTGGTTTGAACTATCATATTTTTAAAATCCGAGAATTTGATTTCTATGCCGTCTGTAGGCTCTACCGCAGGCAGGAAAGGAAATTCCCAGCCGGGCATACCCATTATGGTAAATACGGATTTTCCACAGCTTATGGTTGTGGTATTTTGTTCGTCTACGTTTATTTCTATAGTATCGTCAGGCAATTTTTTTACAATCTCGGAAAAAAAGCGGGCCACCAAGGCAACGGAGCCTTGCTCTGACACCTGAGCTTCTATATTACTTGTTTCTATACCCAGTTCCAAATCATTGCCCAGCATTTTAAAGCCGTTTTCATCGGCAGAAAGCAATATACATTCAAGTATAGGCAGAGTGGTTCTGTTGGAAACAGCTTTAAGCACCCGACTTATGTTATTTGTCATATTCTCTTTGGTGCAAGTAATTTTCATTCCGGTTCTTCCTCTCGGTTAAAAGACGTAAAGGTAAGACAGGTCTATACCCGGCTCACCTGTAACTGGTTTACATAATGCATTTTTATGCTTTTCAGAGTTATTACAATAAAGTTTAACCAATAAATGGCGTAAATTGCAAGTGTTTTTAAACGGTTAACAATATAACCAAGCAAATAAAAAAATTAAAAAGTTGTCAAAAAGGCTGTTAATTTAGGGTATTTGTTCAATGCTTTGCTTTTAATCTTTTAAGTTGTTTATAACTCTTTTTAACAACAAAATAACTTTTTCTTTTTTCAACTAACAAACTTATTTTTCTTTTCCTTCGGCGATTGGTTTATTCACGGTTGGCTATGTTGTTCACAGGTTTTCAACATTCAACAATCAACAGCATATATAACAAAATAAAATAAATTAAAGAAGTCGTAGTAGTAGGGCTTGTTGATATGTGGAAAAGCCCTTTTTGACCGTAAAATAAAGCAAAACACCCGGTTACAAATCTGTTCACAACCTATGGACAAGATTGCAACTTATCAACACGTTCAACAGCCGCTTAAACGAAAGAAAATTATAAACAACTTATCAACAAGATAACAAACACTATGTTGATAAGTTTGTGAGTAAAAAAATCACCGGCGAAAGTTATCCACAGTCTGCGTATAACGGCTGATTTACGGGGTTTTTGTTCGAAAAAAATTTATTTTTACAAATATGAAAAAAACAAACCTTGAGGGAAACTTTTCGTGAAAAAAAGTTTCCCTCAAACTCTCTCCAAAAACATTTGAAGATATGGTTTATTCTCGGATTTTTTGTTCAAGCAGCATTAATTCGTTACGAAGTTTGGGGTTTTTCTCCAGGTCTTGGGTGATTTTTTCGCAACCGTGAATAATGGTTGAATGGTCTCGTCCGCCGAACTGCATACCCATTTTGGGCAGAGAAATATCCACCAATTTACGGGTAAGATACATGGCGATTTGCCTGGGGTAGGATATGTTTTGACTGCGTTTTTTGCTTAAAAGCTCGTCTGTAGTGACATTGTAATGGTTGCAGACTATTTCCTGTATAAGCTCTACGGTGATTTCTCTTTTTTCGCCTTCGACGATTAAATCTTTCAGCGAACGCTCTGCCAATTCCAAAGTTATTTCTGTTTTTGACAGTTTGGCATAGGCTGAAATTTTGTTCAACGCACCCTCCAAATCTCTGATGTTGGAGACTATGGAACGGGCTATAAACTTGGTTACTTCTTTGGGTATGTCCAGCTTGTCCAGCTCAGCTTTTTTCTCCAAAATGGCGGTACGTGTTTCAAAGTCCGGTGAGGAAATATCCACTATAAGGCCGCAACCGAAGCGACTGCTCAAGCGTTCTTCAAGGGTTTTTATTTCTCTTGGAGGTTGGTCCGAGGAGATAACGATTTGTTTGTTGGCGTGGTATAAGGTATTGAATGTATGGAAAAACTCCTCTTGAGTACCTTCTTTTTCCGAAAGGAACTGAATATCGTCTATAAGCAGAACGTCTATTTCTCTGTATTTATCACGGAAAACTTGGTTTTTGCGGTCTTTGATGGAGTTAATCAATTCGTTGGTAAAGGTCTCGGTGGATACGTAAAGCACACGCTTGTTGTTGTTTTTGCTGAGTATGTAGTTGCCGATGGAATGCATCAAGTGAGTTTTTCCCAGACCAACGCCGCCGTATAAAAACAGAGGGTTGTAGGTGGTCAGACCGGGAGCTTCCGCAACTGCCACACAGGCGGCATAGGCTAATTCGTTGCTTTTGCCACGTACAAAGGTTTCGAAAACGTATTTGCTTTGTATATTGCTTTTGGAGTTGTTGCCGTCAGACGAGTTGGTTCTTTCTTCTTGTAATTGAGGCTCTTCGCTTGTGGTAATGTAGACGTTGATGTCGGAACGGGTTGCGGAGCGTACGGCGTTGGTTATCTCATGAAGATAGCGCTGTTCTATGGTAGTCTTAAAAAAACTTTTTTTGGTTTGCAACACAAACCCGGTTTCGTCCATACTTACGGGTTCAAGGGTTTTTATCCATGTATCGTAGACTACGTCGGTAAATGATTTTTCCATAAGTTTAAGTGCGTAAGCCCAAGCACTGTGAAGTTCTTCGTTCATTTTTATCCTCCTACATAGTCAAACAAATAAGGAATATTAACAAAAGCTATTCTTCGTGGACGGTTCGCTCACCACTACGAATATACGCTTTTGTTACTCTTTAATTAGTATTTGACTATAAAACTCTGTATTTTCTGCTGTTGTCCCGTTCTGCCCGTTGTTTTCGGGTTACGGATGTATTTTGTGGTAACATTTTTAAAAAATGAACCTTGAGCTTTGCCCTAAAACCTTGTTAATATTGTGTACAAAAGCTGTTGATAAAAATGTGGATAACGTGGAAAACTTGGCCGGAAATCAATTATCAACAGCTGTTGATAAAAATATAAACATTATCCCGGGTAATCTTTGTTAATAGCTTCTGCAAAAAAACGCCGGTTTAACCGGTTTGTAAAATACCAAAATAATCGGGCTTTGTTTAACGCTTTTTTCTGTTGATTACGTTAATAATTATATCAAAGTTAGCAAGGGCCGGTCAAATTTTGTTACTAAATTGTAAAGTTATCAACAAAATTATCAACAGCCTGTGCATAACCGGTCTGTGGATTACTTAAATTTCACCTGTTAATAATATCAAATAATCTGTGGATAAGCAAGAGTTTTTCAAGTTTCGATATTTATCGACAACTTGGCATTACTCATGGAACCGGCTTGTTTAAGCAATTTTTTCACCAATGGGGTCTTAGGTGACAATAATTTCCCTAAGGCCGGCGTATAGGTGTGAAACAAAAAAACAATAACCCGGTGAAAAGTGGATAGAAGGTTTTGTTAAATTCTTAAAAGTTATCAACATTAATCAGGTAAATCAGTTAGATTATTGAAAAAAATGCTTGCTGTGGAAAACCTTCTTTAATTAATGCAAATTATATTTTGATTTTCGGTTAGAATAACTTAGCAAAACTCACGTTAATTAACATTTTTTTTGCATATAACCGGCATAACCCATAATTACTGCCATAATACTTGACGAGTATATGCTAAAGTACTATAATGTTTCTATAAAACGGCGATTCACGCCGATTACGCCATTTCCGGAGGACACCGAGTCAAAAAAGTCAACCCTTATTGGTTATGTGAAGAAATACCTTCCCACAGGGTTTTATACCGATTATGTATTTAATTAAGGTAACAAACTTGTGATTTTTCCTTAGAACTAAGGCTTGATTACAAATTTTTATTAATTCTTGATAAACATACACGGTATTATTTGACAGGATGTTTTGCTGACCGGCGTTATGCTAAACCCGGACGGCGGTTATTTTATGTAACTGCGGGAAAGGTTTTAGTACAGAAGGAGGTGTAATACTTGAAAAGAACATACCAGCCCAAGAAAAGACAAAGAAGCAAGGTTCACGGATTCAGAAAACGTATGGCTACCGCAAACGGCAGAAAGGTTCTGTTGAGAAGACGCAGAAAAGGCAGAAAAGTACTTTCCGCTTAATATTCGAATATGTTTACTTTAAAAAACACTCGGCAATTCAATAAGGTTTACCGCCGGGGTAAATCCTTTGCTACAAAGTATATGGTAATTTATGTTCTCAACAACAGGAGCCTCACAAACCGCCTGGGTTTTTCGGTAAGCAAAAAGGTCGGCAACTCGGTCAAGCGAAGCCGTATCACTCGCCTTTTGAGAGAGGGTTACAGACGCTTGGAAAAGGCTGTTACTCCCGGCTTTGATATAGTGATTATAGCAAGAAAACCCATGGACACGGCAAGCTTTCAAGATGTCTTGAATTCAATCGACTTTCTGCTTAAAAAACACAATCTTTTCATTAATTAATCGCCGGTATTTTAATCGGCGTTAATTCAGCAGTGGAACGTGATTATATGATTAAAAAATGCTTGTTGTATTTGTTGAAGTTTTACAAAAAACGGGTATCACCCTGCTTGCCGCCGGCCTGCAGGTTTTACCCTACCTGTTCCGAATATTGCTATCTGGCAATTCTAAACCGCGGCGTGTTTGTGGGCCTGTTATTGGGTATATGGCGTATTTTACGCTGCAACCCCTTCTCTGCCGGCGGCTATGACCCCGTTCCACCGAAACCTGTAAAAAATAAATAACGATTTTAACCCCAAAATACTGTCCGAGCTGCACTGTGTTGTTCGTGCGGTATTAATTTTGTTTGCGTGTATTCCGCGATAATTAAAACTTCATCCCAAGTACTCGGAATTAGCATAGTACCGACCCGATTCTCTAAAAGGAATACCTCCGAATATATGACTGCTCGGTCACATGTCGGACAAGCATCCCGAATCGGGCTTCAGAATGGAGGAAATAAAACTTGTTTACCCTAGACAATTGGCTTATCTTAAGTAAAGTGCAGAATGAACCCGGATTTATTGTAGGTCCTATTGCTAATTTTCTCGGCTTTATCTTGAATTACGTTTTCGAATTTTTCTATTTTCTGATTACAGACGGTGCCCAAACTTTGGGTCTCTCCATTATTATATTAACTTTTATTACAAGATTATTGATGGTTCCTCTGGCTTTCAAACAGCATAAGTCAATGGTTGGTATGCAACGTATTGCACCGGAATTGGAGAAAATCAAGCAAAAATACGCCGGCAACAAAGACCCGGAAATTCAACGCAAAATGAGTGCAGAGATGCAGGCTTTATATTCCAAAGAAAAGGTTAACCCTTTTTCCGGCTGTCTGCCTCTATTGATTCAGCTTCCCATATTTTTGGCACTCAGTTATTTGATGCAAAACGCTTATTTGTATATTTCGAAAGTCGGTACTTTATACGATAAACTCTCAAATTTGATACTCAGCATTCCCAACTATGCCACCGACTTTTGTCTTAATGTTATAAAACCCATAGCCGTGCCCAAATCCGGCGGAGTCATGATTGACTTAAAAAGCGCTGTGGACTTGAAAAAAATCTTAAACCTGATGACTACCGGCGAATGGGACACTGTAATTTCCAACGCACCGGCAGAAGTTGCTGCTCAATTAACACCCTTAATCAACGAAAAAGTAAGAGTAGATCATTTTATGGGCATCAACCTTATCGAAAACGCCGGCCTTATGTGGCCCGGAATTTTGATACCCATACTTGCTGTGGTAACCACCTTCCTTTCCTCTTATTTGATGACAAAAATCTCGGCCACCGGCAGTGCGGCACAATCCCAAAAGGTTATGCTTTTCACCATGCCACTGGTAATGGGCTTCTTTACAATCGGATTCCCCGGCGGTGTAGGTATATATTGGATTGCGTCATCTGTATTCCAAGTGTTCCAACAATTAATAATGAACAAGTACTTTTTTACCGATAAAAATCCTTTGAAAAAAGAGGTGGGTCTTAATGGAAAGCGTTGAGAAAACCGGTAAGACTGTTGATGACGCCATTAATTCAGCATTAAAGGAACTCAATCTCCCGTTAAGCGCCGTAGAAGTAACCGTTTTGGAACAGGGTTCCAGAGGGCTTTTCGGCATAGGCAGCAAGCCTGCCAAGGTGCTTGTCACCAAAAAATTCGACCCCGAATCTATCGTAAAAACTTTCCTGCGTGAGTTGTCCACCTCCATGAGTTTGGTTGTGGAAGTAGATACAAAACTGGTAGACCGCCAAATGTACGTTAACATGAAAGGCGACGACATGGGCGTTTTCATCGGCAAACGTGGGCAAACGTTGGACTCCTTGCAGTACCTGCTTAATTTGATTGTAAACAAAGGCTCCGCACCCTTTATCAGCATAACTTTGGATACGGAAAACTATCGTCAACGCCGTAAAGAAACTTTAGAGGCTCTGGCTTACAATCTTGCAAAAAAAGCTAAAATAACCAAAAAAGATGTGGTTCTTGAACCCATGAACCCTTATGAACGTCGCATAATACATTCCGTATTGCAAAGCGACCGATATATAACAACCCATTCCGAAGGTTCAGAACCTTTCAGAAACGTTGTTATCTCACCCAAGAAATAAATAAGCCTTAAAATAACGAGTTCGATAAAATTGCTTACTGCATTTTTATCGAACTTTGATAATATTTGCATAAATTTTATTTATGCACAGAATGACCGGTTCGATTACATCACACCACACCACTTAAATAACGGTGCATGACCTTTAAGCTTAGTACAGTTTGGTTTTTAATGTATCTACGTTTGTATATCCCACCACGTTTTAGTTTCTTCATTATAAATGTATTTTGCCCGGGTATATGAACTGTTTACAAAAAGCTTTCGGTTATGTGCTGTTTTTTGTAATCAAGGCTAAGAATTATAAACGAGAAAATACTATATTTCAGAATATTTTATATAAAGAAGTGATTTTAATGAACCCTACAACCATAGCAGCTGTGTCTACACCCATGGGTAACGGCGGCATAGGCATCGTCCGTATAAGCGGTTCCCAAGCAGTGGACATACTTAAAAAAATATTTGTACCCAAAAAACAAAAAAGCGAATACAAAACTCACACCTTAACATTTGGGCATATAGTAAACCCCGGCGGCAAAGTTTTGGATGAAGTTTTGGTGGCGGTCATGCTGGCACCAAACACCTATACCCGTGAAGATACCGTGGAAATAAACTGTCACGGCGGAATTACCTGTGTTTATGCCGTTTTGGAACTGGTGCTGAAATCCGGTGCAGAACCGGCTGAACCGGGCGAATTTACAAAACGTGCCTTCTTAAACGGACGAATAGATTTAAGCCAAGCGGAGGCCGTAACGGAAATTATTAACGCTAAAACAGAACAGGCCCTATTAATGGCGGCTCAACAGGTACAAGGTAGGCTTTCCCAAAAAATCAGAGAATACCGAGAGAGGGTTCTAAACCTTATCACCCATATAGAAGTCTCCATAGACTATCCGGAGCATGAGGAAGAAACTCAAAACCTACAAGAGGTTTCCAAGGAATGCAAAAGTATTACCCAAGAAATATACGGGCTTATAGCCGGTTATGAGCAGGGTAAACTCCTAAAAAACGGCGTAGATACAGTAATTCTTGGTAAGCCCAACGCCGGCAAATCCTCCTTGCTGAATATGTTCCTTGACGAACAACGTGCCATAGTTACAGACATTCCCGGCACCACAAGAGATATTTTACAAGAATACATTAATTTGCAAAATATACCCTTTAAAATTACAGACACCGCCGGAATACGTGAAACTCAGGATAAAATAGAGCAAATAGGTGTAACCGTTGCCCTAGACCGTGCCCAAAATGCCGACTTGATTATTTTTATGTTGGACGGTTCAAGAGCCATAGATGAAGAAGAAATCCAATTATACAACCGCCTGAAAGAACAAAACTCCAAGCCGGTTCTTACAGCCGTAAATAAATCGGATTTACCGCAAGTAATAACAGAGGTCGATTTAAGCAAATTCTCTCAACCTATTGTTGAACTTTCCACTCAAACCGGCCAAGGCTTTCAAGACCTTACAAAAACCATGGTAGAACTCTTCTTCAAAGAAGAACTCCTCTCCAACGACCAACTGCAAATAACCACCCTCCGCCACAAAACAGCACTTACAAAAGCGGCAGAAGCCATGGAACGAGCCTTAGAATCCATAACCATAGGTTTCTCGGAAGATATAGCAGCCATAGATTTAATGATAGCCTACGAAAAATTAGGTGAGATACTGGGTGAGAGTGTGGGAGAATCAATAATAGATAGGATTTTTGAAGCGTTTTGCTTAGGAAAATAAGAGAAATGAATTAATAAGAAAGTTTATACAGAAAAGTCAAAGAAAAAGTTGTTCACATATTATACCGGAAATCTACAAAAAAGTAAAGCTACCCTTAGCAATACCCTTTCAACACACAATATTAAAGTCTTTTTGAAGGGAGTTTGAGGGAAACTTTTTCATCAGAAAAAGTGTCCCTCAAGGTCTTACTCTTTTCCACACTACACAAAGAAAGGCAAGAAAATGAACACTATAAACCTATCAGAATACGACGTTGCCGTGGTGGGCGGCGGCCATGCCGGTTGTGAAGCAAGCCTTGCGGCGGCTCGCATGGGCATGAAAACCGTTATGTTCGCCATAAATCTGGACTCCATCGCCATGATGCCCTGTAATCCCAACATAGGCGGCAGTTCTAAGGGCATTATCGTCCGTGAAATAGATGCCCTAGGCGGCGAAATGGGCAAAAATATCGACAAAACCTATATACAAAACCGTATGCTTAACAAATCCAAAGGCCCGGCCGTATATTCCTTACGTGCCCAAGCCGATAAATACCAATACACCCAAGCCATGAAATCCGTGCTGGAAGAAACCGAAAACCTAAGCATTGTTCAAGGCGAAGTTACGGAAATTCTAACCGAGGACGGCAAAATTACCGGCGTAGTATCCGAAACCGGCCGAATTTACAAGGCAAAGGCGGTTATACTCTGTACGGGTACTTACCTTAACGCCCGTTGCCTTTGCGGCTCCACCATCACATATTCAGGACCCAACGGCTTAAAAGCCTCAAAAAGATTAAGCGAAAATATGGCGGCATTGGGCATAAAAATGTTCCGCTTTAAAACCGGCACACCACCCAGAATCAACGGACGCACCGTAGACTACTCTAAAATGTCCGAGCAACCCGGCGACAACCCGGTTACGCCTTTTTCCTTCGAAAACACGCCCGAATCCATAGCACGCAAACAAGAAAGCTGTTTCCTGACATATACCAATGAGGAAACTCATAACATTATTAAGGACAACTTAAACCGCTCACCCATGTATTCCGGGGTAATAGAAGGCACCGGCGCAAGATATTGCCCTTCAATTGAGGACAAGGTTATGCGCTTTGCGGATAAGGAACGCCACCAAATCTTCATAGAGCCGGAGGGCCTGCAAACCAACGAAATGTATGTACAGGGTATGTCCACCTCTTTACCGGAGGACGTACAAGAAGCCATGCTTCGTACCGTACCCGGTTTGGAAAACTGCCATATAATGCGCCTGGGCTACGCCATAGAATACGACTGTATAGACGCAACCCAGCTGGAACTTTCCCTGGAGTTTAAAAACATTAACGGGCTTTTCGCCGCCGGTCAGCTAAACGGAAGTTCCGGTTACGAAGAAGCCGCCGCTCAAGGGTTGATGGCAGGCATAAACGCCGCCTTGAAAATCCAAGGCAAATCACCCCTGGTTCTTCAACGTTACGAGGGCTATATAGGCGTGCTTATTGACGACTTGGTTACAAAAGGCACAAACGAACCTTACCGCATGATGACCTCTCGTGCCGAATACCGCCTTTTGTTAAGACAGGACAACGCCGACCGCAGGCTTACTCCCAAGGCTTACGAAATAGGCATAATCAGCCAAGAACGCTACAATAAATTCCTTCAAAAAGAATCACAAATTACGGAAGAAATTGCACGATTAAATCAAATTGTAATTTCACCGTCGGAGGAAGTTAACCGCCTTTTGGAAGAACACAACACCACTCCTATTACAAGCGGAGTAAAACTCCCGGATTTAATCAAACGTCCGGAACTTAGTTACCGGATACTAAAGCCCTTTGACCCCAACCGTCCGGACTTGGATTTAGCCGTCAGCGAACAGGTGAACATTACTATTAAATACGAGGGCTACATTAAACGCCAGCAGGACCAAGTGGAGCAATTCAAAAAGTTGGTTGAAAAAAAATTGCCCAAAGACATAGACTATGAAAATA
>CAYMOU010000070.1:0-14555 GCA_964392115.1 uncultured Defluviitaleaceae bacterium | reverse complement strand
ACAGCTTGATTTATTAACCCCGGAAATGTTAAAATTAAAAGCAGTATGCATAATAATATTATTTCTGTTTGATCCGCAACAACGCCGGTAGATTAAATAGGTGCATATATACGGTAAATTATTTATGGAAGTAAAATAACCCGACAACAAATAAAACTCTGCTCAAAAATATCAAAGTCTTTTTGAAGGGAGTTTTAGGGAAACTTTTTCTCCGGAAAAAGTTTCGCTCAAGGTTTAATTCTTTTTATTATTTACCGTATGACCGGTAACCGGCCGGATTAAACGAACTATCTAGTTAGGGGAATGAACTGATGGAAAAATTAGCCATATTGGACTGTGGCGGTCAGTATACAAAGGTTATAGACCGAAAGGTGCGTGCTTTGGGAGTAAAATCAGAAATTCTTCCCATAGGTGCAGACCCGGAGGTATTAAGCGACTTTCAAGGAGTTATATTGTCGGGCGGTCCCGAATCCGTATGGCATGAAAATGCACTCTCTTATAACCCGAAATTATTCGATACGGGCTTGCCCATTTTGGGAATATGCTACGGTATGCAGCTGATTAACGTTGCCTTTGGCGGCGTGGTTGCCGGCGGAGTAAAATCCGAATACGGCGAATGCGATATTAAGGTGGACCTTTCCTGCCCTCTTTTTGACGGGTTGGACGAAACCCAAACCGTACTTATGAGCCACGGCGACGCTGTTAAAGAACATGCACCGGGCTTTATCGCAAGTGCATATACCGGCGAAGTGGTTGCGGGTATTTATAACGAAGAAAAGAAAATCTACGGAGTGCAATTTCACCCTGAAGTTGATTTAACCGTGAACGGCACAAAAATGCTGGAAAATTTCCTGCGTAAAATTTGCGGCTACAAAGAACATTATTCTTTAGAGGATAGAATACAGACTTCTGTAGAACATATAAAGGAAAAGGTTGGAGAAAACAATGTTATAGTGCTGGTAAGCGGCGGTGTGGATTCTGCTGTTACAGCGGCATTGCTTTTGAAAGCCCTTAAACCGGAGCAAGTCTATGCCATACACATAGACCACGGCTTGATGCGTAAAAACGAAAGCGATTTAATTTGCGAAAACCTGAATAAATTGGGACTGAAAAATCTCAAACGTATTAACGCAAAAGAACGCTTCTTTAATTCTGTTACCGAAATAGGCGGAAAAAACATGGGGCCTTTAACAAGCCTTACAGACCCGGAAGAAAAACGCAATCTTATCGGTCAAGTATTTATCGAAACCGTAAGAGACGCCGCTTTGGAACTTAACCTGGATTTCGACAAGACCTTCCTTGCCCAAGGTACTTTAAGACCGGACCTTATAGAAAGCGGCAACCCGGAAGTCTCTGTTTATGCTCATAAAATCAAAACCCATCATAACGACGTTGATATAATCCGTCAGGCTCGTGCAAAGGGTATGGTTGTAGAAACCAACTGGGATTGGCACAAAGACGAGGTACGTCAAGTTGGACGTATCCTTGGTTTGGACGAAGAAGTCACCCAAAGACAACCCTTCCCGGGACCGGGACTTTCCGTAAGATTGCAATGTTCCGACGGCACCGAAACTTTACTTGAAAACGAAGAGGAAAATTTCAATAAACTGGTTGCTACTCAAAATGAGTTTAAAGCAAAGGTACTGCCCCTGCGTTCCGTAGGTGTTTCCGGAGACTGCCGTACCTTCGGCCACTTGGCTTTGGTTTGGAAAGAAGCAGGAGAAATTTCTTGGGACAGTCTCTATAATTTCTCCAAACAAATCACAAACAACATCAAACAAATAAACCGTGTTGTTCTTGTGCTTAACCCCAAGGAAGTAACAGGAAACATTTCCTGCAACCCCATGTATATTAATGATAAAAATGTAGAATTGCTCCAAGAGATAGACCACGTAGTAACTGATGCCCTAAAAGCCTGCAAAATCAGCCAAACCTTCGCTGTTTTGCTTCCCATGGGCATAGACAAACCCTACTCCGTTGCAATTCGTACATTCTGCACCAACGACTTTATGACAGGCGCACCGGCATCCCTTGGCGGAGTTTGCTCCTTCGAGCAAATATCCCAGCTTGCCGACACTGTGTTAAAAAATCACGAGGAAATCCAATTCGTACTCTACGATATAACCGGCAAACCTCCGGCAACCTGCGAATGGCAATAAAAGGACATATAATCGAGTGGACCTAAAATAGTCTAAATATATAAATATCTGCGTAGTTTTGAATTATATATTTATTATTAATACTAATTTCATTTAAAACAGTAGATAAAAATTTGCAATTTAGACAAAGATTCAAGTATAATTTGCAAATTTTTATCCTTCAATAAATATGAAATTAGTAAAAGTCTTTTTGAAGGGAGTTTGTTGCCAACTTTTTCTTCGGAGCAAGTTTCCCTCAAGGTTTTCTCTCTTTTGCTCTTTCAGCCCGTTGCCGTTTAAAAAGGAAGGTGATAAAAAGGTGACAAAAGGGAAATTAATTTTTTCCGGCAAGTCAAAGGACGAATACGAAACCGACGACCCGACCCAGAATATTATAGAATACAAAGACGAAGTTAACCCCCAAAAAACCGACTCGTTCGAAGGCAAGGGTATAATTATAAACGAAATAGCCACAATTATTTTTCTGTTGCTAATGCAAAAAGGCATCAAAACCATCTTTATTACTCGTCTAAACGAACGAGAAAGCTTGGTCAAACGTGTTACTCTGCTACCCATAACCTTAATGGTAAGAAACATAGTCTCGGACTCCTTTGCCGAAAAATACGGCGTAGAAAAAGGCTCGGTTCTGCCTATACCTGTGCCGGAAATGTACCTTGCCAATGATGAACTGGGCAATCCCATGCTTAACGAGCATCACGCCATCGCCTTCGGCATAATAAATAAGGATAAACTAACAGCCATCCGACAGACCGCCTTTAAAATCAATGATATTTTACTGGAAGTCTTCAATAAATTAGGCATGAAACCCGTGGAATTCTCTCTGAAATTCGGTGTGGATTCCAACGACGAACTGGTATTGGCCCGAGAACTCAGCCCGGAAAACATACTGCTCCTGTATGAAAACGATGAGGACTTTATCCGTTCGGAAAATTCTTACAAAAATCTGTTACGCAAATTAAAAGGCGAATAATTCACATTTATATAAACTAATTCCATTTAAAACAGTAGATAAAAATTTGCAATTTAGACAAAGATTCAAGGATAATTTGCAAATTTTTATCCTTCATTAAATATAGAATTAGTATAAAGCGGCATGAGGAGACTTATTATTGCAACACAATACCAATTCGCATTGTGAGATTTAAAAACAATTATTCTTAGACGAGTTGGTACGAGGGAAACTTTTTCTTCAGAACAAGTTTCCCTCAAGGTATTTCCCTTTCCGGTTTCCTCATAGCAACGCCGCAAGCCCACAAATCTTACACCTCTCGAAAGGACAAGCCTATGGACTCAACAAGCGTGTACCAATCACCTCTAAGCGGACGCTACGCCTCCAAACAAATGAAAGAACTCTTCTCGTCCGATAAAAAATTCAGAACCTGGCGTTTATTATGGATAGCCTTGGCTAAGGCCGAAAAAAGCTTAGGCCTACCCATCACCCAAGAACAAATAGACCAACTGGAAGCCAACAAAACTGACATAAACTACGATGTAGCCGAAAAAACCGAAAAGCTGTTGCGTCATGACGTAATGGCCCATATTCATGCCTACGGAGAGCAATGCCCGGACGCTAAAGGCATAATCCATCTGGGCGCCACCTCATGTTACGTAACCGACAACGCCGACATAGTTATAATGAAAGAAGCCCTGGAACTAATCAAAGCAAAACTTATAGCCGTAGTTTCCAAACTTGCTGATTTTGCAATGAAATACAAGGACCTGCCTACCTTGGGCTTTACCCACTTCCAACCTGCACAGCTTACCACTGTGGGAAAACGTGCCTGCCTGTGGATGCATGATTTGTTGTTGGACATTGAAGAAATTGACTTCGTGCTGGAAAACGCCAAACTTCTCGGCTCCAAAGGCACCACCGGTACCCAAGCCAGCTTTAAAGAATTGTTTAACGGCGACATCTCAAAAGTAAAACAACTGGACGATGCCATAGCCCGGGACTTCGGATTCAGCGGTACATATCCCGTAAGCGGTCAAACCTACAGCCGAAAAATCGATTCCCGTTTCATGAACGTTTTAAGCCAAATCGCCCAATCCTGTTCAAAATTTTCCAACGATATGCGTCTTTTACAACACTTAAAAGAAATCGAAGAACCCTTTGAAACCAAACAAGTGGGCTCCTCTGCCATGCCCTACAAACGCAACCCCATGCGTTCCGAGCGTATCAGCGGACTTGCTCGTTTTGTAATAGCAGACAGCCAAAATACAGCCATGACTTCCTCCGTGCAATGGTTCGAGCGTACTCTGGACGACTCCTCCAACCGCCGCCTTGCCCTGCCGGAAGCCTTCCTTTGTGTGGATTCCATCTTAAACATCTACCTGAACATTGCAGAAGGCATGGTAGTCTACCCAAAAGTAATCGAAAAACACGTTAACGCAGAACTGCCCTTCATGGCAACGGAAAACATACTTATGGACGCAGTTAAAAAAGGCGGCGACAGACAAGAACTCCACGAACGTATCCGCACCCACGCTATGGCAGCCGGCGAAGCCGTTAAAGTCCGTGGCGAAGAAAACGACCTTCTCCAAAGAATAGCCAACGACCCTGCCTTCAACATGAGTCTTGCAGACCTGCAAGCAAATACGGTATCCCAAGATTTTGTAGGCCTGGCCCCGGTCCAAACCGAAGAATTTATAAACACCTGCGTAAAACCTATCCTCGACAAAAACCAAGCTAAACTTAACGGTTTTGAACAAACTATATTAGAAGTATAATCCATAAATCATATGCCCTTTCTTTTTTGATAAAGTCTTTTTGAAAGGGGTTTGGGGAAAACTTTTTCTTCAGAAAAAGTTTTCCCCAAGGTCTTAATCTTTTTCCATACCGCACTACCCAAACTTCACACCGGAGGGAATATTTATGATAAAAGCAATAGTAGGAGCAAACTGGGGAGACGAAGGCAAGGGTAAAATCACTGATATGTACGCCGCCGATTCGGATATAGTAGTACGCTTTCAAGGCGGCTCCAACGCCGGCCATACCATAATCAACGAATACGGAAAATTCGCCCTGCACCAATTACCGTCCGGCGTATTTTATGATAACGTTATTAACGTAATGGGCAACGGCGTAGCCCTGAATATAGACCTGCTTTTGGGCGAAATCGAATCCATTAAAAAGGCAGTGCCCAAAGTTAATCTTTTAATCTCCGACAAAGCACAGGTTATCTTACCCCACCACGTGCTTTTCGACCAATGTGAAGAAGAACGCCTTA
Organism: uncultured Defluviitaleaceae bacterium; assembly: GCA_964392115.1. Taxonomy (GTDB): domain Bacteria; phylum Bacillota; class Clostridia; order Lachnospirales; family WRBF01; genus CAYXWM01. The sequence goes on along the minus strand of CAYMOU010000070.1, from coordinate 9,169 downwards.
AAGAACGCAGCTTCGGCTCCACAAAATCCGGCATAGCACCTTTCTATTCCGATAAATACGCAAAAGTGGGCGTTCAGTTATGGCAAATTTTTTATGACAAAGACTTACAGGACAAACTTAAATTCCTGTACGAAAAAATTAACGTAATTCTCGTGAATTTATATAAAAAAGAACCGCTGGATTACAAAGAGGTTTACAACAACCTTGTTGAAAAAGCAAACAAAATCAAACCCTTTGTAACCGATACCGTTAAATTCCTTCAAGATGCCGTTAAACAAGGCAAAAACATCCTTATGGAAGGCCAACTTGGTGCCTTGAAAGACGCAGAACACGGAATTTATCCCTTTGTTACCTCGTCTTCAACCTTGGCGGCTTATGCGGCTGTAGGTGCCGGCATTGCTCCCTATGCCATAACCAATATTATGGCTGTAACCAAGGCTTATTCCAGTGCAGTAGGCGAAGGCCCATTTGTTTCCGAAATGTTCGGCGACGAAGCAACTACCCTGCGTGCAAAAGGCGGCGACTCCGGCGAATACGGCGCAACCACCGGCAGACCTCGCCGTGTAGGCTATTTTGACTGTGTTGCCACAAGACACGGCTTAAAACTCCAAGCTGCAACCGAAGTAGCCTTAACCTGTATAGACGTTTTAGGCTACATGGACGAAATCGGCGTTTGCACCGGCTACGAAGTAAACGGTGAAATCACCCAAGACTTTTTACCCACTTCTTTATTATACGAGGCAAAACCCGTATTGGAAAAACTGCCCGGCTGGAACTGCGACATCAGAGGGGTACGCTCCTTTGACGAACTTCCCGAAAACGCCAAGAACTACGTTTATTTCTTGGAAAAACAACTGGGCGTGCCCATAACCTTGGTTAGCAGCGGCCCCAAACGTGAAGAAATAATCCGCAGAAATGCAAACTGATTTCAACCCTATGAACGAGGAAGTCATAATCCCGGGCACGGTTGAGAGCATTATTTATAAAAATTCTGAGAACGGCTACACGGTTTTTTCCGTGGGCGACGGCGATACCGAAGAGCCTTATGTTTGCGTGGGACATATACCCCACGTAAATTGCGGCGAACGAGTGAAAATCACCGGCAGGTTCGTTACCCATCCAACCTACGGCAAACAACTAAGCGTAATTTCCTACGAAACCCACTTGCCTACAAAGGTGGACCATATAGAAAAATACCTGGCTTCCGGGGTAATTAAGGGCGTTGCCAAAGGTCTTGCCAAACGTCTGGTCAAGGCCTTTGGCGAGGAAACCCTTACCGTCATCCAAGACCAACCGGAACGTCTGGCGGAAATCCGGGGCATCACCCTGCAAAAAGCATTAAATATTCAAGCTGTGTTCCACGAACAACGGGATATGCGAGAAATAATGCTTTTTTTGCAGCCCTTGGGTATTTCTCTGACTATGGCTTTGAAAATTTACAAGGCCTACAAGGGCGAAACCTACAATATTATAAGAAACAATCCCTTTGCCCTTACCGACCAAATTTTCGGGTTGGGCTTTAAAACTGCGGATTCCATAGCGGAAAAAATGGGTATAGACAAAAACTCACCCAACCGACTTTCCGCCGGGGTCAAATATATTTTGCAAAACGCCGCAACCAGCGGTCACGTATATTTGCCTCAGGAAGAACTTTTGTTTCGTACCGGCGAATTGCTTTCGTCAGAGCCGGAACTACTGTTGCATACGCTGACGGATATGCAGTTTAACCGAATAATTTGCCGTGAACAAATCGACGGCTGTTTTAACATCTACCTAAACCAATATTTTTACGCCGAAAGCCATATCAGCAAAAAACTGTTGGAACTTACCGTAAACAGCGAACTTTCGGAAACTTGCCCGGAAAAGGAAATAAACCAAGCCGAAGCCATGACCGGTATAGAACTGGCAGAAAAGCAACGTCTGGCGGTAAAATACGCCTTGGAATGCGGCGTTCTGGTAATAACCGGCGGCCCGGGAACGGGAAAAACCACCACCATTAACACCATAATCCGCCTGTTGCAATTACGGGGCTTGGAGATAGAACTGGCGGCACCCACCGGCAGAGCCGCAAAACGCCTTGAAGAAACCACCGGTCGTCCTGCAAAAACCATACACCGGCTTCTGCAAAACCAAGGCGAATACTCCGTTTTTAACAAGGACGAGGACGACCCCATAGAAGCCGACGTTATCATTATAGACGAAAGTTCCATGGTGGATATTTTACTTATGAGCGCCCTGTTAAAGGCTGTTGCTAAAGGCTCTCGGTTGATTCTGGTGGGTGACGTAAATCAGCTGCCCTCTATTGGTGCCGGTAATGTTTTAAAGGATATTATCACCTGCGGCTTGATAAAAGTGGTGGAACTGGACGAAATTTTCAGGCAGGCAAGGGAAAGTGCCATAGTAATGAACGCCCACCGCATAATCAAGGGCGAATACCCCGTTTTAAACGAAAAAGAACGTGATTTTTTCTTTATCAGGCAAAGCAACCCGGAACACATAAAACAAACCATAGCCGACCTTATCACCAAGCGACTGCCTTCCTATACCGGCTGTAACGCCTTAACCGACATACAAGTCTTGACTCCCATGAGAAAATCCGTTCTGGGCACAAGGAACCTAAACCACATCCTCCAATCAGTTTTAAACCCCGAATCCGGCGGCAAAACCCAAAAAGAACATGGCCAAACCGTCTTTCGTGAAGGCGACAAGGTCATGCAAATAAAAAACAACTATCATATGCCTTGGCGTATGTACACCGCAAGAAACGGCATACATACCGAGGACGGACAGGGTGTGTACAATGGCGACACCGGGCTGATTCAAACCATAGACAGGGAAAATGAAACCCTGGAAGTGCTTTTCGACGACAACCGTCTTGTCAGCTACGACTTCACCCAATTGGACGAATTGGAGCTTTCCTACGCCATAACCATACACAAATCCCAAGGCTCCGAATATCCTGTGGTTATTATCCCTGTCATTTACGCACCGCCCATGCTTATGAGCCGAAACCTGATTTATACGGCCATAACCCGGGCGAAAACTCTGGTGGTGCTTGTGGGTATACAAGATGCTATCCATACTATGGTGGATAACTCCAAAGAAATCGACAGATACTCGTCACTTTCTCGGCGATTGCAAGCTTTAAAGCCGCATATAATTGCGGAGTAAGGACTGTGGGAATTTTTAAGGGAGAAAGCTTTTTTTGCCGTAGAAAAAAAGGTTTTCTCCCTCAAAGTTGTGTTTTTTACGTTTGTTTGGAGGTAACTATGCTTCCGTTATTTAGAAAAATTTTGGATTGGATTTTTCCGGAGGGTTGTGGGGTTTGCAAGCGACCTTTTAAGGATAAGGTATTTCATATATGTGAAAGTTGCAGAGCAGGGCTTGAAAGTCAATTCATAAACCAACCCACCTGTGAAATTTGCGGTCACCCAACCACGGCCGGCAAGTGTAATCTTTGTTTCGGCACAGCCCTATATTTCAAGAAAAATTACGGTGCTTTTAAATATGACGACGTTGTTCGTGAAATAATTCACAAATTTAAGTTTTATGACAGACCGGAATACGCAAGGGATATGGCCTATTTCATGCAGCTATATTTAAAAAATACGGATATGGGTGAAGTGGATTGCCTTGTGCCGGTGCCCATACCAAAGGTTCGCTTAAATAACAGGGGTTATAATCAAACTTTGCTGTTGGCTAAGGAATTATCCGCTTATTTAAAAGTTCCCATGGCTAACCTTCTTGAACGTGTGGGTAACTCCAAACCCCAAAGCCGTCTAAGCCGCAAAGAGAGAATCGCCAATCTAAACAATGCAATCATACCGGCTCCCGGCGCAGATTTCTCCTCATACAAAAAAGTCCTGCTTATAGACGACATTATCACCACCGGAACCACCCTAAACGAATGTGCAAAGGCCTTGGCGGAAATGGGCATAAAGGAGGTACATACCGCAACTTTTGCAGTGACAGAATTAATAAATACAAAAGTTTGATAGTTATTGCCGGAAAAATAAGAAAAAATAATATAAAAGTATTTTTCTTTTACATAAAAATATATCAGAAGATGCCATGTAAAGTGTAAAATCTAGCAAATATAACAACAATTTACATAGGTAAACCTCCAATATGTAAAAATTTACAAGAAACAAAAGATATTTCTTCTGTCATTTATTAAAAATCTTATAATGCTCCGCCTAATAATTGACGATACTTATAATGTAACTCAAACACGTAAAAACACTAAGCAGGTGATTGATATGGACTTCAGAATTTCCAATATTTCTAAAGCCTATGAACAATACAACGTTAATTCGGGGCAAAAAACCCAAAAAAACAAAACCGAGGCTAAAAAAGAAACCTTTGCGCTTTCTTCCACGGCCAAGGACTATCAAGTTGTAAGTAATGCACTTTCAAAAACACCGGACGTCAGAGAAGACAGAATAGCAGAAATAACCAAAAAAATCCGTTCCGGTCAGTATAAAGTTACTGCCGATGACGTTGCCGGCAGCATTTTGGAGCTTGATTCCTTGTTTGACATTAAAGGATAGAAAAGAGGGAACCCGTGGCAAGCCTCATAGAAGATTTGTTGAATATACTTCAAGAGCAATTAAACAATCTGCAAGATTTACTGGGGTTGTCCGAAGAGAAAAAAGACGTAATAATTCAAAATAATTTGGAACAACTCCAATTTATCAACGGATTGGAAAATACTCTTATCAGCCGTAACAATAAATTCGAAAAATCCATTGCTCAATTAACGGCAGACATAGCCATGGTGCTTAATTTAAACCAAAACGACATAAACTTTACAGCCCTTTCAGCCGCTTTAAACAGCCCGGAAAAGGAACAAATGGCTGAATTGACCGATAGAATGACTCTTGTGGCAAACAAGCTAAAGGAAGTTAACGAACAAAACCGTGTTCTTATAGACCACTCTCTTGATTATATAAATTTTACCGTGAATTTGTATTCTTCCGCATCGGAGCAAGAACCAACCTACACGTCCCAAGACCAAACACAGCCCGGTGCCTCAAAATTTTTTGATTTTAAACAGTAGTTCAAAAGCCGAAAGGTTGCAATAATACTAATTCCATTTAAAACAGCAGATAAAAATTTGCAATTTAGTCAAAAATTCAAGGATAAATTGCAAATTTTTATCTTTCATTAAATAGGGAATTAGTTTAAGTGTCTTTCAAAACCCTACTTTGGGTTTGAAAGGCGCTTTCTTGTCGCACTTATTTTTTATTATCTTCCCGTCAATTTTTTTGCTTATACGGTTCTCACATGGGTTTTAGTCATTTCAAATTAACTCTAATATACATTTTCCAAAATGCCGAATACTAACTTGCTACAAAATAAGACCTTAAACCCGGGTGATTTCCGAGGATTATTGCTTTCTTTACAAATAAATCTAAGTATTGCTAATAATTCCGGTGATTCGGCTAAAACTAAATAAGAAAAATGTCGGGTTCTGACCGCCGTTATAAATAATATTATTGATTAATTGATACACCCATTAATAAATTCATGCTTATAGTCAAATAACTTGAGAATCAATAAACCAAATACAAGGTTTATTCTTTTGAAGTAATTTGACTATAAAATAAAGACAGACAGGGGGTATACCCGTGGCTTCATTTCAAAGTTTGGGCGTAGCCGTCAGCGGGCTAAACGCAGCCCAAGCCGGATTATACGTAACCGGCCATAATACTTCAAACATATACACTACCGGATATACACGTCAGCAAGTTTTGCAAAACGATTTCTACTATAGAACAGTAGGCATGAACGCCAACGGCTCTATGCAAGTAGGTCTGGGAACAGACGTAACCTGCATCAGGCAAATCCGAGACAAATTTTTAGATGCCCACTACAGGCAAGAGGTTAAAAAAGCCTCTTACCACTCCGTTCAAGCTAAGGTAGGTACGGAGGCTGAGCAAATCATAGGCGAAACCGAATCCGATTATTCCGTACAAAAAATCCTTGAAAAAATGTGGAATTCCATAAACGAGCTGGACGGCGACCCTACCAGTGCCGCTACCCGTGAAAACTTCATCTCTATGGCGATTTCCTTCATAAATAGGGTAGACAACGTTTACGAAAGGCTAATTAACAGCCAAGAAAACCTAGACCTTCAAATTCGTAAGGCCGTAAGCAGGGTTAATACTTTGGTAGAACAAATTAATACCCTAAACGGCAAAATCGCCGAAGCTAAGGCTTCTACAGATAACCCCAACGACTTTATGGATTCTCGAAACGAGGCCTTGGACGAATTAAGCTCCATCTTGGATATAAACATAAAAGAAAGAGCAGACGGAACCGTAGACATTACCGCCGAAGGTAACGAGTTGTTGGTTGGCGGAATGGTTAATAAGTTGGGCTTAAAGTATACCTCAGGGAAATATACATTTGTTGAGCCGGTTTTTACCGAAAGCACTGAGATTTTATCATATAACGAACCCTCCGGTTCTTATAAACGACTCTTTGATTTAAATGCAGGTGTAAGTACCTATATGGGCAATGACAACGGCTCGCTGAAAGGCATGATGGTAGCCCGTGGGTTTATGCCCAGGAATTCATTTTCAAACCCAAGTAAACCCGACGATACAAATAACACATTATACCCCGGAGGCATAAACGACCCTAAATATGACACTGATCTAAGGCAATACGAAAACGAATTGTTTGACGTCACATATGCCTTTCTACCCAAAACAATAAAGGAATTCGACAAAATAGTTCATGATATAGTGGTTATGATAAACAACCTGTTGGCACCCACAAAAGATGCCGCAGGCAATGATATGCCTATAAGAATAGAAAGCCCTGCCGGTTCCGGCACCTATATTCCAAACCCCAATTATAAAGGACCCACCGGTTTGGACGGCACAACCCAAGGTGTGGAATTATTCGTTCGCAAACATAAACCACGCTTTGACCCGGTTACAGGTGAATACATCGAAGAAGACCCGGCGGATTACTACACTCAATATACCCTTGGAAATATAGCTCTCAATCCCGTTTTTAACACCACCCAAGGCTATACAAATCTTTGTCTCTCTGCAAACGGCGATATACACAATCAGGACATTACCGCCGCTATGCTCCATCAATGGTCCAACAATTTCGGCGGAACACCTGAACAAACCGTATCCGGAGCATACAGAATTTTTGTAGACAATATTGGAACAAGAACCAGACAGGCCATAGCCTTCAACGAGGAGCAAATGAAGCTGGTAAATCAGGTTAACAACAAGCGCAGTTCCGTAAAGGACGTAGCCATGGACGAGGAGTTAACCAACCTAATGAAATATCAACACGCATACAATGCCTCCGCAAGGATTTTAAACGCAATAGATTCTATGATAGATAAAATAGTTAACGGAACAGGCCGTGTGGGACGATAAATCCACATTTAGACATATGTATAGAGGTAACCAAATTTAACCGCTACCCTTTAATTAAATATAAATTCTTTTTTAAAGGGATTTGGGGAAGACTTTTTCTCCGGAAAAAGTTTTCCTCAAGGTTTTAATCTTGTCCTACTGAAAGGAACGATAAAAATGCGTTCATCTTTTTTTGAATATAACGTAGCCATAACAGGCCTCTTTACAGCCCGAGGAGCCTTGGAGGTAGCCAACCATAACATAGCCAATTCCGAAACGCCCGGTTATTCAAGGCAATACGCCGAAATCAGGGCTTCTTACCCCATGGCACTTTACAACGGCAAGGGCATGGTGGGTACAGGCTCTGAAATTTACGGCATAGGGCAATATCGCAGTTTTTATTTGGATTTGAAATACTGGGGCGAAAACCCGGTTTACGGTGAATATTCCGTAAAGAACTCCCAGCTTCAATTAATAGAGTCGGTGTTTTCCGTTACTTTTGAAGATAAATCCACCGATTATCATATAAACGGTGCATTCAGTAAATTTTTCAATACACTACAAGATTTAAGCACTACCGCCGGTGACAAGGTCTACCGTTCAAGCGTTTTGCAAGCCGGTCAAACCCTTGCAAAATTTATCAACAATACGGCTTCATCCCTTAAAAAACAACAAAAAGAAATCAACGACGAAGTAAAAATAATCACCGACACCATAAGTTCTCTGGGCCTGCAAATACGTAACCTTAACGAGCAAATTTTTAAATACGAACTGGACGGCTCCAACGCAAACGACCTTAGAGACGCCCGTGCCTTGCTTGTAGACGAACTGTCTAAATACGTAAACGTGGAAGTAAAAGAAGTCGAAACCAACGAAGACTATGCTATGGGCAAATATCCCGACCCGGAATATCGAGGCCTAAGCCAAAGGCGTTTTTCCGTGTTTATTAACGGCGAAGAGTTTGTAAAACATCTTGATTTCTCTCCTATAGAAGTAAGAGCCAGACCAACCGGCAAACAAACCAACCCTTCCGATGCGCCCGGATTATACGATATTTATTTTGCCAATTCAAACCGCAAACTGGATATTTACAGCCCTACCCTACAAGGCGAATTAAAAGGGCTTATAGACGTTAGAGACGGCAACAACGGCTTCGTGGGTAAGGGCATCGCCACAAATGCTTCAAGCACTGCTGCCAATCGCTTGATTTTAAACGGCTTAAGCAGATTGGATTACAGCACCACCGGCGGAAAGGTTACCCTGTATAACCCCGTTACCGGCAGAACCTCTGAGCATTACTATACAGCCTACGACCCCACTAACCCCAACGCCATTGAATTTACCATAGACCCAAGTACACCTTTGCCAAACGATATAGCTACCGTTGCATATGAAGTAAGCGTAGGCAAAACTTCCGACTATAAGGGCATTCCTCATTATCAAAATAAACTTAACGAATTGGTTCGTACCTTTGCATGGGCGGTAAACGAGGGCGTAGGCGGTCTAAAAGGGCATAAAAACGGCTATGACGCTTATCAAGGTCAGGGTCAAAACCTTTTCTTTTCCTTTGACGCAAACCAGACGGGTTACACCGGCTTTCAAACAGCATTGGATTATAACAAACTTAACGGCTTTAATTTCCAAGTGAACTCCGCATTAATAGGTGACCCAAGATTATTGGCCATGTCGGACTCTAATGTGCCCGAAGAAAGCAATAATAAGATAGTTATGGATTTAATACAAATTCGTACCTACACATCATTGTTTAAGGAAGGTAAGCT